>JAADIA010000044.1 GCA_013151555.1 Nitrospirota bacterium | reverse complement strand
TATAATCGTCTATACAGTGAAAACCGATGTAAAGTGTAGTCTCGCTGTATAGCAGGCGTACTTCGGTAGGGAAACGTGGAGCCTTGCCCGTGTCGGCCCGAACCAGCTTTGCTACAGGTGCCTTCTTCCATAACGGGTCATCGAGTTTCCCGGTCAGTTGAAGCCCTTGCGTTACTTTGAAGCAATGATAAACAGGTAAGTCCATCCTTCTTCACCTCCTGGGATAATGTTTGTTGTGCCTGATTATGTTTTGCAATCTTCCTTCCGGGGTCAGGCAAACTAATGTCTTGCGAAAAATCTGGGAATAGGATACCATAAAATATAGCGATAAGAAAGAAGTTTTTGGGATGAGGAAGTGACAAAGACAGGCACGTCCTGGAAGGTGGAGGGGGAGATGTAACCTGTTCGGGAATAAGTTAAAAGACTGTTTGGATAATTGGTTGGCCACAAACATAAGAAAAGTTGAATGTGGGCAAAGGAAGGAAAGAAATTGTTCATGAAGAGGATATCATGATGCATAAGGAGATGAGACAGATGTTGAAAAGGATATTTTTATCTGCTGCCCTGGCGGCTATTCTGCTGCCCGTTCCGGTAAAAGCAGGAGCGGCCGAGAAGGTATCTTCCGAAAAAATGAGCCGGCTCTTTAGCACTCTGGGTATTCAAGAAATTAAAAAGAGGAAAGAAGCTCCTGGTTTTACCCTGTTTAACCTGAAGGGCAAGAAGGTAAGCTTGAAGGACTACCGGGGGAAGGTTGTGCTTTTAAATTTTATGACTACCTGGTGTCACTGGTGTCGCAAGGAGATGCCTCATCTGCAGAAGCTGTATGACCGGTTCAAAGACAGAGATTTTGTGATCGTATCTGTTTTCGGCGACCGGGAAGGAGCCCGGGTGGTGGGGCCTTTCATCAAGAAATCCGGGTACACCTTCTCTGTGAGCTCCGGGCTGTTGGATTCTACCGGGAGAGTGGCCGGCATCTACCGGGTTACCGGAACTCCCACCTCTTATTTGATCGACCGGAAGGGAAAGATAATCGGTTGGGAGGTAGGATATCGGGAGTGGTTCAGCAAGGATGCCCGCGATTTGATCGAAGGACTTCTGGGGTCTGAATAAGGAGTAATACCTTTTGGACCAGAATATTTCTTTGTTCATTGCTTTCTCAGCGGGTCTTTTGTCCTTTATCTCCCCCTGTGTTCTGCCCTTAATTCCTTCTTATGTCTCTTATATTACGGGTTTATCTTTTCGGGAGTTAACGGGAGAAAATGATAGGAGTAGAATCAGAATAATAACCATAAAACATTCCCTCCTCTTCATTGCCGGATTTTCCACTATCTTCATTTTGCTGGGAGCTTCAGCAAGTTTTGTGGGAAAAGTTCTTCTTGATTATCAAAATGTAATTCGGAAGGTAGGGGGGGTATTAATTTTCCTCTTCGGTCTCTACATTATGGGTTTGTTGAGATGGAATTTCCTGGGCCGGGAGGCGAAGATTCGTCTTTCCAGGAAGCCTCGCGGCTTATGGGGTTCCTATTTGGTGGGGAATACCTTTGCCGTAGGCTGGACGCCCTGCGTGGGTCCCATCCTGGGTACCATTTTGTTCTATGCGGGCACCACTGGTTCTATTAGTTCAGGAATCAGGTTGTTGACGGCTTATTCCCTGGGATTGGGACTTCCTCTCTTTATTACTTCCCTGGCCATTAACTCTCTTCTAATTTACTTCAAAAAGGTTCAGAGACATATGCGGCTGGTTCAGGTGGTCTCGGGAATCTTTTTGTTAGTAGTGGGAGTCTTGATATTTACTAATTATTTTTCTATCCTCTCTTCTTACCTCCAAGCC
The DNA here is from genome assembly GCA_013151555.1 of Nitrospirota bacterium. Lineage (GTDB taxonomy): Bacteria > NPL-UPA2 > NPL-UPA2 > NPL-UPA2 > JAADIA01 > JAADIA01. Next base: position 50,903 of record JAADIA010000044.1, on the reverse strand, counting down.
TGGGGGGTAGGTTGGATGTCCTGATGACCTACCTAATAGTGTTTGCCGGCTGCTATAGCGGCCACTGTCCCTAATAGACATGCTGGGAGAGCATCTCCCTGCCGACTGGTGTGTCCGATCGATAAAATCCCAATAATAGAATTCAGACCTAAAACATCAGACTTTAGACAAAAACCACAAAAATCTTTTAGTCTATGGTCTATAGTCCGTTACAATTTGTCATTTGGGTTTTTTCATTTGTCATTTAACTATCATAATGCCTTGGTGGTATATAATGACCGGAAGTTTTTTTCTTGACAGTACCGGTAGGATGTGATACTAACTTAAATCTGGATGATGGGGAAAACTGAGCCAGAGTGAGTTGATATAATGATGAGCGGAAGAAGATATTTAGCAGCAGTTGTTTTGATTGCCGCAGCTTTTCTATTTCTTGCAAATTGGAATTGTTCAAGCGATTCCTTCGCGGCCGTCTCTCATAATCAAGGGCAGAGTTTAGGGACTGAAGAATGTTCTTCCGGTCTCCTTCCTCAAGTATTAATCAGCTCCGGCTCTATTCAAGTTCCTAAGAATTATTCTTCTTACCCTTCCTTCAAGCAGAGTTATCCATCTGGACAAATAGCTAAATTGCCATTTGAAGAAAAACCTTCTCTCCGGTTAACTCTCAACAGGCCGGATAGCAAAATTTCCAAAATTCAAGCATATATCCTCAATTCTTCATATCTACTATAAGTCCCTTATCTCTTATCCAACTAATTTAACTACAAAAGTATATATTATTTGTTGCCGTTAGAATTTTTTAATCCCCCCATATTCAGGATTGATTCTCATTGCCTTGGGCATGCTTATTCAGGGGTAGGCTATCCCTGCTCTTCTTATGAGACCAATGTTGATGGTTGCTTACTATCGATTAGCCGGAAAAGAGGAAAGGGAATTGGCCGGGAAGTTCGGGGAAACTTACCGGGAGAAAAGAGAGATGAAGTTGAAAGGAGGAAAAAATAAATGACTGGGGAAAATTTAAAAAGAAGAACGCCGTATGTCATAACCGTGATTTCAATTGTAATTCTTGGGGCCTTTGTTCTTCTGCTTTATCCACAGTTTAAAGCAAAAAAGGAAAGACCTGCCCGGGAAACCGGCCAGCAGATATCCAATTCCGGGACAGCAAGCTCTAAACGTCTTGATAAGCTTATGCGTTCCTTAGGAATTCAGAAGATGGGGAAAGATGTGGCTGCTCCTGATTTTGAACTGGATAATCTGGACGGCAAGAAGGTTCGTTTAAAAGATTACCGGGGCAAGATTATACTTTTGAATTTCATGGCTACCTGGTGTCACTGGTGCCGTAAAGAGATGCCTTCTTTGCAGAAGCTTTATGAGCAATTCAAAGACCAGGATTTTGTTATCGTGGCTGTTTTCAGTGATCGGGAAGGAGCTAGGGCGGTTGTGCCTTTTGTTGAGAAATCCGGATACACTTTCTTTGGCGATTCCGGGCTGTTGGATCCCACCGGGAGAGTAGATACTCTGTATGGAATTACCGGAACTCCTACTTCCTATTTGATTAACCGGGAAGGAAAGATGATCGGTAGGGAGATAGGCTATCGGGACTGGTTTACCCAGGGCACCCGCGATTTAATTGAAGGGCTTCTTAAATCCAAGTAATCGTTTAGGAGGAAATATTCTTGGACCAGAACATCTCTTTATTCATTGCCTTCGGGGCCGGATTTTTATCCTTTATCGCCCCCTGTGTTTTGCCTTTACTCCCTTCCTATGTTTCCTATATTACGGGTTTATCTTTTCAGGAGTTAACCCAGGAATTTGATAGAGGGAGAATCAAGATAATAACTATAAAGCACTCGCTTCTTTTCATCGCCGGGTTTTCCACTATCTTCATTCTGCTGGGAGCTTCAGCAAGTTTTGCCGGAAAAATTCTCCACGATTATCAAAATGTTATTCGGAAGGCGGGAGGTATCTTAATTATCCTCTTCGGCCTGTACATTATGGGGCTATTGAGATGGAGTTTTCTGAGCCGGGAGGCAAAGATTGGTTTCACCCGGAAACCTTCCGGATTATGGGGTTCCTATTTGGTGGGGAATGCTTTTGCCATGGGCTGGACGGCCTGTGTGGGCCCTATTCTGGGCACCATCTTACTTTATGCGAGCACCACCGGTTCCGTGGGTTCGGGTATTAAGCTGCTAACGGCTTATTCTCTGGGATTGGGACTTCCTCTCTTTATCACCTCCCTGGCCATAAATTCCTTCCTGGTTCATTTCAAAAAGGTTCAGAAACATATGCGGTTGATTCAGATAATCTCGGGAATCTTTTTGTTAGCTGTGGGGGTTTTGATATTTACTAACTATTTCTCTATTATCTCTTCCTACCTCCAATCCTGGGGTATAGGCTGGATGAGGGGATAGGAGAAAATCCATCTCCTATTTGGTTACTGGTCCAAGCGGTGCAGGCTCAATCTTATCAACCCATAGACGCCGAGGTAATAAAGGAGATAAGCAAGAAACTCTATCAGGGAAGGGTTGCCATTGTAGCCGAAGAGAGCTTTTAGGAAACTGCCCCCGGTCCCGTTTTCATGAAAAGCTAAACGGATGGGGCTTTTTACTTCTACCAAACCTTCTTGGATGAGGCTCTTATAAGGTTTATACTTCTTGCTTCGATAAACACCATTGTTCCGGATGAGTTCCTGGAGAAGAATAAGTTTTTCCTTTCCTTCGGGTCTCTTAAGTATTTTTTGCTGCCAGTCAGATTGGGAAAGAAAAGCGTCTATCTTTTTTGTCTTCCCGTAAGTAATAGTAGGGTTAATATCAAATAGATGTTCCTTCACTATGGGAATGACCTCAGCTTGCTGCAGATCATGGATGCCGTGGGCGAAGAGTCCGGCAGCGATGATGATGATGAAGAGTCCTGTGAATTGGAAGAATAACCTCAAAGAGAAATGTCGGGTAGTCTGGAAAAAGAGGATAGCCAAAGTAATTGCCAGGACCAGCCCCAGCACGCCTCCTAACCAGGAGGCCGCATCCACCGCCCGAAGGGCAGCGAAGAAGAGGACGGTCTCAACCCCTTCCCGATAGACGGAGATGAAACCCAAAAAGACTAAACCATAGATTTGCTTATGGCTGAGGTAAGCATTTACTTGTTCCCGGATATTCCCGGCGATATTTTTTGCCTGGTGATGCATCCAGATAATCATATAAGTAAGAATGGAGACGGCCAGGAGCATGATTACTCCCTCGAAGATATCCTCGCTCCGACCGCTGAATCCACCCATAATCCTCGCAAAGAGCCAGGCTGTCCCGATGCTTGCCAGGATAGCCAGGGCTATTCCCAGAACGATATCCTTGATGTAGATGGATTTATTAATCTTAGTGAGATAAGTGATGATAATCCCTACGATTAAGGCGGCTTCTATTCCTTCCCGGAGGGTGATTAACAGACTTGATAACATCTTCTTCTCCTCTCCCTTTCCTTAACTGCAATTAAAACTTAGTTTCAATTAAGTCACAAAAATTTTTACCGGCACTTCCTGCAGTAGCCCGTAATCTGAAGCCGGTGCCCTTGGGGCTGAAATTTATACTCCCCGCACACCTTGCTTTGAAGCTTCTCTATAGAACTATTGCTAAACTCTATTACCTGTCCACATCCCAGACAGAGAAGGTGGTCGTGATGTTCGTGCCCCAGGATATGCTCATAATGGCTATGCCTCTCTTCGAAGAGAACTTCCCTGAGAAGGCCGCATTCCACCAAAAGCCTTAGGGTGCGATAGAGAGTGGACCGGGAAATACGATTATCCCGGCGCCGCATGCGGATAAAAAGGTCGTCCACCTCAAAATGGCGGTGGATAGAAAACACTTCTTTCAGAATAAGCTGTCTTTCCGGGGTAAACTTTAAACCCTTCGACTTCAAATAGTCCCTTAGTTTATCTTCCTCTATTCTCATCGAATGCCTTTTAGTTGCTATTGAGTTTTAGTTGCAATTGGATTTTATCATATCCCCCTTTTTTGTCAAGTGAAAATTTTTTTTATTTGCCCCTTGACAAGTTTCGGGGGAAGTGGTAAACTTTTATCATACCATGTAGGGGTAGGGGGTAATAAGCCGATTGAGGATGAGGAATGGAGGAAGGAAAGGCTATGGTAGATGAAGAGACAAAAATGATTGCTCTCGGGCGGCTGAAGAAAATAGCCGGCCGGATAGGAGGAATCGGCAGAATGGTGGATAAGGAAAAATATTGTATTGACATCGTAAATCAAATTACCGCAGCAAAGCGAGCTCTTGACCGGATGGCCCTTATTATAATGAAGAAACATATCGAAACTTGTGTCAGCGAAGCCATCCGGGAGGATAACAGCCGGGACGGGATAGATGAACTCTTAGATACTGTTGATAAGTTTATAAGATAATGAGATGGTATTTGACGCTATAACGAGAGAAGGGAGGTGGATGATATGGGTGAGCAGGTAAAGGATCCGGTATGTGGGATGGATATGGATGCCGATAGTGCCGTAGCTACCAGCGAGCATATGGGCAAAACTTTCTACTTCTGTGCTCAGGGATGTAAGGAGAAGTTTGACCAGAATCCTATGAAGTATATGAGTACTGAAGAAGAGGAGAAAGGCGATAGTTGCCACATGTAGGGTTACAGAAGGGAAGCGGGTCCCCTCCGGAAGGGAGGGGGACCTGCCCTCCTTTAGGGAGGTGAGGATATGTTTGGAAAAACTCGAGATCCGGTGTGTGCGGCTAAGGTGAGTAAACATAGCAGGTATTTTTCTATATATGGCAAACGTACTTATTATTTTGATTGTCCCGCTTGCCGGGCGACCTTTGAGGAGAAGCCCGAACGGTTTTCCGGAAAAGGGAAAGATAAAAGCTTTCTTGAGCGGTTAGCTGGGGGAGATGATGTCCGGGCACCCAAAAGTTGCCATGATATGAAGCATTAGCTTGCTTTATTTATTTATGGTAAAATTATCTTAGAGGGAGATGTGTCTATGTTCAGGAAGAAATCTTTAGCTATAACTATTCTGACTTTACTTGGAGCAGCTTATCTTTTTTCTATTCCTGCTGATAGCAAAACGGAACAGTTTACGATTCCTGCCGAAATCGCAGGTTTACAACTTCGGCATTCTTCCCAGGGGAAAGATGCTATGGCTAAGATTAGTAAACTGCACGGCAAGGAAATCGCGGTAAAGAACGGCTATGTGGCGCATTATGAAAGTGGCCAGGCAAAGGCCATGCTTTATGTTGCCGAATTTGAAAATGAGGAGCAAGCCCGGCAGCAGATCGACCTGATGCGGGAGAAGATCGGGAAAGGGACTAAGAGTTTTGGTCATTTTCGGGAACTCAAGGAGGAAAGAAGAAAGATATATTCTGTATTGGGTTTTGGTCAGATACATTACTTTTATCTTGACTCCAAGAAGGTTATCTGGCTGGCAGTGGATCCTTCTGTGGCAAAGCCGGTCTTAGAAGCTGTTCTCAAGGTTATTAAATGAATTCCGGTAACTCAAAAGGCAAAAGGAGGTCAAGTATCGGGTAATTCACACTTATCACTTAGTTTCACTAAGTGATGTGTTCATTAAGGAGGTGAATGAAGATGAGTACTATTTTATGGATTGTCATTATCGGGGGTTTATTCTTCTGGATGATGAGAAGAGGTCACGGTGGCCATAGCATGGTGGGACAGGGAGGACATTCCGGGCCCGGGGTTGGTTCCGGGTCAACAGGCGGTTCTCAGATGGTGAAAGACCCGGTCTGTGGGACATTCGTTGATCCCAAAACCTCGCCGGTGAGCAGTTGGCATATGGGACAGACCTTTTATTTCTGCGCTCCTGCCTGCAAGGAGAATTTTGATAAAGAGCCTATGAAGTATATGCCTAAAGACCAGCCTCAACAACAACCTAAGAAGAGGGGAGGTTGTTGTTGATGATGTTACTCACTTGCTTGGACAAGGGGAAATTCTCTCCGACAATTTCCCCTTAAGCTACGGAGTTAATTCGCACTTATCACTTAGCTGGCACTAAGTGATGTGCTCATTAAAAGGAGATAAGCTATGTTTTATCATGACCCGGTTTGCGGCAGAAAAATCAACAGGAATAAAGCCTATGCCAAAGTAGAATATAAGAGTGAGACTTATTATCTCTGTTGTCCGGAATGCCAGTCGGAGTTTGAAGAAGACCCGGAAAAGTATCTGCGGAAGGAAAAGCATAAGAGCCATAAGCAACATTAATGTACAGTGTTAGAAACCTCAAACATTAACGGTGAAATTACCAATAACCAAGCACTAAGCACCAAATAAACACCAATATATCAATAACCGAACCAAGAAAGCTCCTCAGTGTTTGGTTAATTGGCCATTACTTATTTGGTTATTAATTTGCTATAGAACATATTAAAGTGTTAACCTCTCAAATGGTCGAGAGGAGGTGAGGGGGAAATGGCTTATAAAATAACGGATGATTGCACGGCCTGCGGTCTCTGTCTGGAGGAGTGCCCGGTGGGAGCTATCAGCGAAGGGGAAGAGAAATACTTTATCAATCCCGACGATTGCACGGATTGCGGAGCTTGTGCAGAGATTTGCCCGGTAGATGCTCCTGTACCGGCGTAGGAAAAGGTTATGAAAGTAGAGCAGCTCTATAACCGTTTTGCTCCTTTTTATGACCCTTTCCGAACTTTATGGCGAAAGTTGGCGGCGGAGGGGATGGAGGATTTTCTGGAAAGAGAACTTCTTCCTCGTTACTTGCCTCAGGAAGGAATAATCCTGGATTTGGGGAGTGGAACCGGGGCGAATCTGAAGAGGCTGGACCGGTTAAGACTGGGATTCAAAGGTTATGTAGGGGTGGACCTGTCTCAGGGGATGATAGCTCAGGCAAGGAAGAAATCCCGGGGAAGAGAAGGGGTAAGTTTCCTGAGAGCCGATATAAACAGATTGCCCTTACGGGACGGCACCTTCGACTTAGTCATCTCTACCTGGGTCTTCTCTCATCTCAAGAAACCCCAGCGGGTAGTCGAGGAAGGATTGAGGGTATTGAAGGAGGGAGGATATCTCATCCTTCTTTTCTGGAAAAGAGCCTCCTTCCCCTTTAACGTCTTAGCCTGGCCCTTCGAATTGCTTTTTAAATTCAAAGGCGTAAGAAAGGAAGCCTGGGAGGAGTTCGGAGAAAGGAAAATGATCAAGGAGTTTAAAGCTGGGGTGCTTATCATGCTTGAGAAGGGAGACTCAAAGCATAAAAATAAGTAAATAAAGAGATCCTGAAAGCATATAAATTCAAGCCATAGGCTTTGGTCTATTTATAAATATTTTTTCAAGAGAAGGTTTTTAAGGATATGAAACGTTTAATAGATATTATTATTCGCCGCCGGGGCATCGTGATCACTTTGCTGTTGCTTGTGACCCTTATTCTGGGCTATGAGATGCTCAAAGTCCGCCTGAATGCTGACTTTACCACTTACCTCAGGCAGGATGATCCCTTGGTCCGGCAGTTCAACTATATCGGCAAGCAGTATGCCTCCAAGTCCATGGCCCTGGTGCTTATTGAGGCTGACGATGCCTTTAGCTCGAAGACCCTAAAGTTGGTTCAGGACCTCACGGCTGCTTATGAAGAGTTGGACGGAGTTGCCTATGTTACCAGTCTCACCAATGTGCTCGATTTCAAGAAGACTGCCTGGGGATTGGAAGTAGGCAAGCTTATCCAGAGAGGAAAAATCCCGCAAAACGAGAAGGATTTGAAAAAGCTTAAGGATTATGTCCTTTCCAAGGAGATGTATGTTAAGAAGTTGGTCTCCGAAGACGGAAAATCAACCGTTATCGTCATCCGCCTTAAGCCGGGAGTATCCGAATTTGCGGTGACCAAAAAAATAGGGAAACTCACCGGGACTATTGCCCCTCGGCCGGAGCAGATTTCCTACGGCGGCATGCCTTTCCTGATGTATAACATGACCTTGCTTATCGTCAATAATCTAAAAACATTAGATCCGCTGATGATTCTTTTGATGTTGGTCATCCTCTTTTTAAGCTTCCGCAAGGCGGGGGGGATTTTCCTGCCCCTGGCGGTGGTGTCTTTCAGCGTTGTCTGGACTATTGGGCTGATGACCCTGTTTAATCTTTCTTTAAATCTCCTCACCGGGCTGGTGCCGATTATCCTCATTGCTATGGGGAGCGCCGATGGTATTCATATAATGCGCCGGTACTATGAAAAACGGGAGGACGGTCAAGCGCCCGTGCCGGCAATTAAAGAGACCTTCTCGGAATTAAGTACCCCCCTCATTATCACTACCTTTACTACCATGATTGGCTTTTTATCCCTGCTGAGCTCGAATTTTTCCATTATCAGGCAGTTCGGTCTGGTCACCGCCCTGGGGGTATTTCTGGCCCTGGCGGTAACCTTTCTCCTCTTCCCGGCCCTCCTGAGTTTCTCCCGGCCGAGGGCAGGAAACCGAAAAACACCTAAACCGTCTAAGAGGCCCTTTATTTTGGAGCGTGTGGCAGAATTGGTCTTTAAATATAAGAAAGCTATCCTTGTCTTCTCAGGCTTGATCGTAATTGCTGCAGCGGTAGTAATACCCCGCATTGAAAAGGATGTGGATTGGTCACGTTGTCTCCAAAAGGGGAGCAAGCCTTATCATGCGGAGATGCTCCTGAGGCGGGATTTCGGGGGGACCTTGCCGGTGCAGGTATTAGTGGAAGGAAATATTAAGGACCCTTTTACCTTGAAGGCAATGAGATACTTAGAGCGATATCTGGAGACAGTGCCTTCCGTGGGCGAGACCCAGTCCATAGCCGGCGTTATCAGCGAGATGAACGATGTGCTTAATGACCGCTATGTGATACCCGAGACTAAAGAAGGGGTAGCTAACCTGCGGTTTCTGCTTGAAGGCAAGGATATTTTGAAGCAGCTCGTTAAAGAAGATGGGACCGAGGGTCTTATCCAGGCCAAGCTGGATACCTGGCATACGGGGACCATGGCTAAGGCCGTAGATGACATAAATGCCTTTATTAAGACCCTTCCCAAAAAGTTGGTAGTGGTCAAGTTAAGTAAGGTTTCCCCTGAAGCCCGGGAAGCCCTGCTCAAGATACGCCGTAAGAGAATTACCGATAACCTTATCCTGGATATAAACAGAAGGCAGCTCGGGGTCGAAAGAGAGCAACTCAGCTCCATAGTAAGAACTGCCCTTTTGGGGAAAGAGTTAACCGGGGATAGTTACGGGAAGATTCGACGGAAGGTTAAAGAATATCTCTTAAGTAATGAGGCTGAGGTAGAAGCAATCCCGCCGGCAGACGCCGCAGCGCTGGCTGGCGGTATTGTGGAGGGACTCAAGAGAAATGCCGGTATCAAGGAGGCGAAGATTTTAACTCTGGCCCAATCCGCAATTAAAGGAGCGACAATGGAGGACCTGAGGGCCCTGGCTCAATCCTTAGAGGTAGTGGTAAAGGAGGCAGTAGGGGAAATAAGGGTGGCCTCGGCTCTGGGGAAAATCGAGAAACTTCTTCCCCCGGATTCCGGCCGGGTGAGGGACCTCTCCCGGGACCTTAAAGGCGACCTCTGGGAGATGAACGAGGACCTTGTTGCCTTGAGGACGAGTGAATACCGGGGTCTTCCGGCCATCCCTCTCTCTGCTAAGGTTGAAGAGCTTCCTATCTCTTTTGAGAACACCGGGCTGGCTGCGGTGATCAAGAAGATGGAGGAAGAGTTAGTGCCTACTCAGGTGTTCAGTCTCTTTATTGCCCTGATCCTGGTAGCCATTACTTTAGCATTTATTTTCCGCTCCCCGGCGGCAGGGATTATCAGCATTATTCCTATTAGTTTGACCATCCTGGTTAATTTTGCCGTGATGGGTTATTTTAAGATAAGCCTGGATTCCTTCACGGCCATGATTGCTTCCATTGCCATTGGGTTGGGGATAGATACCGATGTCCATTTTATCTCCTGCTTCAAACGGGAATTTTCCCGGTTAGGGGATGAGCTTAAGGCCCTTAAGAAAACCTTTTCTACCACCGGAGTGGCCATCCTCATCAATGCCCTTACCGTAGGTTTGGGTTTTGCGGTTCTCCTTTTAGCGGGGGGACAGCATATCAGGAGACTGGGAGGACTGGTGGCTCTTACCGTGCTCTTAAGCGCCTTCTTTACTTTCACGGTTCTGCCGGCCGTTATCCTTTGGGTCAGACCTAAATTTTTAAGGAGCTGTTCAAGAAAAAATGAAAATCACAGAGATATGGAAGGACGGAGACACTGAAAAATGAGCTTAGTAAAGAAACCCTAACAATAAAGGCTCTTCTCCTAAAACAGAGAGGAAGAGAAAGAATCCTTTAAAGAATTCCAGACAGGATTAACAGGATTAAACAGGATACAGATGATAAGATAAAGAAAATCTCCAAGAAAACTTCGTAACCACGGAAACACTGAAAAAAACTGATTCTTCCGTTCAAAAGAAGGTTCTGATTAGCAGGATGAGGGAGAAGATTATGGATGACTACACTTTTAGGATAAGAATCACAATAAAAAGGGTTATTATAAATTAAAAATTTCCATATTTCTGTGTTTCCGTGGTAAAATTTGATCATATCCGGTTTTTTAAGGAGGGAATAAAAAGATGAAAAAATTGAGCATAATCTTATTAGCGGCAGCTCTATTTCCTCTGGTGGCTAAGAGTGCCTTTGCCCTGACCGGAGATGAGATCCTGAAGAGGGCGGAAGAAGCCATGAATGCCCCTCAGGACAGGACTGTTACCGAGAAGATGGTCCTCATTAAAGCAGACGGTTCCGAGAAAGAGCGAACCATCAGGTTCTATCAGAAGGGGAACGATAAAAGGCTGGTAGTCTTTCTGTCGCCCGCCGATATTAAGGGGGTAGGCTTCCTTTCCCTATCCAAGGACAGGATGTATCTTTATCTACCCGCTTTTCGCAAGGTTCGGAGGATAGCCTCTCATATCAAGAACGAAGATTTTATGGGGACGGATTTCTCCTATGAGAATATGGCCGAGACTAAATATACCGCGGACTATCTGGCGATCCTTCAACAGGCTCAGGACTCCGCCCTGGAAAAGGAAGATCCCAACCAGTATATCCTTGAGCTCAAACCTCGCCCCGGGGTCGATGTCAGTTATTCCAGGCAAAGAATGTGGGTGGATAAAGAGACTTTTATTCCGGCTAAGACAGAATACTTTTCCCCGGGGGGGAAATTGGTTAAAGTGCTTACCTACGAGAATATAGAAAAGGTGGATGGTTATTGGTTTCCCATGAAGATGACCATGGAAACGGTGAAGACAGAACACCGAACGGTCCTGGAGGTGCTGGAGATTAAACACGATAGTGGCCTTGCGGATAATTTCTTTACCGAGAGAAACTTAAAGAGACAGGCCCGGTAATTTTTTCCGGGATGAACCGGATGGGCTGGATTTATTGTTTTGATGGCAGGAGTTTCCCTTCTTTTGACAGGGTTATAGAATGATTAAGATAATAAAAAGTCTTGTTTATCCTGTTATCCTGTCTAATGTTATTTTTCTTTTCTTTGCTGTCGAGATTAGGAGTGAAGGAGTAGAAATGAATGGTTTTCTGGAAATAGATAAACGCTTTGATATAAATAAAGGAGTATCTAACGGGGATACTTATGGCAAATTAAAGTTAGAAGCAAAAGCTAACCTGAGCCCGGATATCTTCTCTTTAATCAGCTTAGAGTTTCGCTACTATGATTTTCCCGTATTGGAGACTTTGCCCTCCGAGGGTGAAGTGGAAAGCAATTATCCGGTTGACCTCCGCCTCGGGGAGGCCTATATCGAGCTCGATCAGTTTATCTGGGATAACCTGGACCTGAAGCTTGGCAAGCAGAGGATTGCCTGGGGTGCGGCGGATGAGTTTAATCCCACGGATAATCTGAACCCCGACGATTTCACCGATTCTCTGGACTTTGGAGCCAAGGTGCCTACCCTGGCGCTGAAGGGGGATTATTACTTGGGAGATTATACCATAACTGGTGTATGGCTGCCCTTTTTCGAGCCGATCCTTTTGCCCCGGGGAGGAGCCTTGTCCCTTCTGGGACAGGTCCCGGACAGGATAGAATTGCCGGCGAAAACCCTGGATAAGGGAATGTTTGCCTTGAAAATCTCCGGCATGGCTTTTAACTTAGACTATTCCTTGAGCTATTTTAAGGGTTTTGATGATATTCCGGTCGAGTTTGATAACTCGGATGGGTTGGAGATGAGCTTTCCGGCAATGCAGGTGGTGGGATTTGATTTTGCCGGAGAGTTCCGTTCCCTTGGCTTTTGGGGTGAGATGGCCATGTTTTTTCCGGAGGAGGTCAAGTCGGGGACCGATGTTATGTTGTCCAACGACTCCTATCTTAAACATACTTTTGGGGTGGATTATACCTTTAAAAACGGAATTTATTTGGAAACTCAATATGTTCATGGTTTCTTTACCGAGAGGGGTCGGGGTAACCTGCATGATTATCTGATAGTTAGTGTAGATAGAAAATTCCTGAATGATGACCTCAAACTCTCCCTGGGTGGAGCTTTGGAGGTAAAGGATATAAGAGGGAATATCCAAGATAGCTATGGCACCGGTCTCTTCCCGGAGATAAGTTATCGCCCTACCGATAATGTGGAACTTACTCTGGGTGCTTTTTTATCGGACGGGAAGAAAGGGACTCTCTTCGGAAGCTGGAAGGACTGGGACCAGGTCTATTTTAAGATGAAGGTTAACTTTTAGAGGCAAGACCGCCGAGCATCTTTGTTTGGGTCTATGAAGATGTAAACTGGGACTACGAATGAACACTAATGAATGCCGAAGGTTAAGTTATAAAATTTTTTAAACAATTCGTGTGTATTCGTGTCCATTCGTGGTTACAAAATATTTCTTGTTTCACAGGGAGGTTAACATGGATTACGATTGTATTATTGCGGGTGGAAGCTTTGCCGGGCTGGCGGCGGCTGATCAAATCAAAAGAGGGCGGGTTCTCCTGATAGATAGTAAAGAACCCGGCACTTTCCCCCGCTCAGCCTGCGGCACCCTTCTTCCCACCGTGGAAGAGTTGGGGCTTGAGGAGTCGATCATCCAGATATTTAAGACTATCATTGTCCATATAGGTTCGCGGAAGGTGGTCTTTAATCTCCCTTATCCTTTCTGCACTATTGACTATAAGAAGTTCTGCGGGGTTTTGCTCAAACGCTCCCGGGCCGAGTTTCTTAAGACGGCTGTCCGGGGAATAAGAGGGGATAAGGTGATTACCGATAGAGGTGAATTCAGCTCAAAATGTATAATTGATGCCAGTGGCTGGAAGGCCGTCTTAGCCAGTTCTCTGAGGAAAGATTTTGTTCGCAAAGAGGACCTGAGCTTTGGCATTGAGACTGTCCTTGACTATACGGGTGACAGCCTCTACTTCTGGTGGAACGGATTTGCCGATAAAGGGGTGACCTGGCTTTTTCCCTGTAAGGGTCAATCCCGTATAGGGATTGGGAGCTATGTCGGCCGGACCCGGTTGAAGGAAGGGTTGGAAGGTTTCTTAAAACAGTTTGACTTGGAGATAGACGGTTTGCACGGGGGCTTTTTCCCGCATCGTTTAAGAGAACCTACCGTGGATAATATCTTCCTGGCCGGTGACTCTGCCGGTCAATGTCTGCCTTTTACCGGAGAAGGGATAAGAACAGCCTTGCATTTCGGGCAGGAGTGTGGCATTATCGTTCAGAGAATAATAGATGGAAAAATAAACCGGAAACAGGGGCTGGCTCATTACCGGGCCTTCGTCCGGGGGCATAAAGGAGCTTTTAGGCATATGGAAAAAGGGCAAAAATTTCTTATTTCCATTCCTAACTTCTGGGTGTGGTTTTTCTCCGGCTTATTAAGCCGGCAGATAATATTCAGATGGTTAATGAGGAAATACCGGGATTTGGCTCGTCTTGTTCAGTGGGAAGAGAATAGTTCGGATTAGTTATTAAGAAGAGATAAGAGGAAGAAGTTTAAAGTTCTTAGGGAAATAAATAACAGACATTTATCGTGAAACTCGTTTTAGCCTGTGATCCAGGTCTAATGAATGTTTTTCCGGGAGGAAAGCAGTGATTAATGAGGATACTAAGAGGGATGCTCTGGAGCGTCTGAAGAAGATTGCCGGTCAGGTGGGAGGAATCGAGCGGATGATAGATAAGGAAAGGTACTGCATTGATGTCATCAATCAGATTACCGCGGTAAAACGGGCGCTTGACCAGACGGCCCTCATTATAATGAAGAAACATATTGAGACCTGCGTTAGCGAAGCTATTAAGAAGGACAATAGCCGGGACAAGATAGATGAGCTTTTAGATACCGTTAATAAATTCATAAGGTAGAAAAATATGTATCCGGTACTCTTTAAATTAGGACATTTTACTCTCCGCTCTTATGGGGTAATGATTGCTACTGCTTTTATAGTCGGGCTTTATTTGGCTCGAAAGGAAGCCAGGAGAAAAGGAATAGGAGAGGAGAATATAGTTAATTTTTCTCTTTATGCTTTAATAGCAGGCATTGTCGGAGCTCGCCTCTATTATATTATTTTTTACGACCTGAGCAACTATTTAAGCCACCCGGCGGAAATTTTCTCTATCTGGAAAGGGGGATTGGCTATCCATGGAGGTATCATCGGAGGGTTATTGACAGCTATCTGGTTTGCTAAGAGGCAGAAGATTTCCTTCTGGAAACTCTCCGACACTTTAGCTCCCTCCCTCATTATCGGGCAGGCTATCGGGAGGATAGGCTGCTTTCTGATTGGAGGGGCTTATGGAACTCCTACCCAACTTCCCTGGGGGATAGTCTTTCCCAAGGGGACCCCTGCGAGCTTTGCCTATGGTTCCCAGCCTCTCCATCCCACTGAGTTATATGAGATGCTCCTTGATTTCTCCATATTTCTCTTCCTTTGGAAATGGAGGAAGAAGGGGAAGTATGATGGTTACCTTTTCTTATTATATCTTATTCTCTATTCCGGGATACGCTTCTTCGTGGAAATCTTCCGGGGAGACAGCCTCTATATCTGGGGGACCTCTCTTAAAACCGCTCAGGTAATAGGAATTTTAATCATCGTTATCTCCCTTCTGATAATGAGATTTCTATCGTCATCAAAGAGACGGAATGACAAAGGACAAAACCCAAATGACAAATAAAAAAACTGCAATTATTCTGACAGGATTCACAGGATGAAGATGGGATTAAGATTAATAACTACAGAAAAAGTAAAACAATCCTGTCAATCCTGTTCATCCCTACCTGTGGCAGGCAGGCTGTCAAAAAAATTATAGAATTTTCTTCATGTGTTTGGGCTTTAGCGATTTATTTGGATTTTGAAATTTAGATTTTAGATTTAAACTGGTTGTGGTTTTCCTGAGGATTTGGAAAAATGGGAAAGAAAAGTCAAAAAAAGAAGAGAGAAAAGATGCCGGGAGGGAAACTGCCGGCCGTACCCCTGAAGGAGATTTCCCTTACCCGGGGGAAACTTACCTTAATCCTTAGTGCTACCTTTATTGTCTCTCTGTCCCTCTTGATGTTTGAAGTTCTTCTTACCCGTATTTTCTCGGTGATCATCTACTATCATTCCGTCTTTATGATTGTCTCGGCAGCTATCTTCGGTCTGGGGTTAGGGGCCATTACCTTGCGGGTACTCGGGTTAAGGCCTCCCTCGGCGAAAAGAAGCTTGCGAGTGGCCAGTCTCTTATGTTTGCTTTTGGCTTTTTCTTTATCGTTTTCCACTATCTTCCTCTTGAAAATTCCGAACACGGATAGTCTTATTCTCTATGGGTTCATTGCTCTTATTCCCTTCTTCTTTGGAGGGATGTTTTTATCTTTTATCCTGGAACGCTTTACCTGGGAGACGAGCAAGATATACTTTGCCGATTTGACCGGGGGAGCGTTAGGGACTCTTCTTGTTCTCCTCCTTCTCCAGCTTTGGGGAGGAATAAATAGTGCCCTCTTCCTGGGGGTTTTAGTTTCCTTAGCCGGACTTATTTTAGGGTTGGGCTCTGAGAAAAAGGTTTATTCTCGGGGAGCTCTGGTCAGTCTTATTCTGCTTTCCTTCCTCTTTGGATGGCACCTTAAAAGTGGGTTTTTGGATGCCTCCCTGTTTGAAAAGAAAGCTAGTAAGGTGACCAGCGAGAAGACCATCCGGCGGCTACTCGACGACCGGTCGTCACAGGGAAAGATCGTCTACACTACCTGGAATGCCTTTGCCCGCATTGATGTGGTTGATGAGAAAAACAGGCCTCTACAGAAAACCATTTTTACCGATGGAGGGGCCGGAACCTCTATGTTTAAGTTTGACGGCGACTTTGGAAAAGTCAGCTATCTGGATTATCGGTTACAATTCTTCCCTTTCTACTTCGGGAAAAAAGAGAAGGTGGAGACGCCCGTCCCTGAGTCTGAATCCGCGGATAAACTTTCTCCTTTCTACTTTGGGAAAAATGAAAAGGTATTGATCATCGGTTCCGGCGGAGGTGTTGATGTTCTCAATGCTCTGAGGGCGGGAGTCAAAGAGATTACTGCGGTAGAAATTAATCCTGCCATGGTGAAAGCAGTGAACAAATTCTCCGAGTTCAATGGGGGGATCTATAATAAGTATGATAATATAAAAGTTGTTGTGGAGGAAGGAAGAAGTTTTATCAAGAGGACGAAAGAAAAATATGACCTTATCTTTCTTCCTCTTGTCTTTACTACGGCTGCTGAGACGATAGGTTTTTCCCTGGCAGAGAACTATGTCTTTACTAAAGAGGCCTTTCAGGATTATCTGGACCGTCTCCGAGAAAATGGGAGACTGGTTATTATGGTTCACGGAGAACCGGAGTTGCTCAAGCTTCTTATTACCAGTCTGTCGGTATTAGGTGAGGCGGGAAAGGATACTCCCACGGCTTTGAAACACATAGCTATGCTTCAGAACTCAGCGATGATGGGGAAGAACGAATCCATGGTTATGTTTCCTCTCTTCATCCTGAAGAAATCGGAGTTTACCCCGGACGAAGGTGCCGAGATGCGCGGGGCAATTACTGCTCTCCAATTTACGCCTCTCTTTATTCCTTATTCCTTTGAAAAGGGGCTTTTGTTGTCCCTCATGGAAGGGAAAATGAGTCCGGAAAAATTGGTATCTGAAATGAAGGATGTCAACCTTCAGCCGGCTACCGATGACCGTCCTTTTTTCTATAATTTCAGCCCCGGGATTCCCGATAGGCTGAAAAGCCTTCTTCTTGTGCTCTCTTATTTCACGCCTCTCTTTTTATTGCCCCTTTTCTTAAAAAAGAGGGGAAAGGTTAAAGCCGGGCACCCGAAGATTTATCATTTTCTCTTCTATTTCGCCAGTCTGGGAGCGGGATTTATGTTGATTGAGATTTCTTTGATTCAGAAGTTTATCCTCTTTTTAGGTGAACCCACCCTGACATTTTCGGTAATTCTCTTTGCTCTCTTTCTCTCCGCAGGTTTGGGGAGCTTAACCAGCCATTATTTCCGGGAGAAGTTGAGTCGCCGGGTTTCCTTGGCCACTCTGGGCATAGCTGTCCTGGCCATTACCTATGCTTTTTTAATATCTCCGATTATGGACAATTTCTTATCCCTGCCGCTCCTGGGGCGGTCCTTGTTGACCATGGTCTTGATATTTCCTCTCGGATTTTTGATGGGTATTCCTTTCCCTGCGGGCTTGAGGATTTTGAAAAAAGTGTTTCCTGAAGAGGTTCCCTGGATGTATGGGGTGAATGGAATAACTTCCGTTCTTGGTTCGGCCGGAGCGGTAGCTTTAGCTATGCTTTTCGGCTTTACCTGGTCACTATTACTGGGAGGAGTTATTTATTCGTGGATATTCTGGAGGTTTCGTTCGTTTTCAATATGAAGGATAGAGGATAATTCTTCAAGTGATTCCTATAAACTTAAGGAGGGCAAGGGAATGAAGAGAAAGATTTTAGTCAGTGGTATCTTATTAATCCTGGTTATAGCTATATCCGGTTGTCGTCTAAAGTCATCGACGAAGGCTAATACCCCTTTGACCGGGGCGGAGAGAGAAAGATTGCTTTCCAGCACCAAATGTGCTTGTGGAGCATGTAATGAAACCTTAGCTACCTGTAGTTGCCCTCAGGCCGAGAAGCAGAAAAAGGAGCTGGGACTATAAAGATATCATTTACCGGAAGTAAAAAGTCCTGCAGGAGTTAGGGACTGTTAAATGGAGGGGGGATGAGTTATGAAATGGGATGAGATAACTCCGGCCAAGATTATCGGTGGCCAGGGAGAAGAAGATTTAAAGCAGTTGCTTAAGTCTGCGGGCCCGTTCCTGAAATTCGGGATACCCATCGTTATTGCCCTCTGGCTTCTCTCGGGCATCTACATTATCGGCCCCGATGAGCAGGGAGTGGTGAGACGGTTCGGCAAGGAGGTCCGGATAGTTGGTCCGGGACCGCATTACGCTCTGCCCCGGCCGATTGAGGTGGTGGATAAGCCCAAGGTAACGGAGACGAAAAGGCTGGAGGTTGGGTTCCGGACGGTGTACGCGGGTCCACCGGCCCGCTACCGGTTCTATCCGGAAGAGTCCCTGATGTTAACCGGAGATGAGAATATCATTGATGCCCAGATTATCGTCCAGTATAAGATAAAGGATGCCTCGGCCTACCTGTTCAATGTCCGCGACCTCGAGGGGCCAAGCGGGACTCTCCGCGATGCCGCCGAGGTAGCCCTGAGGCAGGTTATCGGTCGGAGCAAGATTGACGATGTGCTTACCGTAGGGAAGTTTAAGGTGGAGGCGGATACCAAAGAGCTTCTCCAGCAGATAATGGATGAATATGATTCCGGGCTCTTGATAAGCGAGGTAAAACTGCAGACGGTCCGGCCGCCCAAGGAGGTATCCTCGGCCTTTGATGATGTGGTCAGGGCCAAGGAAGACAAGGATAAATTTGTTAAACAGGCCGAGGGATACGCCGAATCTATCATTCCCGGGGCCCGGGGCAAGTCGGAGCGTCTTGTCCTGGAGGCGGAGGCATATAAGTCACAGAGGGTAAGTCGCTCCCAGGGCGATGCCGACCGGTTCCTGGAGATTTTGAAAGAATATGAAAAAGCCCCGGATGTAACCCGGAGGAGGCTGTATTTAGAGACCATGGAGGAGATACTGCCCGGGATTAAGAAATTTGTCATTGACAAAGAAGCCGGGGGCGGTTTGTTGCAACTGTTGCCTCTGGATAAGACAGGGGAGGGGACAAAATGAAAGTTAAACTTGGCTTTATCGTGGGCCTGTTAGCCGTAATTCTGATAATAGGAGCAGCGGCCAGCTTATATACCGTGAATGAGACCGAACAGGTGATTATCACCCAGTTGGGGAAGTATGTGAAAACGGTCAAGGAACCGGGGCTACATTTCAAAACTCCTTTTATCCAGACGGTATATCGTTTTGAGAAAAGGATACTGGAATACGATGCCGCTGCGGCCAAGATTATCACCAAGGATAAGAAATACTTAGTGGTTGATAACTATGCCCGCTGGAGGATTGTGGACCCCTTGAAATTCTATCAAACGGTGAGGACGGAGGCCGGGGCGCAGGCCCGGTTGGACGACATTGTTTTCTCCGAGCTGAGGGAAGACTTAGCTTCATATAACCTGTCGGATATTATCGCCATCCAGCGGGGGGCGGTAATGGATAGAGTAAGCCGGCAAAGCGATAAAAAGGCCCGGGATTATGGCATTCAGGTGATAGATGTACGTATAAAGCGGGCCGATTTGCCGACGGAGGTCGAACAATCGGTCTATGACCGAATGAGGGCGGAAAGGGAGAGGATAGCCAAGAAATACCGTTCCGAAGGCCAGGAAGAATCCGTAAAGATTAAAGCCGCGGCGGACAAAGAGAAGACCATTCTCCTGGCCGACGCTTATCAAAAAGCGGAGACGATAAGAGGCGAGGGAGACGCCCAGGCGCTTAAAATCTATGCCGAGGCCTTCGAGAAGGATCCGGAGTTCTATGCCTTCCTGAGGACCCTGGAGGCTTATAAGAAGTTTGGCGAAAGGAACGACGGTTGTTCTCTCCAGCGATTCGGAGTTCTTTAAGTACCTGAGTCGGACGAAGTAAAACAATTTAAAAAAAAGGCACAAAGGCACAGAGGGACAAAGGCACAAAGTAAATACATAAAAGAAATAAGAGATAAAAGACTTTGTGCCTCTGTGCCTATTCTTTGAGGAAAATTATGCAGAATAAGGAAATTCCCTCTGAATATGGGATGTGGCCGGCGGTGATTGGGCTCATTCTTTTCTTTACTTTCTTCGCTGTTTTTTTTCTCAAGCCGAAAAAAAAGAGGGAATGGCGTTCTTTCGGGCTCTTCGAGGCTTTTCTCGTGGCTTTATATGCGGAGATGTATGGTTTTCCCCTCACAATATACATCCTGAGTAGTGTTTTGGGAGTACATCTTTCCCTTGGACATAAAGCCGGCCATCTCAATGCCGTAATTTTAGAGCGATTAGGAATTATGAGTTTGAATGACGCCTGGCGTTTAGTAATGGCGATCAGTTCTATCTTGATTTGGAGTGGGTTAGTTATTCTGGGAATGGGTTGGCGGAGAATTTATAGGGGAAAGGAAGGACTGGTAACGGAAGGCGTTTACAGTTATATTCGCCATCCCCAGTATTTAGGATTGATGCTCATTCTTATAGGGATGCTTATCCAGTGGCCGACTATACTCACCGCGGCCATGTTTCCTTTCCTGTTCATTGCCTATCGGCGTTTAGCCGGGAGAGAAGAAAGAGAATTAGCGGAAAAGTTCGGAGAAACTTACCGGGAATACGAACGGCTTGTCCCCAGCCGGTTTATTCCCATGCATCTCTTGCGGGAGAAACGAACTTCGAAGATAATAAATCACAGGTGAACACAGAGAAAATAAAACATGACAGGATTCACAGGATTAAATTGATTTTTTTAAAAATTTACTAAGGCTTTTATTCTTTGAAAAAACTATCCTGTAAATCTTGTTAATCCTATCTGCTTTTGAAATTATTTTAGTTTTTTGTGTTTTTAATCCGTATCTAAATGTTTTTTCTTGAAGGAGGGAGAAGAAAATGGCTGAGCAAAAGACTACCTTGAAGATTAAGGGTATGACTTGTGCCTCTTGTGCCGCTAATATTGAAAAAGCTCTTAAGGCAGTGAAAGGAGTATCCTCAGCGGCCGTCAATTTTGCTACCGAGAAGGCGACGGTAGAATATGAGCCTTCCCAGGTGAAAGAGGCGGATCTGGTAAAGGCTGTGGAGTCGGCCGGCTATTCGGTGCTGGGGGAGAAAGAAAGAACAATATTAAGGATTGGGGGGATGAGTTGTGCCTCCTGTGCCCAGACAATTGAAAAGAATTTTGCTAAGAAGAAAGGTATTCTCAAGGCCTCGGTAAATTTTGCCTCTCAAAAAGCCATGGTAGATTATGATACGGCCTTGGTTAGCCCGGAAGAGATTGAAAAGGTCATCAAGGACAGTGGATATGAGGTTGTTAAAGCGACCGGAGAGAAGACCGTAGAATTTAAGGTTATCGGTATGGGCTCGGACCACTGCGCCGAAGTGGTTAAGAAAGCGGTGGAGAAACTGGAGGGAGTAAAAGAAGTAGAGACCAGCTTTCCCAACTCCTACGCCCAGGTTTCTTATGATGAGAGCAAGCTCAGCACCCGGCAGATAATCAAGGCCATCTCCGCCGCCGGCTATAAGCCCGAACTTATTCAGACCGGAGAAGAGGCCGCAGATGTGGAGAAAGAGGCCCGGAAAAGGGAAATCAGGACCTTGAAGAAGAAGCTTATCTGGGCGATCTTATTTGCTTTTCCCATCTTGTATGTGGCTATGGGAGAGGTAATCAGCGCCAGCCTTTTGCCGGGATTTTTACGTCCGGATAATTTCCCGGGCCGCTTTGCTCTGTTCCAGGTAGTTTTATCTATCCCGGTGATTATTGCCGGCTGGAACTTTTACCGCATCGGTTTCCCCAATCTCTTTAAAGGGACCCCTAATATGGACTCGCTCATCGCCATGGGGACCGCGGCAGCCTATCTTTACAGTTTTTATGCAGCCGGTTTGGTATTGCTGGGACGGGACCCCAGTGGGGAGTATGTACGCAGCCTTTATTTTGAAACCGCGGCGGTAATTATTGCCTTGATTTTGTTAGGGAAGTTCTTGGAAGCGATAAGCAAGGGTAAGACCTCCGAGGCGAT
Source organism: Nitrospirota bacterium (assembly GCA_013151555.1). Lineage (GTDB taxonomy): Bacteria > NPL-UPA2 > NPL-UPA2 > NPL-UPA2 > JAADIA01 > JAADIA01. The sequence goes on along the minus strand of JAADIA010000044.1, from coordinate 28,769 downwards.
AAAGAAACTGATGGGCTTGGCTCCTAAGACGGCCATTATCGAAGTGGATGGAGTTGAGGAAGAGGTCCCCATCTCCGAGGTGCAAGTCGGAGATATTGTCATTGTTAAACCTGGAGAGAAGATACCCGTTGACGGCGAGGTCATTGAGGGAAGGACTGCTGTAGATGAATCCATGTTAACGGGAGAGAGCATGCCCGTGGAGAAGAATCCCGGCGCTAAAGTAACCGGTGCGGCCCTGAACAAGACCGGTTCCATTAAATTCCGGGCCGAAAGGGTGGGTAAGGATACTGCCCTGGCCCAAATTGTCAGGCTGGTCGAGGAGGCCCAGGGATCCAAGGCCCCCATTGCCCGCTTGGCTGATATCATTGCCGGTTATTTTACCTGGGGTGTAATTGGAGTTGCCGTCCTTACTGCCGTTATCTGGACCCTTGCCGGGACCGTTTTTGGGGTTACCCTGGTGGGAGGAACCTTTCTCTTTACCCTGACGGTAGTAATTTCCGTTCTCATTATTGCCTGTCCCTGTGCCCTGGGACTGGCTACCCCTACCGCCATTATGGTGGGAACCGGTAAAGGAGCGGAGAATGGAATTCTTATTAAGAACGCTGAAGCCTTAGAGATCTTCCGCAAGATCGATTTTGTTGTCTTTGATAAGACAGGAACGCTTACCGAGGGGAAGCCCCGGGTTACCGATATTGTTACCTTTAGTGACCTTAAGGAAGATGAGGTTCTCCGGCTTGCGGCCAGCGGCGAGAAAAAATCCGAACATCCCTTAGCTGAAGCTATCGTCAACGAGGCCGGGGAGAGAAAGTTAGAGTTATTGGAAATTAAGGAGTTTAACGCTATCCCCGGTCATGGGATAGAAATGAGTCTGAATCAGACAAAAGTATTTTTAGGCAACCAGAAGTTGATGGATGATGAAAAGATAGATTTGAAAGTGGCTCAAGAAGATGCTACCCGCCTGGCAAATGAGGGGAAGACCCCGATGTTTATCGCTCAGGATAAGACCCTGCTTGGTATTATTGCTGTGGCCGATGTCTTAAAAGAAAATAGTGCGAAAGCGGTTAAAGAACTTCACAAATTGAAGATAAAAGTAGCTATGCTTACGGGAGATAACCGGAAGACTGCGGAAGCTATTGCCCGCACTGTGAGCATTGACCGGGTGGTGGCCGAGGTTTTGCCGCAGGACAAAGCCAGAGAAGTAAAAAGGCTTCAAGAGGAAGGGCATACGGTAGCTATGGTCGGCGACGGCATTAACGATGCTCCTGCCCTGATGCAATCGGATGTAGGCGTAGCCATTGGCGCAGGCACGGATGTGGCCATGGAATCTGCCCAGATTGTTTTGATGAAGAGCGATCTTCTTGATGTGGTCAAGGCTTACAAGTTAAGTGCCGCTACTTTAAGAAATATTAAACAGAATCTATGCTGGGCTTTTGGCTATAACATTACCGGCATTCCCATTGCCGCCGGGTTGCTTTACCCCTTTGACGGCTTTCTTTTAAGTCCGGTAATTGCTGCTGCGGCCATGGCCCTTTCCTCTATTTCCGTGGTTTCCAACGCCTTGAGATTAAAGAAGGTCAGGCTGTGAGAGGCAAGAATGAAAAAATGGACAGGATTAACCGAGTAGGCCGGCCGGATAGACAGGATTTCTTGAAATATGTAAAGGATAAAAGATTAACTACGGAAGTACGGAACTAAAGAAACCCGGAAGAAGCAGTTTTTCAGTGCTTCAAGGTTTAAAAAGTTTTCTTAGAGTTTTTCTTTAGCTCATTATCTGTATCCTGTTTAATCCTGTTCATCCTGTCAGAAGAAGTGGGGAGTTTGAGCGGGAGTGGGGAAAGATATTTGATAATACCTTCAATAGTATAGGAGGAGACAAAATGAAGAAAGTACTGAGGCGAATCGGGAAAGTAGCAATCCTCGTTGCCGTTTATCTAACGGTCGTATCAGGTTCGGTTTCTCTGGCGAGGGGGACTCAGGAAGGATACAAATATCTCTATGCTCCCCTGGGCCCGTCCAATAAAGTAGCTAAAATTAATTTAAAAAAGGAGGCCGTAGTTGGTTATTTCGATGTAGGAATAAATCCCCACGGGGTGGCCGTCTCGCCCAGTGGCCGCTATCTTTACAGCGGGCAGATGAAGAAAATGGAGAAGAACCGGGTTTTGGTCACGGACATTTTAAAGAAAAAAAAGATTGCCGAGATCCTCGTTGGAAAGGTTTCTCACCATTTTGCTATCAGCAAAGATGGACGTTATCTCTACGTTACCACGGGGAGATTAGTGATTATCGATACCCGTACCAGGAAGATAGTGGCCCGGGTAAAGACAGGGATGATGGCCTATTACGTTTCGCTGGGTCCTGAGGAAAGATACATCTATGTTACTAACAAAGGAAGTAATACTCTCTCCGTGCTGACTTTTCCTTTGGGGAAAATCGTGGCCACCATTCCCACGGGGCTTGGGCCTAGTCACCTTGCCTTTTCTCCTGATGGCCGGAAACTTTATATAACGGAGGCTGCGGGAGGAACGGTATCGGTTGTCGATCTAAAAAGTCGAAAGCTGGTAGCCTCTATCAAGGTTGGTAATGACCCTCATGCCATTGCCGTTACGCCGGCGGGGACGATCTTTATGTCCAACTTGGGAGATAATTCGGTATATACGATAAATCCATCGTCGTTAGAAGTAGAAAAGAAAATCGCCATTCCGGGAGTTACTCATATATCTGTTGGCCCGGAAGGAAAAAAAGTATATATCGGTTCACGGACTGAAAAAGCTATCTATGTGTTGGATGCATCCTCGGGAAAGATCCTGAAGAAGATTCCCGTTGAAGGGGAACCTCACCAGTTCGTGTTTTCAAAATGAAAACCCCTGATTAAACAGACTCCGGATTATGGACTATAGACTGTAGGCGGTAGACTAAAAGATTTCCCAGCTTTTTGTCTAACGTCTGGGATAGCTTATCTATCCGTAGTTTAAATTTAACAGTATATTTTAAAGAGATAGGAAAGTATCAATGAAAAATAAGACCAATAAAACCATGGGTATAACTTTCATCGTGGGAGCTTTACTGTATTTTATCTTTACCACCTGGATAGTAGGCCATGGAATTCATCCCCTTAACACCCTTGTGGCTATTATCCTTTTCTTTGTGGGCTTTGTTTACGGGTTCCGCGGCCAGCCGGTATCGGCGGAGGTTCGTTCTTCATCATCGCCCGAGGAACTGACCGCTGCGAAGGCACAAAAACTTAAAATCTATTTTATCAGCTTCGCCTTTTTGATGCTTTCCTTTATCATCCTGGCTCTTTTTTATGTTTCGACCACTACCTCTACAGCTTTGACTGCTACTCTTTCCTTTGCCGGGGGAGTCTCCAATATCTTCCTGCCCTGTACTTTGCCCCTGGTTTTTGTCATCGTGCCTCTTTCTATGGGGCAGGGTTATAAAAAGGGTCTGATTATGGCTCTTCTCTTTGGAGCCGGGCTGACTATCATGCTGGCTATTTACGGGGCCGGGATTGCCGTAGCAGGAAAATATCTGGGATTGGACAAGACCACCCGGGTACTTTACCTGGTAGCGGGAGTAGCGGCTCTGGTTTTCGGCCTTTCGGAATTAGCGCTGATTACTTTCAAGATGCCTTCGCTGGCGAAGACGCCGGGATTTATCCAGCGGCAGTCGGATTATTTGAAAACTTTTTTCCTGGGGCTATTCCTGGGAAATGCCGGCGTGGGTTGTCCCAATCCGATTACTTATCTTATCCTTATTGCTGCCGCTGGCAGCGGCAGCATGACTACCGGAGCTTTTTATATGGGAGTCAATGGCTTGGGGAGAGTGCTACCTCTTCTTTTCTTTTCCGTTTTAGGGATAGTGGGGATTAATGCCACCGGGGCCTTGGTCCGGAAGAAGAAGTTGGTAGATAGTATTACCGGCTGGGCCCTGGTCCTGATAGCTTCTTTTATCATCCTCAATGGTGCTTTTGGTCACCTCTGGTATGAGGGGTCTTTTGTCCATACAGGTCTGAACAAGTTCTTCGCTAACATCGGCGGAGAGCGTATTGCAGAGGCGAAGATACCTATTGAGAAAGTTGAAGCCAAAGTTCCTTTTATCCAATATGCCGGCTGGATAAATCTGCTTTTCCCGATATTTGTTTTAGTGTGGTATTTCCTTCGGAAAAAGAGAGAAGAGATGAGTCTGCGGACATTTGTTATCATTTTGATTATTTTTATTATCTGGGGATTAGCTTTATTTGACTTCAGGGGGGGAGGAATGTGATTATGGTGGAGAAAAAAAAGTTTATGGTAGAGGGAATGCATTGTGGCAGTTGCGCCATTAATATTGAAATGATTCTGAAGAACCAGGAAGGGGTGCAATCCGCTTCGGTAAGTTTTGATAATAAAGAAGCCGTTATTGAGTATGATAACGAGAAAACGGGTTTGTCGAAATTAACTGAATCCATAAGTCCGCTGGGGTATACCCTGCGTGACCCGGATTAAGACAGATTATAATAAGGCAGTGGATTATTATCCCGCTTCATAAGATATACCAAAATTCTATTCTATAATTTTGGCATATTCGGCGGGATCAATTCACACAGTGACTTATGTTCGTTAACACTCCATAAGTCACGTGTTCATTGAGGAGGATAAGGTTATGATGCAGGTGAAGATTTTGAGTACTCCCGCTTGTGGGGAATGTGCCAAGGCGAAGAAGCTTTTAGAAGAGATTAAGCCTCAATATCCGGAGCTTGTGGTTGAGGAAGTGGATATGGCTACGCCGGAAGGGCAGGAGATAATTTCCAAATATATGATTATGTCCTCTCCCGGAGTAATTATTAACGGGGAGTTATTTTCCACCGGGGCACTCGATAAGCAAAAATTGATTGAGAAATTGGATAATTTAAAGTAAGCGACTATGTGGACACGTCTAAAAATTCCCTTAACTGTTTTGCTTCTGGTCGTTATCGTGGGCACGGTTGGTTTCTGGTTATTAGAGGATAATGTTAAAACGCTTCTGGATTCTTTCTTTTTCACTCTGGTTACCGTTACTACTATTGGCTATGGCAATATTACCCCGCAAACCGTAGCAGGAAAAGTTTTAACCATCGGTGTAATCATCGTCGGGGTGGGTGCGGCCCTGGTCTCTATGCAAACGGTCTTTGAATCGCTGGTGGGAAAGAGAATCAAGGAGGAGTTAGGGATGGCGGAGAGAGAGGTTCATAAGACCGGGCACTATCTTGTCTGCGGCTATAGTATGGTAGGCAAGGCCATTGTGCGTAATCTGAGAGAAAAGAAAGCAGATTTTGTGGTTGTGGAAAAGGACAAAGAAAATGTCCGGAGGATGGTGGAAGATAATTTAACGGTTATCGAAGGAGATGCCCGGGAAGAAGAGGTTCTGGAACGAGCCGGGATAAAAGAGGCCGGATGCCTTTTTGTTACCATGGATGATTCCTATAACGTGTTCGTTACCTTGACTGCCAAGCTCCTTAATCCTTCCCTGTATGTCGTCGCTAAGACAGAAAATAGCCGCAACATTGCTAAACTTAAGAAAGCCGGTGCGGATGATGTGGTTGCCTGCCACGATGCCGGCGCCCGGATGATGATTGACAAAGCAAAGTTATAAAAGAGGATAACCAGATCAATGAGCAAACCGGGATGGGTAAAGGCAAGCAAGATTGACAGAATACCCTTGCGCTTAGGGGCGACCGGAGTCGCCCTTAGTTGTAGATTGGCCGGATTGGTGAGAAAAGTTCGGAGTAAGCTCAGATGAAGAAAACCTCTATCTTTATAGTTATTTTACTCTTGATTCATCTCTTATTCCCGGCCTTTGCTCAGGAACCATCTTCGGAAAGCAGTTCCCTTGGAAATACCAATATTTCTGAGGATAAAAGCAAAATTTCTGCTGGGGCGAGTCAGTCCGAAGGACTATGGAATCTCCAGCGAATTCTTTTGGACCTTCTGATTATCCTGGTAGCTGCCAAGTTGGGAGGAATAGTCGCTCAGCGCTTGAAGCAGCCAATGGTTTTAGGCGAGTTGTCGGCTGGGATAATTATCGGTCCCAGCCTGTTAAAACTTGTGCCTTCCCCCTTGATTTTGTTGAAAATTGCCGGGGAGAGTTCCGGGTATGTAGTAGATAATTTAGCAAACATTATGGAGGCGAAAGTTATCGGTCTGCTCTGTCAGATCGGGGTCATTATTCTTTTGTTTCAGGTAGGCTTAGGTTATAATATAAGGGAGTTTGTTCGGGTAGGAAAGTCCTCTCTTTTAGTAGCCATTTTAGGGATTATCGTTTCCTTCGTCCTGGGATACGCTGCTTCCCTCTTTTTCGCCAAGGTAGGGTACTGGAGCGATATCCGGTTAATACATCTGTTTATCGGGGGGACGCTTACAGCTACCAGCATCGGTATTACCGCGGGCGTCCTCTCGGATTTAGGAAAATTGAGGAGCAAGGAGGCCAGGATTATCCTGGGAGCAGCGGCCTTAAATGATGTCGGCGGTTTAATAATCCTCTCCGGAGTAACGGTTCTGTATTTAACCGGGACCTTGAGACCACAGGCTATCCTGACTACAACCGGCATCGGTATTGGATTTTTAATCCTCAGTTTGTGGATTGGCGTTAAATGGATTCCGAGATGGTTCAATAGGGTGGTGAAGTTAAGAGTGAAAGGCATCTTAATTACCACTGCTTTTTCTTTTATGCTCCTGATGTCCTATTTGGCTGATGTAACCGGATTAGCTTATGTAATTGGAGCCTTTGTGGCCGGCCTTATCTTAGCTCAGGCATTTGAGCACAATAAAATTCGCGACCAGTTGAAGCCTATCGGGGAGGTGTTTATTCCCTTCTTCTTTGTTGCCATAGGGATTATGGTTGACCTCTCGGGAATTTCCGGCAACTTATCCCGGATTTTGATAATAGCCGGGGTGTTCTCAGTAGTGGCCATTATTAGCGAGCTTATCTCCGGCTGGGGAGTTATCGATAAGACAGTCAATAGATATGCGGTAGGAGTAGGAATGATCCCCCGCGGCGAGGTAGCCCTGGTGTTTGCCGTCTATGGTCTATTGAACAGGATAATTCTGCCCTGGCAGTACACGGCTCTGGTAATAATGATTATGGTAACCACCTTTATTACTCCCGTATGGTTAAGGCGGGCCCTTCCGGAATTAGGGGAGAGGAACCTACCGAATCAATGAAAAATACAAGACGAAAAATCAAGGTAAATCAAAAACAATTTTTAATTGGGAGTTTTTGATTCTATCCGTAATAGTCCAGAGCAAGAAGTTTAAAAAAGGAGGTGGAAATAGTGAAGAAGTTATTCTTGGTTGGTTTTCTGGCGTTAGTTTCCGTTCTCGCTTTCTGGCCCGGGCAAGCCAGGGGACAGATGGGCAAAGCTTGCCCCACAAACATGGAACTGTTCCCAAATGATGCTTATAAAGAAGCGGGGCAGGTCTATTTCCAGACTGATGAGTCTGGGAAGGCTAGGGTAGAGGTGACTTATGTTTCCCCCCGTTTTTTTGAGACCCTGAAAGCGATGAAGGACGAAATCGATCCGGCACGATTGGCAATGCTGGAGAAATATTGGGATGGAGGTAAGAACATCCTCTTCGTCGTTGGCTTGACCACTCATGTGGGCTCTCAGGTTTGCCCTACGCTTAACCTTTCTAAGTACCGGATGAAGAAGATAAGTTTCTTGAGAGATGCATGGGGTAAGGAATACAAGGCGGTGGGTTGGAAAGAAGGTCTTTCAGATATGCCCTCTATGCCCAATCATCACCGAGTCGGAATTCTTATCTTCTCCGGCGATGATGCCCGGGGCAATCCCGTTATCAGCAACAAGGCCAAATTTATGGAGTTAGTCATTAAAGGTTTGGCTGGGGCGAAAAAAAGAACCTTTAAGTGGAATCTGCCCCTGGAGTGAACAGGAACGGGTGCCTAAATTATGTTTGACAGCCGTCTTTTTATATGATAAGGTAAAAATCTATGTAATGGGATAATAGCCCTTTTGGAAGATAAGCTGTCTTTCCTGTGAAAACATAGCTGCCTGTAACTGTTCGTTGCAGATAGCCTGAAACCGTGAGCGAAACGAACTATTGTTAGGAGGAGTGAGGTATATGCCCGCAACCAAGTCAGCCAAGAAAAGGTTAAAAACAGATAAAAAGAAGCGAGATAGGAATCTTAAAGTTAAGAAATCCTTGAAGGTACTGATTAAAGGCTTTAATCAAACTATCGAGCTTAAGAAAGAAGAAGAAGCGAAGGGAGCTTTCCTCAAGGCGAGTTCGGCTTTGGACCGGGCCGCTTCCAAAGGCGTAATTCACAAAAATACTGCTTGGCGGAAGAAGTCCCGTTTGGCTAAGAAAGTGAATAAGTTAACAACTGCCTCCAGTTAACCCTTCGATGCGGACAAGGCTTTGAGGCACAAATGTGTCTCACCTCTCAAGTACAGAGCTTAATTACCAGAAGTTCGAGAATTAAATTCGGAGTTAACTTCCCCGATTTGAATTGCTGGTCGGCCTCTAATAGAGAGGAGAAATTCTCCCTTAATTTAGAGAGAGAGAATTTCTTCACCTGGGAAAGAAATTTCTTTCTAAAGAAAGGAAGTATTCCTAAGGATTGACAGACCTCCGTTGGTGTTTCTCCCCGAACTATCCGGCTCTTAGCTTCAGCTATCCGTCTCATCTGCCAGGATATTAGGCCGATTATCTCCGGGGCTTTTTTCCCCTCAACTAAGATTTTGTTTAGCGTTTTGAGGGCCTTGCCTTTCTTTTTTTCACTGAGGGCTTCGGTGAGGTCAAAGCCGCTCGTTTCTTTTCCTTCTCCCACCAGGATTCTCACTTCCTCTATTCCAATATCCGTCTTATTCCCGGCATAGAGAAAAAGTTTGGTTAAATGACCGGTCAGTTCTCTTAAGTTTCTACCCACCCTTTCCTTAAGTTCGAAGGCTGCCCGGGGAGCTATTTTTTTCCCTTCCTTTTTTGCCCAATTATTGATCCATCCGAGGATTTCTCTTTCGGGTATTGACTTAAAGGAAACTTCCTTACCGGATTTGAGCAGGAGGGAAGAGAAACTTTCCCGCCGGTCGATTTTATCCATCAGAATGACCATGCAGGTAGAGGGGGAAGGAGATTGTATATAATCGGCTATTTCCTTCTTATCGGAAGCTCTTAATTTTTCTCCTTCCTTGACCACTACCAATCTTTTCTCTGATAGAAAAGGGAGAGTTGAAGCAGCTTCCACTATTTTTGCCCCGCTATCTTCTTTTCCATAAAAGAGATGGTAGTTAAGGTCAATTGCTCCGGGAGCGAGGAGAGAATCCCTAAGTCTTTTTATGACCTCTTCCTTCAAGAACTCCTCTTCGCCGGAAAAAAGATAGATGGGAGATAATCTCTCCCCCTCAAGGATATGTAAGAATTGCTGATAATTCATAAAGATTTCTTTGGGCGACCAGCCGTTAGGCAGGTCGGATTGAAGAGAAAAGCTACCAGATATCTATTGTCTGACGGAGAATTTCCCTGGCTAAATTCTGCAAGGCCTTGTCCTGGGCCTGGGCTTTTGTTACTGCTAAAGAGCCAACGAGGAGATAACGTGCGTCTCCTTCTATAATTTTATCCTGCCAGACAACTTTCTCTGTCTTTGTATTTTTCAGGGTAAGCTTGGTTCTTATATTCAGTCGATAACTTTCTGCTTTATCACTCTGGGAAAAGGAAAGAGGTTCAAATGTGTAGCCGATAACTGCTCCTGAGAGCAGAAGGTCTGCTTGAGCATCTCCTACTACCTTTAAAGTTCCATCGAAGATGAACTCATCCCTAACTGCTTTCGTTACCGAAACGCCCAGGCTATGTTCGTAAGTTTCATTCTCCAGATTATCAATGGCAATAGATCTTAAGCCGGTTCCTAATAAAGGCCGGGGACTATAACCACAACCTCCTACTAACATCAGCAACAGGACAAGGAAGGAAGAACTGCTTATCTTACTTTTCCAATTCACTTAACCTCTCCCGGGAAAGCATCCCCCAATCACTTGCCGGATATTTATCTATAACTTCCTGATAATAGATTCTCGCTGCCTGGAGGCTTCCCCCTTTCTCGTAAAATTGAGCGATTTGATAAAGTCTCTTTGCTTTCCGTTTCTTCAGGAACTTTATCTTTTTTTCTACCTCCCCGGTCAATTTGCTGTCCGGGAAACGTTTTCGGAACTCCTGAAATTGCTTGAGGGCAGAATCGGTCCTTGTCTGATCGTAAAGGGTAGGGATTAACTGAGAGAGGTAAGAGAGCCCAATATCGTAGTAAGCTTTTTCCACCCAGGGACTCTTAGGATAGTTATCGATAACTTTCTGGTATTCGGAAATAGCTTCGGGGAAATTTCCCTGCTTGCGGTAGCTTAACCCTATTCTATACTGGACCTCGGCGGCTCTTTTACTATAAGGAGCATTCTTGATGACTAGTTGATATGCCTTGGCTGCCTTTTCGTAGTTGCTTTCAACAAAGGCCTTCTTGAGTTTACTCTTGATCTCTTCCCCGAAGAGGAAATTTCCCAGACGGTACTGACTCTCGACAATATCGGCGACCTTATTGCTGGATGGATAGTTATCGATAACTTTCTGGTATTCCTCGACTGCCCGGTAATATTTTCCCAGTGCTTCATAGGAGGCCCCGATGGCATATTGAGAACGGGGAGCATAAGCACTATCAGGATAATTCTTGATAAGCTTGCGGTATTCAGCTATTGCTTTTTCGTATTCCTTGTTTTGGAAGAGTCCTTCTGCCTGGGCAAATTGCTTCTCTGGATTTTCCTTCACCGCATATTTAGGATTTATCCATTTCCTTGTCTCCGGAGTCCAGATCCAAACAGCATGACTGACGGAAACAGGAGAAGAGGTTAGCCCTATTATCAAGGCGATACCTAACAGGAGAATTTTTTTCATCGTTGTTACTACTTTCGTCCTTTTTTCTTATGGCGGTCTCGCTTTAGTCTCTTCTTTCTCTTATGCTTAGCTATCTTTGCTCTCTTTTTTTTCTTTCCGGACGGCATTTTTGTCTCCTCCCTTCCCAGTAGTCATAAGCTGGAACGAGTCTCGTGGCAACTCAAAACCTTGCCATATAATAACTCAACTTCGCTGTCGCCGTCAAGGGAAATAGTTTTACGCTTACAGTACCTCTGGGAAATTGGAGAAGTCCTGGCTAAGTTCGTTAAAATTTTCAGGATTAAAAACCCGGGAATCACAGAACGACTCTTAAGAGGGAGCAAATTATTCGCTTTCCAGGGAATAGGCCGGGTTACCGATACTTCACTTTCAGCAAACAAAGTCCCCGGGCCGGGAGGGTAGGACCGGCTTGCCGTCTATCCTTAGCTTCCAGAATCTTTCTCACCTCGCTTGCCGTTATTTTTCCTCTCCCTACGTCCAGAAGTGTCCCGGCAATAATCCTAACCATATTATAAAGAAAACCGTCAGCTTCCATATCCAGGCAAATAAGTTCCTTCTCTGTTGATACCTTTAATCTTTTTACTTTCCGGATATAGTTTTCCCGGGCTGTTCCTGCTCCCCGGAAAGAAGAAAAATCATGTCTTCCTGCCAAAAATTTAGCCGCTCGTTTCATCGCTTTGATATCTAAAGGATAAGAAAAAAAATAAACATATTTTCTGAGGAGGGGAGAAGAAAGAGGAGCATTCAGGATAGTGTAGCGATATAATTTGGACCGAGCATCGTAACGGGCGTGAAAATCGTTTGAGACATGAACGGCGTGTTTGACAACGATATCTTCGGGCAGCAAGCTATTCAGAGCCGCTTTCAGGTTCTTAAGGGGGAGATTGCTCTTCGTCTTGAAGTTTGCTACCTGTCCCCGGGCATGAACTCCGGCATCGGTCCTGCCGGCCCCGATGAGACTTATCTTCTTCTGGAGAACCTTGGCTAAGGCTTCCTCTATTATTCCCTGAATGGTAGTTACCCGGGGTTGCCTCTGCCAACCATGATAATTCTCGCCGTCATATTCAAGAGTAAGTTTAAGGTTCCGGGTTTCCAATCTTTTGTTCCCTGTCGTCTTGGTTTTTCTCCGAAAGGTATGGTTATTCTTGCTCCCAACTTATCTCTGTTGCCTATCTCCCTCATGCAGCACGAGTTTGTAAGTAAAGGTCTTACTCGTATTGGGGGCAAGCTCCAAGGTGAACTTTACCGTGTCCAGGTCTACCTTCTCGTACTTGCCGAAAGCTCCTTTTTCCGTGAGTTTCCAGTATTGGTGCGGGAAATTGCGTTTTATCTCTACCTTGACTGGAAGGGAACGGTAGTTGGAAACTTTAACCTGGTAGGTTTTTTCCTCATCCCAACCGGAGATATTCCTTCCCGGGGCATTAAAGCGATAGTTGGAGGTCTTATACTCTATCAACTTCGGCTCTACTTCCACATCCCGGGCTCTTCCTAAGTTAAGCTCTACATCCTCATCTATGGGGATATATTTGCTGTTGTCTTGACCTATATAGGAGAGGTGCGCTTCTTTATCCAGTCTTCTGAAGACTTTTATCAATCCCCCGGGAAGCGGTTCTTTTCCTAAGTTGTGTTCCTTATCGTTCTTGAAGGAAAGAAACCTCACCACCTGGTTGCCAAAGCGTTCCTCCTCGTATTTGTAGAGGTTGACGACCGGGATATCTTCTTGCTTAAAGGAGGGGAGACGCTTTGACCAGCCGGTGGGGATGGTCTCCGTTCCCTCAATGGTGTAGAGAAAATACTCCGAAAGGCCCTCTTTCTTGATTCTTCTGGCCTCTTCAAGGTTGGCAACGACTCTTGCTGCCTTCTTAAATTTACGCTGAAATCGTTCAACAGGCCTCCCGGCCAGCAGCGGCGGATACCCTCCGGGCTTGCCATAGGGAGGATACCTTCTGGCCAGCTTGGCAATCTCGTCCAGAAGGTGAATCTTTCCCACAATGAGCCTTATCTGGGCATTAGCATAGTCTTCCCCACTATTGTTCATTACTCGCACATATCCCTCCAGCTTCATTTTCTTTTCATCCCGGGTGAGCGTTCCCAGATAATAGGCTCTCCAGGATATACCCGAGGTGAAGAAAGTTATCTCAACGGGTACTTTACCGGAAACCTGGGAGTTGATATGCCATAGACCCAGATCTCTTATCCCGGGGGGATAGGTCAGGTCAAAGACATCAATCTTGTCGGCCTGACTTAAGGGTAAAATCTCCAAAGAAGTCGGGTCAATAAGGGTATTCGCCCAGGAGAATTGGAGTTTGTTCTCACCTTTCCTCATGGTGAGACTGCGGTTTTCTCTTACCAGCGTCAGGTCGGCAGAGTTGTAGATGGTGAGTTGGACCTTGTCCCTTGCGGGGAGAGTGACCAGATCTACCTTAGCCAGGACCGGAAAATTTAAGATGAAGGTGAAGAAAAGCAAGAAAAGCAACCCCCGAGAACTAAACTTATGGGGCAGACTATATCTTTTCATTGTACATTCCTCCTCTGATAGTGGAAGATCAGCGTCTCTTCCCCATGAGCGGGAATCTCAATGCGGAACTTGAGAGTATTGGCATCTTCCTTCTCAAACTTGTGGCTGCTCTCCTCCATATCCCATTGACCGGGGATATGTTCCACCATAGTAAGGACAGCCGGCTTATCTTTGAAGTTTTCCATCTTGGCCTTGATAATCTCATCGGTATCGTAGAGAATAATCTTGTTTTTGTTATTGCGGCGAATATTGATCTTCATATCCTTCATTTTACGCTGGGTTACTACTATATCGCGGCTGTCACCTACATAAAGCTCCATCTTCTTACCTACAGGAGTAAACTGAGCTCTATCCTCTCCCAGGAAGATAGTGCCTTCCTGTCCGTCATCCTGGAAAAGTCTCATCTTTCCGCCCCAGAGAGCAAATTCTCCCCATCCTGACTTTTTATCGTTTCTGATGACGTAATGGACAGGAATTCCTACGTTTTTTCTCTGCCGGTCTGAATTCCAGGGGAGCTTAGCGGCATCGAAGGTAAAGGTTTTTTCTATCGGGATATCCTTCCTGCTCAGGAAGAGCATCCGCTTCGTTTCCTCGTTCAGGATGGCTTTCTTAAAAGCTTCTCCGTAGTCGAGCTGAACCTTAGCCATGGCAAAGTCTTCTCCCGAGAAGTTTCTGAGCACCAGGAAAGATTTCAGGTCAACGTTGGTTTCCCCCTTATTTGCTATGGCCTTGTAGGTTATCAGGCGGTCAATTCCTGAGAGAAGGTAGCTTACCCTGATTTTCTCCTCGCCGGCTTCCGGGCTGAATATCTGCCAGACCAGTGCCTTCTCATTGGGTGGGTAGCTGACGCTGAGCAGATTCACCTTATCCGGGTGCGACAAGATGCGGATGCGGATAGAATCGGGGTCAATACGCACTCCTTTCCAGGAGAAGTCCACCTGATTGAGCCCTTTCTGAAGGGCAAGGACCCGTTCTTCCTCCACCAGAGTAGCCTGGGGATTATCTAAGCGAATAATTGTTTCCCCTCTCTCCGGTAGGGCTACCAGTTTGATACGCGCTTCTGCCGGGGAAAAGAGTGAGAGGACCGCCACCAAAGTACCTAAAGTCAAAAACAGTCTCCACATTTTTCCAACCTCCTTTTCTATTTGCTTCCCCTTCCCTTTTAATTATTTGTAGGGGTAACAATTATGGCAAGCGTTGTTTCTGGTCAGATGTCGTGCCTGTGGCTTTGCCGTACCCGGGTGAGGTCAGCAGAGTTGTGGATGGCAAGCAAAAAATGTTTTTCCCTAAGAGCCGGAAATTAGTCCCTGTTTTATCATCTCCTCAGCGATCTGGACAGCGTTCAGAGCGGCTCCCTTGCGGATATTGTCTCCTACTACCCAGAGGTTGAGACAATGGGGAGCGGAATGGTCCTCCCGGATCCTCCCGATGTAGACGTCGTCTTTCCCTGCTACCTCAAGGGGGACAGGATAGAGGCTTTTCCGAGGTTCGTCGAGGACTTTCAGTCCCGGAGAAACTCTGAGAATATCTCTGGCTTCCCCGGCAGACAGTTCTTCCTCGAATTGTACATTAACAGCCTCGGCATGACTAATGAAGACAGGTACGCGAACACAGGTAGCTGAAACGGGCAATTCCGGCTTGCCAAGGATCTTTCTCATCTCTTTTATAGTTTTCACTTCCTCCCGGTAATAACCCGGAAATTCATCCGTTAAACTCCCGATTTCAGGGAAGAGATTAAAAGCAATCTTGTGAGGATAAACCTCCGCTTTCGTTTCTTTCCCGATAGCCTTCGTCTGAGCTTTAAGTTCCTCAATAGCGGCTCGTCCCGTGCCGGATACCGATTGGTAGGTTGAGACGATGACTCTCTTTATTCCTGCCCGGCGGTGAAGGGGAGCCAGAGCCATGGCTAACTGGATAGTAGAACAGTTAGGATTGGAGATAAAGCCCTGATGCTTCTTCAAATGTTCCGCATTTACTTCCGGAATAACCAGAGGCACCCTCGGGTCTAAACGGTAGTCGTCCCCATTGTCTATGACGATTGTTCCTTTCTCTACCGCAGGCCAACCAAACTGCCGGGAGGCTCCTTTAGCTCCTTCGGTACCGGCAAAGAAAGCGATCTCAACATCCTCAAAGGATTCTACTGTAGTCGGTTCAACTTGATATTGACAGCCTCCGATCTCCTCTGTCCTTGCCCGGGTAGCCAGAACCTTGATATCCCGGGCAGGAAAGTTTCTCTCCCGGAGAATCTTGAGCATCTCCGTCCCGACCACTCCTACTCCGACAACGGCCACATTAAACTTTTTCATGGTAATACCTTTCTGAAACATAAACCATAAGATTTGTCCGGATAAGATTTAACAAAAATGTACTTTTTTTTGACAGGATTAACATGATAAACCGGATATTTTTTTAACCATATCCATCCTGTTTAATCCTGTACATCCTGTCATATTTTCTTTTAATTTCTTAAAATTAAATCTTGGTTACGAATTTCCTTGACCTTTTAAATCTGTGTTCATCCGTGTCCTATATTATTTATTCTTCTTTAACAAAACCTGCCACCAGGTCCCGACCTCGGTCGTGGTATAACCCATCTTCCCGGCCGAGAGACTCTTCATCTTCCCGCAGGTTTTGATGACGGCCTCTTCTATCAGAAGGGCGGATTTTGTCTCTCCCAGATACTCCAACATCATCTGGACAGCCGAGATAGCTGCCAGAGGATTGATAACATTTTTTCCTGTATACTTAGGAGCAGAACCCCCGATAGGCTCGAACATGGAAGTCCCTTCCGGGTTTATATTTCCCCCGGCGGCAATCCCCATCCCTCCCTGAATCATAGCTCCCAGGTCGGTGATGATGTCCCCAAACATATTGCAGGTAACGATAACCTCGAACCATTCCGGGTTCTTAACCATCCACATACAGACAGCATCCACAAAGGCATAATCTTTTTCTATATCGGGATATTCTTTCCCTACTTCTTCGAATGCCCGCCGCCACAGGTCATGAGCATAAGTTAAAACATTGGCTTTATCGCAAAGGGTAAGTTTTTTTCTCTTCTGTTCTTTAGTATACTGAAAGGCATAGCGGATACAGCGTTCTACTCCCTTGCGAGTATTGACCATTCCCTGGATAGCTACCTCATCAGGAGTTCCCTTTTTAGTAATCCCTCCGACTCCGGTGTAAAGTCCTTCCGTATTCTCCCGGACCACCACAAAATTTATATCCTCAGGCCCCTTGTCCCGCAAGGGTGTCCACACTCCCGGATAGAGCTTGACCGGTCTCAAGTTTATATACTGGTCTAAAGCAAACCTTATCTTGAGAAGCAGACCCTTCTCCAGGATCCCCGGTTCCACCCCGGGGTGTCCCACCGCCCCCAGGTAAATGGCATCCATTTCCTTAAATTCCGCAATAGCCGAATCGGGCAAAGTCTCCCCCGTCTTCAGATAACGGTCTCCTCCAAAGTCATAATTTACCGTCTCAAATTTAAAGCCGGTTACCTCAGCAACAGCTTTTAGAACTTTCAATCCTTCCCTAACCACCTCCGGCCCGGTTCCATCCCCGGGAACAACCGCAATTTTGTACATATTCAGACTCCTTAATGAGCACATCATCCGCCTAGGCGGATGATAAGTGCGAATTAACTCCGCCGCTTAAGGGGAAATTATCGCAGAGAATTTCCCCTTGTTTAAGCAAGTGAGTGAGCACATCGCCTGCCCAAGGCGGATGATAAGTGCGAATTAAAATTATCCGCCTATGGCGGGTCTCCCATAAGTAATTATACGTTATCACCTAATCTCTGGCAAGAAATTTCTGCCGTTTTATCAAAATGGGAGACTTTAAGAGAGATAAGAAATAGACTCTACCAAAATGAAATACTTTTCCCGGGAGAGGCTATTCTGCAAATCGAGCAAGGGTTATTCTCTAAAAAAACCATTTTAGCCGCAACTTATTGAGTCCCTGCTGGTTAGGAAGGTTAAGGAGTTCTTCTCCCCTTGCTCATATCAAGATTGGCACGGAAATTGCTATAATAAACATATAGTGAACCGATAAATTTGAGAGGAGGTGAAAAGAAAAATGGCTATTCAACCCTTAGGAGATAGAGTGTTGGTCAAACCTATGGAGAAGGAGGAGAAGACCAAAGGAGGGATTCTTCTTCCGGATACGGCCAAGGAGAAGCCCCAGGAGGGAGAAGTAATCGCTGTAGGGCCCGGTCGGATGCTAAAAGACGGCAAGACTGTGCCTCTGGAAGTAAAGAAGGGGGACAAAGTTCTCTTCAGCAAATACGGGGGAACGGAGGTGAAAGTCGATGGAGATGAACACCTGATAATGAAAGAAGAAGACATCTTAGCTATTATCAAATAAAGGAGGTGATATTAAGTAATGGCCAAGCAACTTAAGTTTAGTGAGGAAGCCAGACGTGCTCTTGAGGAAGGGGTAAACGCTTTAGCTAATGCTGTTAAAGTAACCCTTGGTCCTAAGGGACGCACGGTGGTTTTAGACAAGAAATTCGGTTCTCCCAGCATTACTAATGATGGAGTAACCATTGCCAAAGAGATAGACCTGGAGGATCCTTACCAGAACATGGGAGCTCAGATGGTGAAGGAAGTAGCCTCCAAGACGAGCGATGTGGCCGGGGACGGAACGACCACGGCTACCATTTTAGCTCAGTCCATCTATCATGAGGGGATGAGGAATGTCACGGCTGGGGCTAATCCTATGGCTGTCAAGAGAGGTATCGAGAAAGCTGTGGAGGCTGCCGTAGAGCATCTGAAGAAAATATCCAAACCTACCCGGGAGAAGAAAGAGATGGCCCAGGTAGCTACCATCTCGGCTCATAGCGATAGTACCATTGGCAATCTGATTGCCGATGCCATGGAGAAGGTAGGCAAGGACGGCGTGATTACGGTGGAAGAAGGTAAGACCATGGAGACCAGCCTGGAAGTAGTGGAAGGAATGCAATTTGACCGGGGATACCTTTCTCCTTACTTCATCACCAATGCCGAGAGCATGGAAGTGGAATTGGAAGAACCTTACATCCTTCTCCACGAGAAGAAAATATCGGTGGTAAAAGATCTTCTCCCCCTATTGGAGAAAATAGCTCGTGTGGGGAGACCTCTTTTAATCATCGCAGAGGATATAGAAGGAGAAGCCCTGGCCACCTTAGTGGTTAATAAGCTGAGAGGAACTGTCCGGGTAGCAGCCGTCAAGGCCCCGGGCTACGGCGACCGGCGGAAAGCCATGCTGGAAGATATTGCCATCCTCACCGGCGGGAAAGTAATCGCTGAGGAACTGGGACTAAAACTGGAAAGCATCAATATCGAAGATTTAGGAAAAGCCAAGAAGGTTACCATCGATAAAGAAAATACCACTATCGTCGAGGGGGCCGGCTCAAAAGCGGATATCGAAGGAAGAGTCTCCCAGATAAAAAGGCAGATCGAGGAGACGACTTCAGATTACGATAAAGAGAAGCTCCAGGAAAGATTGGCCAAATTAGCCGGAGGAGTGGCGGTCATTAATGTGGGAGCGGCTACCGAGATAGAGATGAAATCCAAGAAGGCTGTAGTTGAAGATGCCCTTCATGCTACCCGGGCTGCTGTTGAAGAAGGAATCGTCCCCGGAGGCGGGGTAGCCTTGCTCAGAGCCATTCCGGCAGTGGAGACATTGAAGCTGAAAGGTGATGAGAAAGTGGGCGCTGATACCATTCGCCGTTCTTTGGAGGAACCTGCCAGGCAGATTGCCGACAATGCTGGTTATGAAGGTTCGGTAGTGGTCAATCGACTCAAAGGCGAAGCTACCGATATTGGGTTCGATGCTGAGAAAGAAGAATACACGGATATGATTGCCTCCGGAATAATTGATCCTACCAAGGTAACCAGATCGGCTATTCAGAATGCAGCTTCCATCGCGGCTTTGATGATTACCACAGAGACCCTGATTGCAGATAAACCGGAAAAAGATAAGGCTCCAATGCCGCCTATGCCTCCAGGAGGAGGGTACGGCGGGGATATGTACTAAAAAAGAAAAACAGAGAACAGAAGGCAGAGAGCAGAGAAAATCTGATATCTGTCTTCTGGTCTCTCTGTTATAGGGAGGCTTAGTCCAATGTCCAGGAAGATGGAGAAGACCGGCCACGAAGTAAAAAAGAAATCCAAGTTGAGCAAGAAAGAGAAAAAGCTGAAGAAACGTTTAAAAAAGATGGGGACTTGAAATGGTTCCCCGGCAAATATTCCTTACCAAAGGGGTAGGAAAGCACAAGGAAAAGCTGCAATCTTTCGAGATGGCTCTCCGGAAAGCCAATATTGCCCGGTATAACTTAGTGCGGGTCTCCAGTATTCTCCCTCCCGGATGCAAGATGATACCCGGAAAGAAGGCCCTGGGTTTTATGCATCCGGGCGAGATTATCTTCGGTGTCTTTAGTGAGAATAGCACTAATGAACCAAACCGGCTTCTGGCAGCCTCCATCGGTATTGCTATTCCCACCGGGAAAGATAAACATGGTTACCTTAGCGAGCATCATTCCTTCGGCCAGACGGGAGTAATGGCCGGCGATTATGCTGAGGACCTGGCAGCAACCATGTTGGCTACCACCCTGGGGATAGAATTCAATCTCGACGATGCCTGGGACGAACGAAAAGAGATTTTCAAGATGCATAACCAGATCGTCAGAACCAGCAATATCACTCAATCAGCCATCGGTGATAAAAAAGGACTGTGGACGACAGTGGTTGCTGCAGCCATCTTCGTTCCTTATTCTCACGATTTACCTTGAAATAACCGATAAAAACCTTTTCTTTTTTTGGACGCAGATTTTTGCAGATGGATATAGAATAAGAATCAAGATTCAATCTTTTTTCTTTAATTCTCAAAATCTTATGGTAATCTGTAAAACTTGTGGTTTCTAAAGTTTTCTTGATTTTTTAATCCTTGAAATCTGTGTTTATCTGCGTCCTATAAAGTTTTTTTCTTTCCTATGAGAGATAATTTCGGCGATTTAGAAGAGAAGTTTTCTGCCTACCGGACATCCAGGGTAGTTATCCTTCCTATTTCCTATGAAGGTACAGTAACCTACGGGAAAGGAACCGGCCAGGGTCCGAAAGCTATTATTGAAGCATCCCAACAGTTAGAATTATATGATGAAGAGCTTGACCAGGAAACATACCGGATAGGAATTCATACCCTCAAAGGAATAAAAGCAGAAACCCTTTCTCCGGAAGAATTAACCGAGGCTGTTTACCGGGAAGCTTCCCGTTTGGCCGGGGAGGGAAAATTTCTCGCGGCCCTGGGAGGAGAACACTCCCTCAGTCTGGGTCTGGTAAAAGCCCTGAACCAGAAATATAAAGACTTAACCGTCCTCCAATTGGATGCCCATGCGGACCTGCGGGATAAATATCAGGGAACTAAGTATAACCATGCCTGTATTGGACGAAGGATCCTGGAACTGACCCCGTTGACTCAGGTAGGAGTGCGAAGTTTAGATCGGGTCCAGGCGGATTATATGAGGAGTGAGAAAAGGTTAAAAGTCTTTTACGCTTCCCGTATTATTGGACAGAAAGATTGGATAGAAGAAGTCCTCTCCTCCCTTTCTTCAAACGTTTATCTTACTTTCGACCTCGATGTTCTCGACCCGGGAATTATGCCCGCTGTGGGTACGCCCGAGCCGGGAGGATTAAGCTGGTATGAAACCCTTAACTTTCTTCGCCGGCTTACGGAAAAGAAAAGGATTGTAAGCTTTGATATCGTGGAACTTTCCCCCCAGCCGGGAAATATTGCGCCCGACTTCCTTGCTGCCAAACTCGTCTATAAACTTCTCGGCTACATTTTCAAGAGGCAAGTTAAATCTTAACCGGACTCAGCTTCTTACTATAGGCAAGGTAATAAATACTTGCGTATTCATATGGTAGGGGCAGAGTTTGTGTGGCTTCTTCTGTCGAACACCCTTATACCCTTGCGGGCACAAGCAAGCTCGACCACTACAATAGGTAACTATTTATTACTTCTATGTGATTCTCCCACAGCATCTTTTATACTTTTTTCCGCTTCCACAAGGACAGGGGTGGTTTCTGCCTATCTTGGGAGAATTGCCTCGACGGACAGGTTGTTTATGTTGTTGTCTCTCTCTGATGATTGAGGAAGCAAGCTTCCTGAAGGTCGGGATTGAATGCTTGTAGAATTGTTTCCAACCTGTATAACCAACTTAATTCTTCAGGATGCTTATCTCTATACAATCGGTGTTTGAGACAATCACCGGAACAATAGAGAAGATATTCACACTGAGAACACTTATTATTCCACGCGGTTTTTTGTTGACCGAAAGTCAGATAAGCGGGAGACTTTTGAAGTTTTTCCCAGGAATCGTTCCTTATGTTACCCAACTTCTTCTCCGGTTCAACATAAAAGTCACAGGGAAAAACATCACCATTATATTCTACCACAAAATATTGACAACAGTTGCGTCCCATATCGCATTCATTATAAATCCCTTCTACCATCAACATAATGATTGAATCAAACAAACGGATAGAGACTTTACGCATATCATCTCTGCGAACCCATTCATCAAAAATTTCACACAGGAAATTTCCCCACTCATCTGCAGAAACCGTAAATGGCTTCGGTTCATTGTTCCTATTAAACTCTACACAGGGGATATACTGATGATAATAAAAGCCCATTTCGCGAAGATAACAATATACCTCTCTCCCTTTTCTTACATTTGCGGCAGTAACAAGGGTCAAAATATTGAATTCCACCTTATTGCGCTTTAGACATTCAACTCCTTTCCGTACATCACTGTGTGAGCTATGTCCTTTGACGGTAATTCTGTAACGATCATGAATGTCTGCAGGACCATCAAGACTGACCCCAACGAGGAATTTGTATCTTGCCAGAAATTCTGCAAGTTTACCATCAATCATAGTAGCATTCGTTTGTAAACTGTTAGATACGACAGCACCTCTTTTCCCGTATTCTTGCTGTAATTGAACCACCTTTTGGAAAAAATCCGTCCCCATAAGTGTCGGTTCACCACCTTGCCAATTGAAAATGTACTGCGGTTGTGGTGTTGCCAGATAACCGGAAATCATTAGTTCCAAGACCTCATCAGACATCCGATGACGGTTTGAATCCGGATACAGTGTGTTCCGGTCTAAATAAAAACAATATTCGCAGTGCAGATTACAATCAGCAGAAGCAGGTTTTATCAAAAGCGGGAAAGGTTTCATAGTATTAAGGGAATTTTTTATTCAGCGTTTAGCTGCTTTTTGTTTTCGAAGTTCGAGCAGTTTATCCCATGGCATTACCTTGCACCTCCGGGCCCATTGTTCATAGAGGTCGGCAAGTTCTTTAACTATCCCGGGATGATCTGCGGCGATATTTTTGGTTTCCGTTCGTCCTGCTTCCATATCATAAAGTTCCCAGTCCTCGGGATATTTACAAACCAGCTTCCATTTACCTTTTCGGACAGCCTTGTTGCCTTCGTGTTCCCAGTAAAGCACCTCCCGGGGAGGTGGTCCGTTTGCAAATGTCGGGGCCAGGCTGAAACCTTCCAAAGGTTTTACCTCCTGCCCATTATAAGCAGACGGATATTCGACCCCGGCCAGGTCCAGGAAAGTAGCCATAATATCCGGCAATTGTGCCGGTTGCCGGCGCAGCTCGCCTTTCGCCGGGATCCCTCCGGGCCAATGCACAATCAAGGGGGTGGCAATTCCGCCCTCATGTACCCAGTGTTTATAAAGCCTGAAGGGCGTATTGGAAACATTGGCCCAGGGAACTCCATAGCTTTGGTAAGTTTCTTCTCCCCCCGGCATTATCGTGGGGTCATTGCCATATTGCACATCGTGTCCAGCTCGCGTTTTTGAAGTGCCGATTTGTTCCCCTCCCCGGGTGATCCATTCCTGCCAATCTTTTTCGATTTCTTCCGCACAGCCGCCGTTGTCGGATAAAAATACAATCAAAGTATTGTCACTCTGCCCGCTATCTTTGAGTGCTTGCAAGATACGTCCAATGCCTTGATCCATGCGATCGATCTGGGCAGCATAAACTTCCATCCGGCGCACCTGCCAATCCTTGTGGTCTGCCTCTTCCCATCGCGGTACGCACGGATCCCGTTCGGTTAATTTCCAACTCCGGTGAATGATACCCATCTCGATCATCCGTTGCAAACGTTCCTGTCGCAGTTGATCCCAGCCGGCGTCATAACGTCCCTTATATTTGGCAATATCCCCGGGGTGGGCATGCAATGGCCAGTGGGGCGCGGTATAGGCAACATATTGAAAGAAGGGCCGGTGAGAATGTTTTTCAGTATGCTCACGTATCTGGCGGATGGCTTCATCGGAAATAACATCGGTGAGGAAATAATCTTCATCCTCCGGTTCAATGCGTTCATTGTTCCGAGTGAGAGTGCGTGGCTGGTGATAATTTGCCGCCCCGGTGAGAATCCCGTAGTACTTGTCAAATCCCCGTTGGCACGGCCAGTTATCTTTGGGCCCGTTAACAAAGTGGGTAACATGCCACTTGCCGGACATATAGGTGGCATAACCACCCCTTTTCAGGCCTTCGGCAATAGTCACCGTATTGGGATTCAAGTTCCCCAGATAGCCGTCGACTCCGTCATCTTCCGTCATGTGACCTACGTCGGCCTGGTGCGGATACAAACCGGTCAACAACGATGCCCGGGAAGGACAACATCTGGCCGTATTGTAGAACTGAGTGTAACGCAGGCCGTTAGCCGCCAATGAATCAAGATTGGGAGTCTGAACTTCTCCGCCATAACAGCCAAGGTCCGAATATCCCATGTCGTCGTTTAAGATTAAAATAATATTAGGCTTACTCATTTTTCGTTCATCTCCTTAATAGTAACTTTAGTTTTGTAATTCAACCAGTTATTATCAATTCATATGATAATAATTCCGCTCCGGTGATGAGGGAACAATAAGGATTTCTTTGTTCCCTCCGGATACTTTATAATACATCTGTATCGATGCCGGTATCTCCCTGGGATTTCATCCAGGCTTCTAATTTAGTGCGCATCTCCTTAATGATCCCGGCATATTTCGGCTCCTCGGCAAGATTGGTAATCTCATAGGGATCATTCTCCACATCGTAGAACTGAATCTCCGGACGCTTTTCAAAACGTTTAACCACCCAGGCGGCATGTTTATCGGTTTTAGCTTTTTCAACCCATGACTTCCAGGTTGCATCGTATCCCATCAGATATTTCTGATAGTAGGTGGAATCAGGAAGCAAATTAAGAATTAGTTTATACTTTTTGCTGCGGATGGAGCGAATCGGGTAGGGGGGGCCTTTAGGAGTATTGGAATGGACGCCAAAGGCATAGTCATGATGTTCGTCTGTTTTGCCAAGGAGGACATTAAGAAAACTACGCCCGTCAATTCCCGGCACAGATGCCCCCCCTGCAGCATCGATCAATGTAGGTACGAAATCTTCATATTGAACCAAAGCCTCCGTAGTACTGTTTGCTTTGATTTTTCCCGGCCAACAAGCAATCATCCCGAACTTGATGCCACCATCCCATTGCGTCCACTTGGCAAAGGGAAATTGGGCGCCCTGTTCACTGGCAAAAATGAAGATCGTATTTTCCGCCAGTTGCTCTTCCTGCAGGAGATTCATCACGGTACCTACCTGCCGATCTAATTCCGTCAGTTCCGCCAGATATTTTTGGTACTCGGAACGGGTTTCCGGGGTATCGACCCAATTGGGCGGCAGCTTGAGGGAATCGACAGGATACTGCGAACGGTCGCCTTCAGTCCAGGGTGCATGAGGGTGAACGGAGGCAATGACCAAGCAAAAGGGTTCTTCCGCATTACGCGTCATAAATTCTTTTGGACCGGTTAAATCGGGACGTGGGGTCTTTTGCAGCACGCAGTTTTTCGGGAAGCCATCGACTACTTCGAAGGGGAACGATTCTTTGGGAGCAATATGCCATTTTCCTGTTAACCCAACCCGGTAGCCCAAATCCCTAAGGTAATGAGCGATACTCTTAGTGCCTTTTTTCACGGCGCTATGATTCTTGTACCCACCCCGTTTAATTGGATATATGCCGGTATAAAGGGAATGACGGGTAGGAGTACACATAGCCGTAGATCCGATGGCCTGCTCAAAGCGGATACCTTGTTTGGCCATTTTATTGATATTTGGCATTATGGCCTGTCCACCGTAACAGCTAATATCGCTCCAGGTACAGTCGTCACCCAGCAAAATCACAAAATTGGGTTTGCGGGTATCGGCAGCATATCCGGTAAAAATATTTAATGGCGAGGCAATAGCGCTGAGGCCTAAACTCAAACCTAACTTCTTCAGGAACTCACGTCTATCAATATCCATGATTTTCCTTCCTTATTTCAGGTTTTATTTTTCCTTTCTTCCCGTCTTTTCTTCCTCAGTTCAAGCAGTTCGTTCCATGGGACCACTTCACATCGCTCAGCCCATCGTTCATAAAGCTTGGTAAGTTCCCCGACTTTTTCCGGATAGTCCTTGACAACATTGTTGGTTTCCGTACGATCAGCTTTAATATCATAGAGTTCCCAGTCTCCCGGATACTTACGGACTAATTTCCATTTACCTCTCCGGACGGCTTTATTCCCTTCGTGCTCCCAATAAAGAACATCCCGTTTGTGAGGGTTACCCTTAAATGTCGGCGTCATACTGAACCCTTCCCCAGGTTTTATTTCCCGCCCGTTATAAGAAGACGGATATTCAACATTGGCAATATCCAGGAAAGTGGTCATAATATCCGGTAACTGTGCGGGTTGATGCCGCAGTTCGTTTTTCGCTTTAATACCTGCAGGCCAATGGGCGATGAAGGGAGTCGAAATTCCGCCTTCATGTATCCAGTGCTTATATAATCTGAAGGGTGTATTGGATACATTCGCCCAGGCAATGCCATAGCTTTGGTAGGTATCTTCACCCCCCGGCATTATGGCCGGATTATTGCCAAACCGGACATCGCGTCCGTCACGTGTTTTTGCCGTAGCTATAATTGGTACCATCCAGTTTTTCCAATGTTCTCTAATTATTTCGGCACAGCCACCGTTATCAGCTAAAAAGATAATCAGGGTATTTTCCCACTGCCCGGTATCCTTGAGCGTTTGCAAGATACGTCCGATACCTTGATCCATACGATCTATCTGGGCGGCATAGACTTCCATGCGCCGAACCTGCCACTCTTTGTTTTCAGCTTCTTCCCAGGGTGGTACGCGTGAATCCCGTTTGGTTAACTCCCACTCTTCCCGAAGGATACCCATGTTGATCATCCGTTGACGACGTTCCCGGCGCAGTTGATCCCATCCGGCATCATAGCGTCCTTTATATTTGGCAATATCTTCAGGAAAAGCATGCAGAGGCCAGTGAGGAGCAGTATAGGCGACGTACTGAAAAAATGGTTTATCGGATTGTTTTTTCGCATGTTCGCGAATCTGCCGGGAGGACTCGTCGGAAATAGCATCGGTGAAGTAATAGTCATCACCTTCAGGTAAAAACTGTTCATTATTTCGGGTCAGGGTACGGGGCTGAAAATAATTTGCAGCTCCGGTAATAATACCGTAGTAGTCATCAAAACCCCGCTG
The DNA here is from genome assembly GCA_013151555.1 of Nitrospirota bacterium. Lineage (GTDB taxonomy): Bacteria > NPL-UPA2 > NPL-UPA2 > NPL-UPA2 > JAADIA01 > JAADIA01. The sequence continues at coordinate 1,758 of JAADIA010000044.1, read as the reverse complement.
GTTCGGCCAGTTGTATTTATCCTTTTTTACGGAACGGGCAACATGCCATTTGCCGGTCATATAGGTGGCGTATCCGCCATTTTTTAATGCTTCGGCAATGGTTACCGCATTGAGACTTAAGTTTCCACGATAACCGTCGAGCAGGTCATCATCCATCATGTGGCCTACACCCGCCTGCTGCGGATATAAACCGGTCAACAGTGACGCCCGGGATGGGCAGCACCGGGCAGTATTATAAAATTGAGTGTAGCGCAAGCCGTTAGCCGCCAATGAATTGAGATTGGGAGTCTGAACTTCCCCGCCATAACAGCCAAGATCGGAATACCCCATATCGTCATTTAAGATTAAGAGGATATTAGGTTTTTCCTCAGCAGAGAGGAAGCCACAACCGGAAATATTGGTGAATAAAACGGATGCAGCAGTTGAGGCAGCAAGCATTTTCAAAAATTCACGTCTATCCATATCCATAATTATTCTCCTCCTAAAAGAAAGAACCTTGTTCCCGACATGCCCGGAGCAGTTCCGGCACGAAAACCAATCATCTTTCAACCCGTTTTGAGAATTTTTTCATAATATACCTTCTTCGGGGCAACGGTAAGGGATCCTGAACACGAAGAAGCCAGGTAAGCAGCTCCTCCAGCAAGGATTTCTCCGTCTTGATCAGTTCAGGCTGACCATATAAATTGTTCAATTCGACCGGGTCGTCTTTGAGATTATATAATTCTCCCTTTCCCTCTTTATCATAGGTCAGCTTCCAATCGCCCCTGCGGACCATCCGCATGATACCGCTCTGAGTCCAGGAATTCAAGCAATCGAAGGCCCCGTCCGGTTGCAAGGCTCCTTCCTTGAGAGGATCGAGGTCATCTTTTTCATCATAGTTGAGTCCCCCGAATCCATGTTCGGCATAAGCACTGGAGAATTCTTCTTCGGGGTATCCCCGGCCGGTCAGAAGCGGCCATAGACTCCGCCCCTGGACGCCATCGGGAATTTCCCCATCCAGGGCTTCACAAAGAGTGGACATAATATCGCAGATGCTGACATGGGCATCATGAGCTTTGTCCCTGGCAACAATGCCAGGACCGGTAAAGAAGAGAGGTATCCTCACCAGGCACTCCGGAAGGTCCGGACCCTTGCGAATCAATCCATATTCGCCGACGAAGTCACCGTGATCCGAAAGAAAGACGATAATCGTGTTTTCCCGAAGTCCCTTTTCGTCCAGAAAGGAAACAAATCGTTGCACCTGATCGTCAATGAGGCGTAGCATGCCATGATAATTCGCCCGGGTGCGGTCCAGTTGGTTCCGATAGCCGGGGACGGACCGGTCCCACATTTTCCTGAGCCAATTCCAGCGGTAACTTTTTTTCTCCAGCGCGCTTTCATCTGACCGGCAGGGCGGGAGAGTTTCCGGAGGAAACAGGGAATAATACGGTTCGGGAACCTGGTAAGGATTATGCGGTTCTGCAAATGTCAGCCATAAGAAAAAGGGAGAACCGGTAAGAGACCCGATCCATTTCTGAGCCTTGGTCACAATGCGATACGGTCCCTGACATTCCACCGGGAAAGGTGTAGGCTGAAGGTATGTTCTATGGCGGAGGTCACGTAGAAATGTATCGAAGGATTTTTCCTGTTCGGTCCGGTCATTCCCGACTCCACCCTCGTGGCCGAATTGTGCACAAAAGTCCAGACGAGCATCGGTAAGGTGGGAATGATTTTTCCCGGAGAGACCGACCTTGTATCCCTGCTTTTTCAACACGTCAA
>JAADIA010000095.1:5141-23942 GCA_013151555.1 Nitrospirota bacterium | reverse complement strand
CGTTAGCAGAGAATAAATATGAAAAAATATAATAAAGAAATAAGAAAAAAATTGAAAGAACTTGCCACGTTGGTATGGAAGAGAGAGCTTGATCAGTATGTAGAGGAATTGGCAAAGAGGTTTGATGAATGGAGGGAGAAAAAGATAGATTGTTTTGAGATAAATGAATATATACATAAGTTTCATGATGGACCATCTCGGGAGTTGTGGAAGAAACACAATTATTTTAAAGCGGACATGATAGTTGCAATAGGATTAGAGTCCGGGATTTTGAAAAATCCGGGATTTTGAAAAAAGAAGAAATTTCAGAAGATATTCTTCAGCAGATTGAGGAGAAGGTAGAGATTCTTGCAAATAAAAAAACATAGATGCTAACACCTATAAGGCCCGAGGGCGCACGATTGTTGAGAATGAAGATAATTTCATGCTTAGAGAACCTCAAAATCCTTACAAGGCTGTTTTTGACCCCAAAAAGAGCCTTCTAAGCCCAAAAAACATGTATTTTTGGTGCAAAGATGATGATAATATTTCAATGGCTTAGCTTGGTCCGACCCCAAGACAACAAGACAAAACAGACCCCAAGACAAAACAGGATATTTAGCAGATGGGGATAATAGAGAAGATATAGATTTATTTGCTCGGCATACTGAGGTTGGCAGGCCGTTAGGAGATGGTGATTTTATTGAAAAAATAGAAAAGGTAACCGGCAGAGGTTCTTGCGTAAGAATAAACCGGGTCCAAAAAAGGTAATTAAGTGAACCGTCCCCAGAACTCTCAAGAACAGTCTCTACCAAAAGCTGCTGGGACATAAAAGAGGTCCATTACAATAATGAAAACCCAGGGGTTAAAGGAGGAGGAAGAAAGATGAGCAAATGGAGAAAAAATTATGTTGTTCTATTATCTTTTCTTGTGATACTTGGAAGTAGAAGTATTAGCGAAGGTGCAACGATGGAACTTGGTGCAGGCTTGGAAAGCGGCAAATCTACGATTTATGGTTGGTCTCCAGGTGGGACCAAGGTTCTCATCGAGTCGGACAAAGATGGTGCCAAGAGTCTCTGGACGGTATCGCTTGCTGACGGGAAAGCTGCATTGGTAATCTCCGGCGCAAAAATAGATTCTAAAATATTTATGTGGGGGTCCTGGTCGCCAGTTGGTGATAAGATAGCCTTTTCTGCTATTAGTCCAAAGGACGATACTATGGCTATTTGGATAGTGTCACCAGAGGGGCGAATGGTAACAAAAGTTCCTACCCCATTCCCGTATATCTCTATGCTCGATTGGTCCCCGGATGGGAAAGAGATTGCCTGTGAAGCTATGGTTTCGGAGGACGGGAAAAAACCCAACCTGGAAATATTTGTACTGCCAATACCAGGTGGTTCACCGAGAAGACTGACTATCAGTCCTAAAAAGGATAGATATCCAAGATGGTCTCCAGATGGAAAGACCATCGCTTTTACCTCACGGACTCCAGGCAAGACAGATATGGACATTTGGACAGTACCAAGTGATGGGAGTAGCCAACCGAAGCAGATTACCTTTGGAATGAATGCTGCTTATCCCTGTTGGTCTCCTGATGGGAAAACTATCATCTTTACCAGGTTTGGCACAGGCGGTGGTAAGAGTAGAGGGGTCTGGGCTGTGCCAGTTAAAGGGGGAGAACCGGTTCAAGCAATTGCGGATAGTACCATCATTCGTGCCCTTTTGTCTCCTGATGGAAAGAATATTGCTTTTAACCGATGGACTAAAATCAAGGGAAAAACAGTCCTCAGATCTTATGTGCAGCCATATTCGGGGGTGCCAAGATAGGTGAGGATTTCGGGAGCTGTATGGGAAAATGAGCGAACGGGGACACTTATTAATTTGGCAAATAACTCAAAGCAATATCAATGGGGTTAATTCATTGACTTTGGCGCGTTCCCAGTCCCGATCTGGGATATTGGTTGCAGAAAGGAGAGCCATATGAAAACGATCGTAGTAGCTCTTATAATTATTAGCGTTATGATTATTGGCGTTGTCAGTGTGTCGTTTGCCGCCGGTTCTCGGCATCTAACTTACAATGAATTCATTCGTCAAGTGGAGGGAGGAAAGATTAAGTCAGTGACTCTTGACAAGCGTGCCTCAATCAGCGGAACGCTCGCGGTCGGTAACACGACAAGCACTTTTCGCTCGTACACCCCAATCGCTTCTGCTAACGACCCGCTTCTTACCCGCTTTCTGAGAGAGCACGACGTGACTGTTTCAATGCGAGATGTGACGGAACGCCGTCCCCTAATGCGAACGCTCACTAAACTTATCTTTCTGGTAAAACCCCTTATATTTTTCATTCTATTGATTGTTATCATCATGAAACTGAATGAAGTACTAAAAAACCAAAGAAGCGACCAACAAATGAATGGAACGAACTGAGAAACCGTTACGCATTTTCTCAGCCGCTCATTTCTATCGTTATACAAAAATTAAATAAAAGATGATTAATTTATATTCCCCAAAAAATGAAGTTGAACTTGCTATCATTAAAAGTATTCTAGAGGGAGCCAACATTCCTTATTTTGTACATAATGATCATTTTTAGTTTTTCCTCCTTGCTTGATTATATCAGCTTATGATAGGATGAAAAATAGTGTTCACGTAGCCTGACATTAGATGTAAAAAAGCAAATAAAAAAATGGAAATTTTACAAGCAATAATTGACGATGCCGAAGAAATTTTAACCTTACAAAAGTTAGCCTATAGAAGCGAATCCGAACGCTATAATAATTATGATATACCACCACTTAGGCAGACTGTTGATGAAATAAAAGAACAATTCAAAAGTCATATATTTCTGAAAGCTGTTTCTGAAGGTAAAATTATCGGCACTGTGCGTGCCTACGAAAAAAATGGGACATGTTATGTGGGGAGATTAGCCGTACATCCCGATATGCAAAATCAAGGAATCGGAACATCTCTTATGCGGGAGATTGAAAAACTTTATAGTCCAAATCGCTATGAACTTTTTGTTGGCTCTAAAAGCGATAAAAACATACATCTCTATCAAAAATTGGGATATAATATATATAAGACAGACCAATATGAATGCGGAAATATAGAAATATTTTATATGGAAAAATTTTACAAATAATATGTAGGGCTGAGGGGGTCACAATCTTTATTATTGACAAATCAGTGAGCGAACGGCTATCGCCGTCGCTGAGCTTGGACATTATATGAAAATCAAAATGGAGCAATGATGGAAAGAAAACCGTCCATCGGGGTAACCATCGGGGTAACCATTGTAGGTTGGTTTGAGATTATTACAGGCACATATATCACATATATGATAATGGATTCCTTAGTATGGCTGTTGCACAATAAGCGTGGGGGTGATGTCCATGGATTTATCATTAATATATTGCTATTACCATTGTTCATTAGTCTTATAACGGGAGGAATTCTTGTTTTAAAAAGAAAAAGGGTTGGCAGAGTGATAAGTTTAATAGCATTATACTTATACCTTTTACTTGTTCTAATAGCAGGGATTTTACCTGCAACGATTCTTCTAATCTCTGGGGGAGCGGATATATTAATCTTCTTGATTGTCATATTATTTGCAATCGGCATATCTTGTTCAATTTACTTTTTGAGGCTTCCCAATGTTAAGAAGCAATTTAAATAATGAAAGCAAACCAGGCGCTACAGCGAATTGGTACTGCTGTCTCTGAGCTGGACGATTAGCCAGTAGAATTGGCAGAAGGGAGGAGGGTATGCGCAAGCTCGTTATCCTATTGTCGATGGTCTATATCGTTGCTTGGTTTGCCGCAGCAGTGGAGACTGCAGCAGCAGATGAACCGGGAGCAACAGCTGTAAAGGTATTGGAAGTGAAATTCGAACCTATTGCACGAGGAAAAAACGTGGTCCAGGTAAAAGTTCAGAATGGCACGGGACTTGATCAGGTCTTTGGCATTCATATACAGACTCGCTCTCCCAAGTACCTTAGACATGGCAGGGGTTGGGGAGCAGTGTTTTTTAGAACCCTCAGGGCTAACGAAACAAAATGGGTTCGGTTCGTTTTCAAAATTCAGGGACCGATCACAGATAAGACTTGGGTGAGACTGCGATTCTATAACCCGGAATCCCAGGCCCAGTACGATTACAAAGGTTATTTTGGAGAGAAGAAGTATCTCTCTAGAGATCTGGAACGCCGAGATGTTGGCAAGCTGTCTACCCCGATCTCCGGAGCGAGAGCCGATATCGTTATGAAAACGTTCCGTGATCTCCAGCGATATATTAGAGAAAAAAGATACGAAGATGTGTGGGCGATGTTCACCAAGGACTACCAGGAGGCAGAATTCCCGGCTGGCTTAGAGTGGTTCGCACAAGCGATGAATCGGTCCCACCCCACGTACGCGCTGTTCTGGTGGAGCAGGAAAGATTTTCTCAAGCTGGAACCGGAATCAGTGTACCTTAAGAATGGAAAATTGGTCCTGAAAGCTAAGCGTGGGAAACAAGTTTGGAAAATTTATTTCGTCCGTATGGGCGATGAGTGGAAAATCGACTGGATCGGAGGATATGTTTCCAAGAAGGTTGCCGGGGAAAGCTGAATCGATATGAGGGAACGGGGGCACATAAGTAAGGTGATAAAAAATTAGTCAATTGAGGCAATTAGAACTTGACAATACGTACGCAATATGGTACGGTATTTGATAGAGGTGATGAATATGATAACATTAACTGCCAGTGAAGCAAGGGCGAAACTCTACAAGCTACTGGATGAAGCTGCTTCATCTCACCACCCCATCCAAATTACAGGCAAGAGGGCTAATGCTGTCCTTATCGCTGAGGAAGATTGGCGAGCAATTCAAGAAACTCTTTATCTGCTATCGATTCCGGGAATGCGAGAGTCTATCCGCAAGGGACTTGACACTCCTGTAGAGAAATGTAGCCCGGATTTAAAGTGGTGAGTTGGCAACTGGTCTTTACAAAGCAAGTACAAAAAGATGCTAAAAAGCTTTTAGCCTCGGGGCTTCGTCCAAAGGCTGAGGTTTTGTTAGAAATTCTGAGGAAGGACCCATTCCAACAGCCCCCGCCGTTCGAGAAATTGGTTGGGGACCTGTCTGGAACTTACTCCCGTCGTATTAACATTCAACATCGTCTGGTATATCAAGTCCTGATAGACATCAAAAAAGTAAAGGTAATTCGTATGTGGGCTCATTATGAGTGAGTCAAATCAAGGCAGCGAACTGTGACCGCCGGCACTGGTTCCAGTTGCTGCACTTGGTCATTATATTTCAGGAAATGACTTATGTCGGATATGCTTGTCAAATTGTATGAACTAAAGGATGACTGGAGTTTTCTTGCAGACCAGGAGAGCATCGGCGTCACGATACGCAAACCAATAGGACCGGAAAAGCATCTCATCATTGATTGGGTGAGAGAGAATTTCTCCGATGCTTGGGCAAGTGAATCTGACATAGCGATATCGAATACACCGAGGACCTTTTTTGTTGCGATCAAGGACACAAAAGTCATCGGGTTTGCTTGCTACGATGCAACAGCCCTTGGTTTCTTCGGGCCAATTGGAGTTGAGGAATCATGCCGGGGAAAAGGTACAGGCAAGGCATTGCTCCTCGCCTGCATGCTGGACATGAAGCTTAAAGGATACGGGTACGCTATTATTCCAACCGGTATTTTTGAGTTTTACAGAAACACCGTTGGGGCCATTGAAATTCCGGATACATCTCCGGGCATATTTAAAACCTGGCTGAAAAGAGATTAGAAAATATAATACCGGTAAGGTCCCCTGAGCCAAAAATAGTTTTTTTTAATCAGGGGATACAATATTAATTTTCTTGGCAATTATTATTATAGAAGGAAATTCCTTTGAGTGATAAACCGAATGTAATCTTAATAAATTGTGATGATCTTGGCTACGGTGATCTGGGTTGCTACGGTTCCAAGGTAAATAAAACCCCGGTACTTGATAAGATGGCTGCCGATGGTGTTCGTTTTACAGATTTCTACATGGCTTCGCCTGTGTGTTCTCCTTCCCGGGGTGCAATGATGACTGGATGTTATCCACCGAGGATAAGTTTTGGGTCTTTTGAAGGAAGAGGAGTCCTTTACCCCGGGCAGGCTGTGGGACTAAATCCAAAAGAGGAAACCATTGCCAAATTGCTAAAAAAGGCGGACTATAAAACCAAGCTTATTGGAAAGTGGCACTGTGGTGACCAGAAAGAGTTTCTGCCAACAAGACACGGATTTGATAGTTACTATGGTCTCCCCTACAGCAATGATATGGGTAGGCAGCATGAAGATGATATTTATCCTCCTTTACCTCTTTTGCGGGATGAAGAAGTAATCCAAGAGCAACCGGACCAGAGTTCCCTGACTGAACGTTATGTTGAAGAAGCCGTCAGATTTATTCGCGATAATAAAGATGGGCCGTTCTTTCTCTATTTTGCTCATATGTATGTGCATCTCCCGCTCTATGTGCCGGACTGGTTCTTGCGAGAGACTAAAAATGGACCGTATGGCGCGGCGGTTGAATGTATTGACTGGGTAGCAGACGTTATGCTTCATGAGCTGAAAATGCTGGGACTTGACGAAAAAACCCTGGTGGTCTTTACCAGTGACAACGGATCCCGGGCTCGAGGCGAAGGGGGCAGTAATGAACCCTTGCGCGGAACTAAAGGTACTACCTGGGAAGGAGGTCAGCGAGTGCCATGTATTATGAGATGGCCTGCTAAAATACCTGCCGGAAAGGTTTGTAAAGAACTTGTAACCGCTATGGATTTTTACCCGACCTTTGCATCACTGGCAGATGTTCGTCTGCCGGAAGACAAGATTATTGACGGAAAAGACATTTTGCCTTTGATGCTGAACAGGACCGGGGAAAAATCTCCTCACGAGGCTTTTTTCTATTATATGAAAAACGATATTGAAGCAGTACGCAATGGAAAATGGAAGCTGCATATTCGAAAAAACAGGAATGAAGTTAAGGAACTGTATAATCTTGAAGCAGATATAGGAGAAAGCAACAATGTATATTATGAATTCCCCGAGGTTGTAAAAGATCTCACAGCTAAAATAGGTCTATGTCGTGAGGATATAGGGGACGAGGCTATCGGCATGGAGGGAAAAAACATCAGGCCTATTGGACGGATTGCTAACCCGGATACTTTAACCCATTTTGACCTGGAGCATCCTTACATTATCGCAATGTATGATATAAAGGATAGAGGATGAGAGAGGAAAATGCGTTAGGAGGTTATTCTACAAGGAAGAAAAACACAATGCCTTATTCTAAATTTGATCAATCAGAAATGATTCTTCGCGATTACTTAGCACAAGACAGGACAAGACTTGCGAATGAACGGACTTTTTTAGCATACTTACGCACTGCAATTACATTTTCAGCTGCCGGTGGAACTCTTATTAAGATTTTCCCGGACGAGGGATACCTTCGTATTTTAGGAGCCATCCTGCTTGTTCTTGGTTTCTGTTTGGGGCTTCTGGGGGGATGGCGTTTTGCAGCTGTCACCAAAAAACTAAATAAAGCATATATAAAAAACAAAACTCCGGCTCAGCGTAAACAAGTGGTTGTAGAACCAGGCGCTCTAGCGAATGCGGATGAGCCGCGTCGCTGAGCTTTAGTGTTAGGCAAGGGTAAAAGGAATATGAAACAAGAAGACAAGAACCTTGAAGGTTTGGGCGGGTGGTTGATTCTGGTTGGTATTGGCATAGTTATAACGCCATTGCGGCTTGGCGCTCTATTATTGAAAACATTTCCACCAATTTTTTCAGGGGGAATCTGGGAGGCATTAACCACCCCTGGCTACGAAGCGTATAGCCCGCTTTGGGCGCCAATACTGCTATCGGAAATTGTCATAAATACCGGGCTCATACTTGTATCATTGTATTTGCTGTATCTGTTCTTTTCGAAACGAAGGGGATTCCCTAAATGGTATATAGGTATTTTGGTTTTCTCATTGATATTTATAGTTATTGATGCTTGGATGGTAAAATTGATTATGCCGAATGAGCCAATGTTTGGTCCGAATACACTCAAAGCTTTTCTCCAGGCACTCGCGGCGAGCCTAATCTGGATTCCGTATATGCTCATATCGAAACGTGTTAAAGCAACTTTTGTTAATTAATAAGGGGGAAAGCGCACGTTTTGGCTTGAAATGGGTATCATTGCGAGGATAATATCTATCGTAGTATTATTAATAATTCCGTGAATCCGATGAATGAAATACTTGACAGGTGCCCTGAATCGTGTTAAAAAAAACAGGTAATAACGTATTCTGTAAGTTATTGAAATATAAAACTCGGCGGTGTAGCTCAGTTGGTTAGAGCAGCGGAATCATAATCCGCGTGTCGCGGGTTCGAGTCCCTCCACCGCCACTAATTTAGTTTCACTTTCTTTTAAAATTCCCAATCTTCAGTTTACCGTTTGACCCGTCCGGGTCAGGTTGTCTAAGTATTTCTTCACATACTTCATCTCGTCCCGTTTGGTCCTGACTCGGCCGTCAAGCCGGGCATAAAGCAGGTTCTTCAATATCCTGGCAAACTGAGGACCGGGTTTCAAACCCAGCTCCAGGAGTTCTTTCCCGCTGACCTTCGACTTTATTTGCCGCAGTTCGTTTAAATAAAAAACAATCCTTTCTCTGGCTACTTTCTCCGTCCGGGCCATCAAGAGGAGCAACGTTTCCAGCGGCAGGTCCTCCAACTGCCTATAAATCCGGCTGGGTTTAAGCTCTTCCTTCTTGCTTAACTCTTTCAGTCTCTTCGCGACCCCTTTCCGGCCCTTGATAATCTTTTCTTCATTTTTCCGGCTCAGGTGGAATCGCCGGCAGGTGGTTTTGACTTCTTTGGGGGTTAACTGGTCGAGGAGTGCGGCGAAGTAGATAAGCCAGGGGATCATTTTCTCGTTGGGAAAAGAGTCTTTGAACCAGATCAAGGTTTCCTCTACTCCTGCCAGCAACTTCTTTAATCCTTTATTGAACCTGATCCGGGGATGGATAAATTTCAGTTCGTGCAGTTCCGCCATTTTCTCTATAGCCCTCAGGGGTTTCTTCTCGCTAAAGATAAGGACGAGTTCATCCCTTAACCGTTCAATAGTTAACTCATCGAACATGGCTAATTTGACGGCTTTCTTGATGAGGGTCTCTGTACGCTTCTCAATTTTAAACCTGTAGCGTTCGGCAAACCTCACTGCCCGGAAGATACGCGTAGGGTCATCGAGAAAACTTCCTTTATGGAGAGCCCGAATTATTCTCTTTTCCAGGTCTTTCCTCCCGCCAAAGAAATCTATAAGAATCCCGAAATCTTCCGGGTTAAGTCTTATGGACATGGCATTAATGGTGAAATCCCGGCGGAACTGGTCCTCTCTGAGGGAACTGGAGCGAACTTCAGGTAAGGCGGCCGGGTGTTCGTAATATTCACTGCGGGCGGTTGCCACATCGACCTTGAGCCTGCCCGGAAAAGTGACGACAGCCGTTCCAAAACGCGTCTTTCCCTGCACCCTTCCTGAGAGACGTTTAGCCAATTTTTCTGCAAAGGCTATTCCCTCTCCCTCCACGGTAATGTCAATATCTAAATTCTCTACCCCTAAGAGGAGGTCTCGCACCATTCCCCCGACAAGGTAAGCAGAATAACCTTCCTTCTCGGCTATCTTTCCCGTATTCTCCAGGAGGTGGAACACTTTTCCCGGAAGTTTCTCCTTCATCATTTGTTTCAAGTTTTCCTGCTTCATAAATATAGAGCCCCTCCGGTGCGAACAAGGCACATAGGTACAAAGATAAGATGATTGGAAATCCCTATTTTTAACTCTGTGCCTTTGTGCCTCAGTGCCTATTGAGCCTGTCTTTTAATCTACTTCTGGCAGCTCGGGCAGAAATAAGTGCTTCTCCCGGAAATTTTTATCTGGGAGATCTTTGCTCCGCAACGAGAGCAGGGTTCTCCTCCTCGCTGATAAACTTGTAACTGGTATTGAAAGTTTCCTTTTTTTCCTTCGGCATCGCGATAATTATCGGTGGAAGTCCCCCGGGCGGAAATTGACCTTTGCAGAATATCTCTGATAGCTCTATGAAGCTCTTTGACTTCAGCTTCAGTTAATTGGTTGGCTTTTCTCTCCGGATTAATCTTTGCCTGATAAAGGGCCTCTGTGGCATAGATGTTTCCTATTCCGGCAATGAGGTTCTGATCCATGAGAACTATCTTCACTTTCTTCTTTTGTCCTTTAAGAATCTCTTCCAAAGAAAGCGCCGTGAAATTGCTTTCCAAAGGTTCCGGCCCTAAGTTAGCTAAGGTCGTAATTTCCTCTAATTTTTTTACCAGATAAACAACTCCAAAGCGTCGCATGTCCATGAATCGTAGCTGATAACCATTGTCAAGAATGAATTTCAGACAAAGGTATTTATCCGCCTCTTCGTTTGACGGGCAATAAGTCAACTGCCCGGTCATTCTTAGATGGATAATCAGGAAAGACCCGTTGTCGAGGGAAAAGATAAGAAATTTCCCCCGGCGGGAAACGTCTTCAAATTTTCTTCCGAGCATTCTTTTCCCAAACACGGGAGGGGAAAGATTTTTTATGGAGCCTTTGAAGAGGATATCTACTCCCTTGATGGTCCTGTTTCTGAGCTTTCTTCGAAGACCGTCTTTGATTACTTCTACCTCCGGCAACTCCGGCATAATATTTTTTCCCCTCTTTCAATAAGCGAATTTAAAGAGATAAAAAAGGTAACCTAAGTAAACAAGGAATAACAGAGCCCCTTCTCTGCGTACCAGACGGAAACCTCTCTTAGCAAAGATAAGCATGATAACGGTGAGGAAAAGCATCACCGGCATGGTTACCGTGAGAGTCTGGCTATCTATAGGCAAAGGGTTGATAAGAGAAGAAGCTCCCAGGACCCAGAGAATGTTTGCGATATTGGAGCCGATTACCGTCCCGGCAGCGATATCTCCCATATTCTTGGATGCTGCCACCAGAGCAGTAAATAATTCCGGCAGCGAAGTTCCCACTGCGACCATAGAGAGGCCGATAACTACCTCGGGAACTTTCAAGAAGTGAGCGATATTCAATCCACTGGGGATAATACCATACTTTGCCGAGGCGATTACTCCTATGGCTCCGATTGAGAATTTGAGTAAATCTTTTTTCATGCTTAGGGGAGGACTTCCGTCCTGAAGTAACTTGCTCCTTATCTTCAGCTCTCTTTTGACGATGTAGAAGAAAGAACCGATAAGGAGGATGTTGAGGAGAATCCCGTCCCCGAAACCGAGAGTTCCTCCTTTAAGAAGGCCCCCGGGTCCTCTTCTGAAATCAAGCATTAAGAGGAAAAGAAACACGATTATTCCGATAAGGAATTTTAACTCTATCTTTATCAGCTTAGGCTGGAAATGGATGGTTCTGACCATAGCCGCCAGACCTAATACCAAACCGATATTAGCGATACAGGAGCCCAGCGCATTTCCCACTGCCATTCCCCCGGCACTTCCTTCTGCGGGGAGCCGTGACATATATGCGGAAAAGGTGGATACGGTAAATTCAGGCGCTGAGGTGGCTAAACTGACTATGGTAAGTCCGATAATCATCCGGGGAATCCTCAAGGCTTCAGCTAACCCGGCGGTTCCGCTGGTGAACAGGTCGGCACTCTTGATGATTACGGCAAGGGAAATGAAGAAGATGATGAAATCTTTGAAGGGCATGGGATGATTCCTATATTTATTTCCTTATGAGAATATCATAGGCGAACATAAAAAGCAAATCAGGAGAAATTTCTTTCTACCCTTCTTCTCTTCTCACAAAGAGGTGAATGAGAAAGAATCCGGATAAGAACCCCCCGATATGAGCAAACCAGGCTACCTCGATCACATCCTTGGGAGTGGTGTTGGCATTCCAGAACTGGAGAGCGATCCAGACTCCTAAGAAGACAAAAGCCGAAATCCGAAAGAGCAAGATGAACCAGCAGAGTATCTTCGCTCGGGGAAAGAGCATCAGGTAAGCTCCCATAATTCCGGCGATGGCCCCACTGGCTCCGATAAGCGGTATGGAAGAATGGGGAGTGACAGCGATATGAGTTAGGGTTCCTATTGTTCCGGTGAGGAGGTAGAAGAGAACAAAACGCCAGGGGCCCACTTTGTCTTCTACATTGGGGCCGAATATCCAGAGGAAAAGCATATTGAAAATGATATGGGGAAAGGAGCCGTGCAAGAACATAGAGGTAATTAAAGTGGCCACGGTGGGAAGGACAAACCGTTGTTTAACTCCCCGATAAATAATCCGCTTAAAGGGCTGGGAAACGATTTGGGAAGGGTTCGCTCCGAATTTCTCCGTAAAATGTTTGTTCTGAGCCACCGGGGAAAGCTGATAGGCGAACATAAGAGTACTGGCAAGAATCAGCAATATGGTTGCTATGGGTAGGCTATGAGTAGGCGCATCTGATTTTAAAGGTATTATCACTTATTCTTACTCAAGGCTTTCTATCACTTCCTTCTACTGCGTGGTTTTTGGTTCTTTCGGTTGGGCCGGCTCCGCCTTTTTCCCAATAGCTGCTCCGGTTATCCCCCCCACGGCTGCTCCAATAGCTGCTCCTTCAATCTCCTTCCCCGATTGATGTCCGATAATGGTGCCCAGGACCGCTCCGGTGGCGGCACCAATACCTGCCCCTTTCTGAGTAGTAGTGCATCCGGTTAAAATCAACAGCACCAGGATGAGCCCTCCCGCGATTACCTTCATTTCTTTCATCTGCATCCCCTCCTTCCTATCTTTCAGTATACCTCCATTAGAAAAAGAAGTCAAGGAGCCCTTGCCCTTATTATTGCAAGCCTGATAAACACTTGATAAGTGTTCCCGGGTTCCGGTTTCCCGGTTGAAAAAGAGAGCTTGTTAGCCGGGGCACGTGAGCGCTCGTTACCTTGATTTTCTGCTTACACTTCCCACTTCCGGCAGCGGCTTCCCCAGCGGGAGACGGGTTGGTCGCTTAGGGAAAGCTGAACCACCTCACAGAAGTTAGCACAGTCACCGCATTCAAAACTGCTCGTTTGATAATCGGCTTCCGCCACCTCGAAGCTCTTGAATTTTGTTTTTTCTCCCCTTGAGGCGAGTTCCTCCTGGGCTAAAATGGCTACTCCGATAGCTCCCATCACCGCATGGTGAGGGGGAACGATTACCTCACTTTCCAATTCTCTCTCGAAAGCAGCCTTAATACCCTGGTTAGCTGCTACTCCTCCCTGGAAAAGGAAGGGAGAGAGAAGCTCTTTACCCTTGGCTATGTTATTGAGATAATTGCGCACCAGAGCCTGGCAAAGTCCGGCAATTATATCCTCCCGATTATGACCGGTCTGTTGCTTGTGAATCATATCGCTCTCTGCAAATACGGTACATCGTCCGGCGATGCGCACGGGATTGCGAGCTTTGAGGGCATATTCTCCAAACTTCTCGATGGGGAGGTTGATCCTGGCAGCCTGGTGGTCGAGGAAAGAACCTGTACCTGCTGCGCAGACAGTATTCATAGCAAAGTCGATCACAATCTCATCCCGGATGATAATAATTTTAGAGTCCTGCCCTCCGATTTCGAATACGGTCTTTGCCTCCGGAATGAGACAGGTAGCAGCCACTGCATGAGCGGTTATCTCATTCTTAATAGTATCCGCGCCTACCAACACTCCTGCTAAGTAACGGCCACTCCCTGTTGTTCCTACGGCTTGTATCGTAGTCAGAGGATCTAATCTCTCGATAATATCCTTTAATCCCTCCTG
The DNA here is from genome assembly GCA_013151555.1 of Nitrospirota bacterium. Lineage (GTDB taxonomy): Bacteria > NPL-UPA2 > NPL-UPA2 > NPL-UPA2 > JAADIA01 > JAADIA01. The sequence goes on along the minus strand of JAADIA010000095.1, from coordinate 10,199 downwards.
AACGGCCTTAACGGGATTGCCTCCCGTTCGCAAATAGTTATAAGCAATTACCTCATCATCTTCATTAAGGACTACCATCTTTGTAGTCACCGAACCCACATCAATTCCCAAATAACCTTTCATCTTTGTACCTCCTACCTCGCTATCTTTTTCTTCTAATCATGTCCAAAAAAGCCTCTACCCTGGTTACTACCCCTGCCTCGCCTGTATGCTCATCGATGATAAGAGACATATAAGGAATCTCCTTGTGTTTCCGGGCTTCTTCTAAGATAAGAACCTCAAGCAGGGAATCCGGTCCGCACTCGAAGGAGATACAGCATATTATCCCGTCCACGCGGTTGGAATTAAAGAAATGGAAAGCTGCCCCGACCATTTTCCTTCCCATAGTCCAGAAAATATCTTCTCTCCAGGCCGCAGCCTCTTTCTTCATAACCGGGGCTGGAAGCATCTCTGCCGTTATTACCTGACAGCCTCCTTGCCGCAACTTCTCAATCAAATCCATGTTAATGTAGTTGTCATAGAGATTATAAGGATGACCGATGAGACCAATTTTTAAATCCTCTGTCCGGGGTTTGACGGGATTATTATTAGCCGGAGATGGAGACCCTTCCATGATATCTATAGCTTCCTCGGGAGTCAGTCCTTTTTCCATCGTCTTCTCGAACTCTTTCTGCTTCATCTCTGCTTTCTGAAAAGCGTTGTTGATGAGGGCGGTTTTGTTGGTAAAGTTTTGTCCCAGCTCCAGGAAAGACTGATAGAGGCTAATCCCTTTCTTGATATCAAAGCAGGTATCCAGGACGGTAGGAAGGTTTTCCAGGTTCGCCTTAATCATGTCCGGAAGACCGATGAGCTTGGGGCAAGTGAAAGCATCCGGTTCTATACTTACCAGGCGGGGAATAAAGAGATAATCGACCCGGTCAGCTAAGTCCATTAGATGTCCGAAGGTTAACTTCACGGGAAGACAGGTATCGTCCACTGCTTTTTTCATCCCGTTCTCCAGGATCTTTTTATTAGTGGGCGAAGAGAGGACTACTTCTACACCTAATTCCTCAAAGAAAGTTTTCCAGAGATAAAAGTAGTGGTAATAAAGAAGACTTCTCGCTATACCTATCCGTTTCAAGTTAATTCCCTCCTGTCGTAACTTGAATTGTAAAATGCAAATTGCAAATTGTAAATATTAAATTGCAAATTTATTAAAAAATGAATCAAAATCTAAGAAATTAAATCCTTATGTCTTACGCTTTAAAATTTCCAATTTCCAATCTTCAATTTCCAATTCGAACCGCCTTAGGCAGGTCGCTTATTAAAGCTCTGGCAACGGGGACAACGGGAAAGCTTATCTTCCTCAGGGTCAAGGTAGATGAAAGCACAGATGGGACATTGCCAGAGATATCCTTCTTGTTGATCCAGACTTCTGAACCGTTTCCTTCCTTCTATATGAACCCAGGTGAAAAAGAAGATGGCCAGGATGAGAAGAAGATATGCCGTAAGAAAGAAAGAAAGGTTAACTTCGATCATTTCTTTTGCTCCTTCTCCAGCAGGTGGAGCTTTGCCGGAGGATTTTCTTTTCTCTCAGCGCTTTCTTTAAGTTTCAAGAGAGCCTTTTCCTTATCCTGGAGGAGAGTGCTTATTTCCTCTCCCGAGATTCGAGGAACGGACGCCTTCAGGCGAGGCTTGTTGAAACTTACCCCAGGTCCTATCTCCGGTTCCCTGACCAAGGGCTGGAGTGGAGGTATCTTCTCTTTTCCGATCACCGCCTCTACTTGAAGAGGAGCTTTTTCTTCAAGAAACTCGCCCAGGAAAGAAAACCGGGTCAGCTCAGGAGGTCTTTTCACTTTCTTAAAGGTAGCGGTTGAGAAAGCGGTAAAGACAATTAAGTGTCCCGCCAGGGAAATGAGAAGAGAAACAATTAGTATCCGTCGAGCAGACATAAAAGTCATTCCTATAAAAGCCGTAACCGGTAACCAACAACTAAAGGAGCTTTTAGATTTGCCGGTTACTAATTATAAATTACTCTCTTTTCGGTTCTGTGGCCAGGGCGATTTTTTTAATCCCTATCTTCTTAGCTAACCCCATAATTTTCATTACCCGGCTCTGAGAAACAGCTTCATCGGCCTTGATGATTACCAGGGGATTGCGATCCTTGGATAAAGCTAATTCCAGGCCGAAATTAAGTCCTTCCAGGTTATTAATTTTCCTCCCATCGAAGAAGATGAGACCGCTCTTGGTAAGAATGACCGTATGGTGGTCCTGATTTTCTATCTCTGAAGTAATCGCTTCCGGTAAGTTGACGGAGACCACGGATTGGAAGATAAAACGGGAGGAGAGAACGAAAAATATGAGCAGAAGGAAAATAACGTCGAGTAAAGGAATCAGGTCTGTCTTTCCCGCTATCCGCTGAGCTCGTCTCTTAAACTTCATAGCTCTTCTCCCGGCATTGAAAGCAAGTTAACTAAATCTACGGCAGTTCCCTCTACGTCCATGAGAAACCCGTCTACTCGTCCGACGAAGTAGTTGTAGGCAATAAGGGCAGGGATAGCTACTACTAACCCTGCGGCGGTGCTGATTAAAGCTTCCCAGATTCCTCCTGCCAGACTCGCGGCAGTGGCAAACTCCACTTCCTTTTGAATCTCCATAAAGACTCTAATCATTCCCATGACCGTTCCCAGAAAACCAAGGAGGGGAGTGACGTAAGCCAAGGTTCCTAAAATAGGCAGGTATCTTTCCAGATTAGTAAGCTCTTCCTGGCCGGCTTCCTGCATAGCTTCTTTAATTTCCGCCTTTCCGCGGTCATGCCGGAGGAGCCCTGCTTTGACCACCCGGGATAGAGGGCGGGAAATCTTATCGCAGACGGAGATAGCTTCGATGACCTTCTTTCTTTTCAGAGAAGCCCCAATATTTGCCATCAACTTCTTACGCTGGACATTCATCCGCTGAAAACTCCAGAACCGTTCAATGATGATAGCGATAGCTATCCAGGAAGCGAACACAATCGTGTAGAGCATCACTCCCCCTTTTTCCATGAAATCCAGAGCCGGATTAACAAAATTAAGCATAGTCTTTTCCCCTCTCAAGGACGGCACATTTATGCCGCCTTATTTATTATTCCTTTTTATTTTCTTTAATCCATTTGATTCTCTCTCTGGCTGACTCTCCTTGTACTCCTTCCGGGTCAGCCCGGAGCAGTTTCTCATAGATTCTCTTAGCTTCCCCCCATCTTCCCTGTTTTTCCAGGCAAAAACCGGCCTTCTCCTCGGCTTTGAGGACCCAAACCGGGAAATCAGGATAGAAATAGACCACCTTTAAATAATCGATAGTGGCTTCTTCCAAGTTTCCCAATTTCTGATAAGCCCCGGCTGCCCGAAACTGAGCTTCAGCTTCCATGGCATCTCCGCTTCCCCGAATAACTTTCCCGTAAGCTCCGATAGCCTTGTCCCATTCTTCCAAACTCTCCCAGGCTTTTCCCAATCCAAAGTTTATTTCCTTGGTCAGGACATTTTCGGGGTATTCCCGGAGAAGCTTCTCATAAACTTCCACGGCTTCCTTGTACTTTCCTTCCCGGGCAAAACAATGCCCTATCCGGAATTCCGCCGGTAACCGGAAATCGCTTTGGGGAAAATCGGTAAGAAGTTTCTCAAATGCGAGCCTGGCCTGGAGGAATTTTCCCTCCCCGAGCAAGCTTTCTCCCAATCCGTAACGAGCATCTTCTCTTAAGGGATTTTCCGGGTAATTAGCAAGAAAACTCCTAAAAACCGTTACTGCTTGAGAAAAGTTCTTCGCCTGATGGTAGTATTCCCCCATCCATAATTGTACCTGAGGAGCATATTCCTCTTGAGGGTAGAGTTGTAAATACTCCTGGAATTTACTTAAAGCTTTTTCCTTATCTCCGGAGAGAACATAGCTCCATCCTAAACGGTAATGAGCTTCTGCTGCGAAGGAACTTTCCGGGAAAGATTTAACTAACTTCTCATATATGGTTATCGCTTTCCGGTAATCCCCTTGATGATAGTAGGCGTTCCCTTGACGAAAGAAAGCTTCTATTACCAGTTCGCTGTTGGGATAGTTGTCGAGGAGTTTCTGGTAACCATTGATCGCTTCCCTGAACTTATCCAGACGGAAGTAAGAAGAAGCCAGCCAGTACTGGCCCTTGTCGGCCCAATTGCTTTTGGGATAGTCCTTCACAAATTGTTGGAAGGAAGACACTGCCTCTTCAAATTTCTTCTCTTGATAATAGGTTGAACCAATCCGAAATTGAGCGAGAGGAACCAGGTCGTCCTGAGGATACTTCCGGATTAACTCTTGATAGACTTTCCGGGCCTGGGAAAACTTCTTCTGCTGAAAAAGCAAATCTCCGATTCGGAGCTGGGCGTCCTCCCGAAGTTCGCTCTCGGGGATCCGGGATATCAATTTCTTGAAGGCCGAGGAAGCTTCTTCAAACTTTCCCTCTTTAAGATACCCCCAACCCAGACTATATTGGGACTCAGCGGTCCAGGGACTCTCCGGGAACTTTCTTAAAAGGCTTTTATAAGTAGCTATAGCGTCCGGATAATCTCCTTTTTCAAGGAGAGATTCCCCTTCCCAGTACTGAGCTGTAGCTCGGAGATTGCTTTTGGGGAATCTGGCTAAGAGAGCTTCCAAAGTTTCCGTTGACTTCTCGTATTTCGATAAGTTATATAAACTTAATCCTAACCCCAGTTGAGCCTTATCTGCCCAAAGGCTTTTCCCGTATTTCTCTAATACCTTCTGATAATTTTCTTGGGCTTTTTCGAACTTTCCTTTTTCATAGAAGATGTTCCCTAAAGCAAAGTAAGTGGTAGCGTCCAGTTCGCTGTTCGAGAAATCAGCCAATAATTTCTCAAACGTTTCCTTCGCCTGGGGTGCTTTCCCTTCCTGGAGATAACTCCAGCCGATGAGGAAGAGCGCTCGCGGAGCCCATGCCGACCGGGGATAGTCTTCCAGAACCTGCCGGTAAGCTTTCCGGGCGGACGCGTTCTTCTCTAAACGGAGATAAGTTTCCCCCAGGTGAAAAAGAGCCAGAGGGGATAAAGGGCTTTCCGG
>JAADIA010000095.1:0-5136 GCA_013151555.1 Nitrospirota bacterium | reverse complement strand
CTGAACCCCTGATAAATTTGAGCGGCCTGATCCAGTTCCCCCTTCTCCTGGTAAATAAGGCCCAGGCGATATTGGGCCCGGGGAGCATAATCACTCTTGGGGGAGGTCTCGATTAAATCCTGGTAGCTTTTTATTGCCTGGTCATAGTCCTTTAAGTTTCGAAAGGATTCAGCTATACCGTAGCGAGCTTTAGCAAGATATCCGTTCCCGGCGGTGTCCAGCAGCTTCTCGTAAGCAGTGATGGCATCCCTGAACCGGTTCGCCAGGAAGAGGGAACGGCCCAGGAGATAGCGGCTGGAGGAAGATAACTTGCTCTCCGGGAAACGGTTCAGATGCTCTGTAAAAGCTTTTGTTGCCTCCTCGAACTTTCCTGATTTGTAAAGGCTATAGCCTAAGGAATAAAGCCCGTAATCAGCGGAGGAAGACTGAGGGTATTCTTTGGTTACTTTTAGATAATATTTAATAGCTTCCGCAAGGTTTCCCTGGCGAAAATAGGATTCTCCCAGCCAGTAGGTAGCGTCCGGGAGAAGAGGGCTCCGGGAATAAATTCTCAGGAAAGAGCGGAAGGAGGCAATAGCATCGTCCCAATTTCCTCCCTGGTAATAAGAACGGCCAAGACGGTAGTTGGCTTTATCCCTCAACTCCGAGGTGGGATAACCCTTAAGAACGGTTTTATATTCCTCTGTGGCCTGGGGAAACTTTCCCTGGTTGAAGAGACATTCCCCCAGTAGAAAATGAACTTTATCTCCGTTTTTCGTCTTCGGATAGGCCTGCAAGAACTTAACTAATTGGGTAGAAGCTAAATCGTAAAGTCCATCGAAATAAGCCTTTTCGGCCAAGGAAAGGTCGTCCTTCTCTCCGGCTAAGGCAAGAGAGATATTCACCGTACCTATCCAGAAGAGGATTGCAATAAATATTCTCCTCTTCATGAGTCCCTCCCCCAACTATTTTCATCTTACCTTTATAAAATTCTACCAGAGAAGAATATCTCCGTCAAATGGGGCCTTACAAAATCACGGAGAAAAGTTCCCGGTACCGCCGGGCTTCTCCTCTTTCCAGAGAGCAATCATAATAAACTTTCCCCGGAGGCGTTCCTTGGCCGGATGGCATCGTTGGCAAGCTTGTCTTTTGGGAATAGGTCGCACCGTTCGCAGCCATTTCTCTCCGCCCTTTTTTCTGATGACAGAGCAAGCAGGTGGGGTCGTTCAAGGGAGCAAGACGTTTGCCTGCAGAGTCCGGGTCAGGAGAGAAGGCGATGCGTTCCCGGAAATTGGAAAGATACCGACGCATTATTGCAGGACCCTTCTCTCTCCCTCGACTCTATCAGAGAAACGAAACTCTGTCAATCATCAAAAAAAAGGGGGGGATAGCTGTCCCCCTTTATAAAAACCTTGCCTTCATGACTCAATAGGTATATATTATTATCCTGAAGGTATAGGAGCAAATAACCGGATATCCTTCGTTTCTGCTAAGTCATCTTGGACATATTTTGCCAAATCCTTTGCCGGTTTTTTTCAAAAAGAAAAGGAAGCAAATGAATAAGAAAAAATTAGGTAAGAAAATCAAATTAGCCCGGGTCGAGATGGACCTAACTCAAACCCAACTGGCCGACAAAATCGGCAGCACACAAAAAAGCATCTCTCATTACGAAACCGGCGCCACTTCACCATCCCTGGAAACCCTGGTCAAAATCGCCAAAGTTCTCAAAAAAACCGCGGGACATTTTTTGGATGAGTGATGTACGATGTACGATAAACACCGCTGAGGTCATTGGATGCCATCAAGGTCATTCTGAATTTATTTCAGAATCTAAAAATAGAACTTAATTGTGAGCAGACAATATTTTGTATATATTCTTACAAACAAAACCAACAGGGTTCTTTATACCGGTGTAACCAATAATCTTGAACGTAGGATTTATGAGCATCAAAACGCATTATTTGAGGGCTTTTCAAAGAAGTATAATCTCAAAAAGCTTGTTTATTATGAAACCACAAACGATATAAATAGTGCAATAAATAGAGAGAAACAACTTAAAAATTGGCATAGGGATTGGAAGATAAACTTAGTAAATCAATTTAATCCGGAATGGAAAGATTTAAGTAAAGAATTTTAAGAGATGCTGAAACAAGAGATGCTGAAACAAGTTCAGCATGACAGGCAAGATATACATTTTTGATTACCCAAGAAAACATCTGGGGCTGGCAGATGATACATGTTACAATTTGCTCAAGGCATTGAGTAAGATGTGCTATAAATGTTGCCAAGGTCATTGGATGCCATCAAGGTCATTCTGAATTTATTTCAGAATCTAACAATCAAACCAGAAAAAGGGAAGATAGCTTATCCCCATATTTAACAGGAGGTAAGAATGCGCAAGACACTTGAAAACTATCTTTCCGACCTATTGGAGGTAAAAGTCGATCTGGTCATGAAAAAAGCTCTCAAGCCTGATATTGGAAAAGCGATACTTAGGGATAGGTTATGAAATTAAATCGCAAAAAGGATAAGGAGATTTCTCATGGACGCGTTGTTTTATATCGCAACCGGCTGGAGGTTCGCCTGGAGAAAGAGACTGTCTGGCTGACCCAACAGCAGATAGCAAAGTTATTCGGAACGAAAAGGCCGGCAATTACCAAACATTTATCTAACATATTTAAAAGCAAAGAGCTGCAGGAAAAATCAGTATGTTCCATTTTGGAACATACTGCTGCAGATGGAAAGGCATACAAAACCAAATTTTACAATTTAGATGCTATTATCTCCGTGGGCTATCGGGTTAATTCTTCGCGTGCGACTCAATTTCGCATTTGGGCAACCAATGTGTTAAGAGATCACTTAATTAATGGCTACACGCTCAATGAAAAAAGATTAAAAACGGCCCAATATAAATATCAGGAATTGCAGAAATCCTTAAAGCTTCTGAGTAATGTCATTCAGCTTGAAACTGTTCCTGATGAGACCAAAGGTATTATTCAGGTAATTACCGAATACAGCCGGGCACTGGATATTCTGGATGATTATGACCATAAAAGATTATCCGTGCCCAGAGGCACAAAAAAGGCCAAGTTTGAACTTACCTATAAAGAGGCAAAAAGAATTGTTGAGACAATGAGGCAGAAGTTTAAGAGCTCTACACTCTTTGGGCAGGAAAAAGACGAGAGTTTTAAAAGCTCTCTGGGAGCCGTCTATCAGACCCTTGGCGGTAAAGACGTTTATCCTACGGTCGAAGAAAAAGCAGCGCATCTATTACTAGAAGCCTAAAACCTGGGAAGAAATGTCTTGATATTATGTCGCAAAAAGTATATACTTTTTGCGACATCAAAAAGTGAGAGATCCCATGCAAAGCATTGTAACAAGGATAAAAAAAAGGATATATAGTAAATCCCGAGGTTTCGTATTTACGAAAAGTCATTTTCTCGACCTTGGAAATCCTAAAACCGTGGCTAAAGCTTTAGAGCGTTTAGCAGCTTCGGGAGAAATCCGACGGCTTGCTCGAGGGTTATATGATTATCCGGAGAAACACTCGACATTGGGTGATCTTCCGGCAAATTATGAGCGAATAGCTCAGGCGCTGGCGGGAAGGGATAGTTTAAAGATCCAGCCTTCGGGAGCGTATGCAGCCAATCTGCTTGGTTTGACTGAGCAGGTTCCGGCAAGAATTGTTTTTCTGACTGATGGCCCTAACCGCACAGTGCAGATCAACAAACAACAGGTTGTGTTAAAAAGAACAACGCCGAAAAATATGGCGACAGCCGGACGTGTGAGTGGCTTGGTTATTCAAGCCTTGCGTCATTTAGGGCAAGACCATGTGGATGACAATATCATCGGGGTACTTAAAAAAAGATTATCCAGCGATGATAAACGTCAGTTAATGAATGACCTGCGTTACGCGCCGGTATGGATAGGAAATATATTTAGACAGTTACAAGAATGAGAGGATTATGGATAAATTTGTATTATTGAGTGATAAAGACAAACGCGCTTTTTTCGAGGTAGCCGCGGCAGACCTGAATGTTATGCCGCAACTTATTGAAAAGGATTTCTGGGTTTGCTGGATGCTCAAAATCCTTTTTTCATTACCGAAATCAGGAAGTCATCTGACCTTTAAGGGAGGAACATCGCTATCAAAGTGCTATGACGTCATCAGGCGGTTTTCAGAGGATGTCGATGTTTCGATAGAAAGAACTTTTTTATCGAGTGAAGAAACTATTGAACCTCGGAAGCAAGAAAGCAACAAAGAAAACCAGCGAAGGCTTAAAAGATTGCAGTTGGCCTGCCAAGAAAAAATTAGCAAAACCATTATTCCTGAATTGAAAAAGAAAATTGGATCTGTTCTTACCGATAAAAAAGAATGGAAAATTGAGTTGGATTCCAATGACGTTCTAGAACAAACAGTTTTATTTATATTTCCGCACGTTTTAACAAGCAGTGTGGAAGGTTATGTGAAGTCCGCTGTTAAAATTGAGTTTGGTTCAAGAGCTGACCATTGGCCCGTTGAGACCATGACTGTTAAGCCCTACGTCGCTAATGTTTCCGGCAATGTAACGATTAGGGATACACGGGTGCGTGTCTTGGCCGCGGAGAGAACCTTTTGGGAGAAGGCGACTATACTTCACATGATATACCATTATCCTCAAGGCAAGAATGTGCCGTCTCGGATGTCGCGGCACTATTATGATTTATTCGCAATGGTAGATACTCCCATATGCAAGAAATCTTTAGAAAAGATAGCGTTACTAAAAGATGTATCTGAACATAAATCTTTATTTTTTAAGGCTAACTGGGCGCATTATGAAGAGGCTAAGCCGGGTAGCTTGAGATTGGTGCCACGTGATGACCAGATAGGTCAATTAAAAACAGATTACAGGCAAATGCAGCAAATGTTTTTTGAAGATCCGCCATCATTTGAAAGTATTTTGAAGAAACTTAAGGATATAGAAGATAAAATTAACAGGATATAAAGGAGGAAAGGGACTTATTACATCTTAAAGGGGCGCTAAAGGGGCACCATGAAGAAGAAATTAAGTAAGTTTACAAATAAAAGGGCGTTGTTGTCCCTATTTTCAGTATGTGCAAGTTTTGCATATACGGCCAAAAAATAGAACCGTCCCCTTTTTAATGCGGCAACACTTG
>JAADIA010000074.1 GCA_013151555.1 Nitrospirota bacterium | reverse complement strand
ATTCCCGCAGTATCTACGAAAACGAATTTCTCCTCTCCAAGATGAAAAGCAGTATCTATGGCATCCCGGGTGGTTCCCGGTTTCTTATCAACGATAAGCCTCTCCTCTTGAAGAAGGGCATTGATGAAAGATGATTTTCCTACATTGGGGCGCCCCACAACAGCTACTTTTACGCCCTCCTCCCGGACTCCTTTCCCCTCTAAAGGAAGAACTTCACATATCTTGTCAAGAAGATAATTAATGTTAAGCCCGTGCATCGCCGAAACCGCGACCGGAGAAGATAGTCCTAACCGATAAAAGTCGGAAATTCCCTCTCCCGCCTGAGAACTGTCTGCCTTATTAGCGGCTAAAATAATAGGCTTATTGATCTTGCGAAGCCATTTTCCTATCTCCTCATCAAGAGAAGTTATCCCCGCCCGGACATCTACCAGGAAGAGAAGGACATCCGTTTCCTCCATAGCCACTTTCACCTGTTTCTTTACCAAGCTCAGGATGCCTCCGGAAACACCGGGCACCAAGCCCCCGGTATCCACCAGAGAGAATTTCTTCCCTCTCCATTCTCCCTCTGCATAGACTCTATCCCGGGTAACTCCCGGTTCCGCTTCCACTATCGATTTCCGTTCCCCGATAATTCGATTGAAGAGGGTTGACTTACCCACATTGGGACGGCCGACAATGGCCACGAGAGGATTATTCGGCATCATTTATACCCTCAGGAAACAGCTGGCATCCAGGGGATAAAATGCCGGTGTTTCCGGTTTTAGAGCGTTTGGACTTTGTTTTCATTGAGAAGATGACTTCCTTTGAGAATGTAATCGAAAAAGGAGACAATAGTTAAACCCAAGGTCAGAATCCAGATTGTCAGGAGAAGACCAAAAGGGATATTCAGAAGAGTAAAAATAACCGTACCCATCTGGAAGACGGTAGTTACTTTCCCCAGAACAGAAGGCTGAACTTTCAAATCACCAACCACAATAAATATGAGAACGGAACCAAGGAGAAGAATCACATCCCTGCTGATTACCACTACAGGAAGCCAGAACGGAAGTTGACGGGGAAGACTCTCCGTTGTAACTAATAAAATGAAAGAGACGTCGAGAAGCAATTTGTCTGCCAAGGGGTCTAAGCAAGCTCCCAGTTTGGTTCTCTTCCCCATAGTACGCGCGAAGAAACCATCCAGAGCATCTGTGAAAACCGCTAAGCTAAAGATACCCAGGGCAAAAAACCTCAGCCAGTCTTTGCCAACCTGATAGTAGGCAAGAGCAATAACGAAAACCGGGATAAGAAGGATCCGAAGTATTGTTATCCGGTTGGGTAAATTCATAAATTAACTCTCTTCGCTCGAATTGCAAAATGCAAATTGGAAATTTTAAATTGCAAATTTATAAACAATGAATCAAATCTAAAAACTAAGACTCCATACTTTCACATTTTAAATTTTTTAACTTACAATCTTCAATTTGCAATTAAGTTATTCCCGAACGAAGTGATGGCTAACTTGTTTTAGACGCTTGAACCAACCTTTCCACAAACTCTGCCACTTGCCTGACCAGGTTCCTATCACTCAGATTATCCTCAATCCTTTTGACAATAGAACTTCCTACAATCACCCCCTCGGCAAAAGATACAACCTCTTTCACCTGCTGCGGATTGGAGATACCAAAACCAACAGCAATCGGCTTCTTAGTAAAGCAACGAATCTTTCTCAAAGCCGGTTCCACGGTTTTCATCAGTCCATCCCGTGCTCCGGTAACTCCCGTCAGGGAAACATAATAGACGAAACCGGTGGAGTTTCCAGCAACCAACTTTATCCTTTTCGACGTGCTGGTAGGAGCTACCAAAAAGATAGTATCCAGACCGGCCTCCCCCATGTAGCCCTTTAGTTCTTTTCCCTCCTCCGGAGGCAAATCAGGAACGATGACTCCGTCAACTCCGGCTTTGGCAGCATCCCGGGAAAACTTCTCCAACCCATATCTATGAACAGGATTATAATAAGTGAAGAGAATAAGGGGAACCCTCACTTTACTCCTTAAGGTTTTAATTAACTTCAAAACATCTTTCAGACTAACTTTATTTTTCAGGGCTCGTTCCGAAGCTGCCTGGATCGTCGGCCCATCGGCCAGAGGGTCTGAGAAAGGAACTCCCAGTTCAAAGATGTCCACTCCTCTTCTTTCCAACTCTACAACCAGGGACTCGGTAACCTTTAAATCAGGATCGCCGGCAGTAAGGAAAGCAATAAAAGCTTTTTCTTTCTTCTTCTTCAGCTCCTTAAACTTCTCCCCTATTCTACTCATTCTTCTTTCCTTTCATACCGCAGAGGCCGCTGAGTACGCAGAGATTACTTTTATAATTATTTTTCGTTTTCTCTGCGAGCTCTGCGTTGAAACATAATTTTTTTATTCTTTATTATTCTCTCGTGTAAATCCTGTGTAATCTCGTGGTTTCATCTTTATTTTCTATTCAATATTTCCCCTACCGTCTGAGCATCCTTATCGCCCCTCCCGGAAAGACAGATAATAATAACCTTTCTTTTACTCAATCGGGGAGCCAGCTTTCTCACGTAGGCAAGGGCGTGAGACGGTTCCAATGCCGGGATTATTCCTTCCAGCTCCGAAGTCCACTGAAAGGCCTTCAGCGCTTCTTTATCGGTAACAGCAACATATTCCGCCCTCCCGCTTTCCTTATAAAAACTATGTTCGGGACCCACTCCCGGATAGTCCAGACCGGCAGAAACAGAATGAGCGGAGAGAACCTGTCCATCTTTATCCTGAAGGAGAAAACTGCGACTTCCATGAAGGACACCTACACTTCCCTTCGTCAAGCTGGCAGCATGTTTTCCCGTCTTCAACCCTAATCCACCAGCCTCCACTCCAATAAATTTCACTTTATCTTCATAAAAAGGATAAAAAAGACCGAGAGAGTTGCTTCCTCCTCCCACACAAGCTACAAGGTAGTCGGGGAGTTTCCCTTCGCTCCTCAGGATCTGTTTCCTGGCCTCCTTCCCAATCACCGCCTGAAAATCCCGCACCAGCAGGGGATAAGGATGAGGTCCAACCACTGAACCGATAAGATAATGAGTCGTCCGGACATTGGTCACCCAGTCCCGGAGAGCTTCATTAATAGCATCCTTCAAAGTCTTACTTCCCGAAGACACCGGGATGACCTTCGTTCCCAACAACTCCATACGAAAGACGTTAAGAGCTTGCCTCCTGATATCCTCCTCTCCCATATAGACTTCGCATTTTAATCCGAACATAGCGGCCGCCGTAGCAGTAGCCACCCCATGTTGCCCGGCTCCCGTCTCAGCAATGATTCTTTTTTTACCCATCCGCCGGGCCAGCAACACCTGCCCCAGGGTATTGTTAATCTTATGAGCTCCGGTATGAGCCAAATCCTCCCGTTTGAGATAGATCTTCGCTCCCCCAAATTTCTTGGTCAACCTCTCAGCAAAATAAAGAGGGGTCGGCCTTCCCGCATACTCCCGCAGGTAATAGGCAAGCTCTTTTTGAAAAGTCTTGTCCCTCTTAACCGCCGCATAGGCTTTCTCTAATTCCGCAAGGGCAAACATAAGAGTCTCCGGAACGAACTTCCCGCCAAATTCCTTATAGTATCCTCTCCTATCCGGAAGACTTAACGAGC
>JAADIA010000088.1:1293-8039 GCA_013151555.1 Nitrospirota bacterium | reverse complement strand
GCAATGGCGGACGTCATAGGGGGGCCAGCCCCCTTTTGAGGAGTGCCAGCGACGGATTGGGGGTTCGAATCTTTCCTCGTGAGAGAGTAAGAGGAAGTCCGGTTCTGTTTGTGATGTTTGGGTAAGGCGGATATCAGGGGGTTCGAGTCCTGAGGCAAAGGTATATAGGCACAAGGGGTAACGAAGGATGAAAATAAGACAGGTTAAGTTTAGAGGCTTCTCTCCTCGTTTGACTTTTATTATTCTCCTTATCCTTATGGAAGGATGCGCTATACAGAGAGCCTATCCATCCGGGGTTTACCATCAGGTAAAGAGAGGAGAATATCTCGGGAGAATAGCCAGAACTTATAAGGTGGACATGAAAACAATCATGACTGCGAATCGCCTTTCCGACCCCAATAAATTGCGAGTCGGGCAACGTCTTTTTATTCCTGGAGCAAAGAAAGTTTTGGGGGTGGACACTTATCGTACTTCCGCCGTTTCTTTGAAAAAAAATTCTTTCATCTGGCCGGTAAATTCGAAGAGGGTAACCTCTTCTTACGGAATGAGGAACGGAAGGCAGCATAAAGGGATTGACATTGCTGCTTCCAAAGGAGCCAGAATCGTTGCTTCTCAGAGTGGAACGGTAGTTTATGCCGGAACCTTGAGCGGGTACGGAGAGGTAATCATTATAGATCATCATAATGGACATTCCACTATCTATGCTCATAACTCGCTTAACTTAGTTAAAGTGGATGACCAGGTAAGGCAAAGGCAGGTTATCGGTCGAGTTGGGAGCACCGGCCGTTCTACCGGTCCTCATCTTCATTTTGAGATCAGGAAAGGATATCAGACAGTAAACCCTTTAGACTACCTGCCTTAAGAGCATGGCATTGATAGAGTAAGATATAGATAATCGTGGAACTGTGAGTATACCTAAGCACTGAAAGTCAAATATTTATAGCAGGAATATGATTATGCCTATCTACGAATTTCAATGTCAAAAATGTCAAGAGGAATTCGAGGTGCTTTTCCGTTCTTTCCGGGAAGAGAAGAACGTTTCCTGTCCTCAGTGTGGGAGTGGTAAGGTTGACCGTCTTCTTTCTCTCTTTGGATTAAAAGCCGGTTCAACATCTAAGGGGTCCTCAACCGGATCAGGTTGTTCCACTTGCTCCAGCAAGAAATGTAATACTTGTAGTTTATAAGGCCTGTTTTGCTTTGGGTCATCAGATATTATTATATCGGGAGATAGAATATGATCGAGATGAAGATAAAAGGAGTAACTGTGGATCCTGTTACCAGTATGCCTATTATTATCCTCAAGGATAAAGAAGGAAAGAGAACTCTTCCCATCTGGGTAGGTGTATTTGAAGCTGGTGCTATTGCCCTGGAATTAGAAGGAATGATTGCCCCTCGACCTCTCACTCATGATTTAATCAAGTCCATAATTGAAGGATTGCAGGGAAGAGTAACTCAGGTGCACGTTTATAGTTTAAGGGATAACACTTTCTTTGCTAAGATTGTCATCTGCCGGGGAAAGAAAAAAGTGAATATAGACGCTCGTCCCAGCGATGCTTTGGCTCTGGCACTTCGGACAGGTGTTCCTATTTATGTCTCTGAGGAAGCTCTCGATGATATATCCAAATTTGACAGATTTGAAGAGGGCGAAGAGATAGAGAAGCTGAAGCTCTTTCTGGCAAACTTGAAACCTGAAGATTTTGGAAAGTATAAGATGTAATGAGAGCTGTCCCGGCTATTTGGAAAGAGGAGAGAAAAAGACTGGTCAGAGAAAAAGAATGAAACGAATCTGGGCGCCTTGGAGGATGAAATATATTTTGAAAAAAGATAAGGAGCAAACCTGTCTTTTTTGTCGGAAGCCGAAAGAAAATCGAGATGAAGAAAATTATCTCCTTGTGCGGGGAGAAACCTCTTTTCTTATGCTCAACACTTACCCTTATAGTAACGGGCATCTTTTAGTTGTTCCCTACAAACATGTCTCCCGTCTGGATAACTTGGAGGGAAGAGAACTTTTAGAATTAATGATGCTTACCCGGAAAGCGACTGAGCTTTTGGAAAAGGTAATCCAACCCCAGGGTTTTAATATCGGGATGAATTTAGGGAAAGTAGCAGGTGCCGGGATAGCAGACCATTTGCATTTGCATATCGTTCCTCGTTGGGAAGGAGATACTAATTTTATGCCCGTGGTCTCGGAAACCAAAGTGATTCCGGAACATCTGGAGACTACCTATCAGAAGTTAAAGAAGACCATAGAACTACATAAAAACACAAAGTGACAGAGGCACAAGATGAGAAACTCGAAATTCGAAACCCGAAATCCGAAACAAACTCAAATGACCAAAACACGAAGGACCAAAACCATGTTTGGAATTTCGGAAATTATAATTTAGGATTTGTTTCGAGTTTCGAATTTAGTATTTCAAATTTTTCTAAACTGTGTGCCGCTGTGTCTATTCTTGCTGTGAGGGTATCTTGAAGTTAAGGGTGAAGTTTGAAAAGGGAGATGAAGTAAAGCTCATCTCCCATTTAAATCTGATTAAGGTTTTTGTTCAAGCCTTACGCCGGAGCGGTTTGCCGGTTGCCTATTCGGAAGGTTTCAGCCCTCATCCCAGAGTTAGCTTCGGTCCTCCTCTCACCCTGGGAATCAAAAGCAAGGGCGAATTTGCTGATCTTGTTTTAGAGAAGGCAATCGATAAGGATGAATTCAAAATCCGTTTTAATAAAGAGTTGCCGGAAGGGTTAAAAATTATGGAGGTTGGGGAAGTTCCCCGTGAATCTAAATCTTTAATGGCTATTATTGATATAGCTACTTACAAAATTAAACCGGATGGGGAGGGGCGCTCTCTGGACATTTCTTTGCATCTCAAAGGAAAAATTAAAATAAAAGAAGCCGTAAAATCGCTCCTGGGAAAAGAAGAACTGAACCTGGCTTCGCTGGATATGGAGAGAACCGGATTGTTTGTGGAAAAGGAAGGGAAGCTGGTCTCTCCTCTGGAATTATAGCAAAGTATAAATCAGATAGACTCGGAAAATCAAGTTGTTACCACTGAGAACGCCGAGGCCGCAGAGAAAATGAAAATCATGTTTTGAGGAGCCATCTCTGCGTGCTCTGTGAACTCTGTGGTGAAAAATAGGTGAACGGTGTTTATCTGTAATTATGGAGTTTTCTTATGTATAAAGAAGTTCTGATTAGTGTAGATGAAAATGAGGTGAGAATGGCACTCCTCGAGGACAAGGTGTTGGAGGAGTTGTTTGTAGAGAGAAAGGAAGGTCGGGGAATTGCCGGCAATATCTATAAAGGAAGAGTGGAAGCTATTTTGCCGGGTATGGAAGCAGCTTTTGTTGATATCGGTTTGGAGAAGAGCGGTTTCTTGTATGTTTCCGATGTGGCAAAGGAAGTGGATATCCTTGAGGATATGGTAGCTACTTATGGAGAGGAAGAAGCTCATCGGTTAGAGAGAGGAAAAAGATCTTATCCCTCTGTTTCCATAGAGGATGTTTTGAAGAAAGGGCAGGAAATCCTGGTTCAGATAATCAAGGAACCCATGGGAACCAAGGGAGCTCGTATTTCTTCACACATAAGCCTTCCGGGTAGATTTTTAGTCCTTATGCCGACGGTAGAACACCTTGGAGTCTCCCGGAAAATCGTTGATAGAACAGAGCGTGAAAGGTTAAAAAAGATTCTTCAAAAGATTCGACCTCCCGGGGTTGGTTTCATCGTCCGGACAGCGGGGGAAGGGAAGGGAAAAAAAGAACTCCTTCCCGATATTAGATATTTGATGGACCTCTGGCGAAGAGTCGAAAAGACAGCCCAGAGATATTCGGCTCCTCATCTTATCCATGAGGAATTAGAATTGATCTGCCGGGCAGCCAGGGACTTCTTTGGGGAAGATATTAATAGAGTGATAATAGATTCCCGGGAAGAAGGAGGAAAGTTAAGAAGGTTCTTAAAATCGTTTCTTCCTGCCTTGAGGCCAAGAGTGGAAACTTATAGAAGAGAACAATCTCTTTTCAGCGCTTACCACTTAGAAAATGAAATAGAAAAAGCTCTAAATAACAAAGTCTGGCTGAAAAGTGGGGGGAATCTAATTATTGAAGAGACGACGGCTTTAATAAGTGTTGATGTAAATACGGGGCGATATGTCGGCCGGGAGAACCTGGAGCAAACAGCTCTTCGTATCAACCTGGAAGCAGCTCAAGAAATTGCCCGGCAATTACGGCTGCGGGACTTAGGCGGTATTATTATTATCGATTTCATTGATATGGAGTCGGAGAGAAATAGAAAAAGAGTCTTGAGGAAATTGGAAGAGTCTCTTAAACGTGACCGGTCGAAGACAAGTATCGTCCAGTATAGCTCTCTGGGGTTGGTAGAAATGACCCGGCAAAGGACCCGGGAAAATCTCTCTCGCGTTTTATGTAATTCTTGTTCCTATTGCCAGGGAAGAGGAGTAGTTAAATCAATTATTACTATCAGCATTGACCTTCAGAGGAAACTGAAAGCAATTTGTTCTCGAACCGAGGAAAAAGAGATAATAGTTAAGGCTCATCCCCAGGTTGTTTCTCATCTTTTAAAAGAAGACCGGGAGAAAATTGCGAAGTTGGAGAAACAGTTCCGGAGAAAAAAGATACTTATCAAAGAGGACCATGATTTACAATTGGAAAAAGTTAAATTTCTCTCCAGTAGGGGAGAGGACCTTGACAGCAAGTAACTTCTATGATAACATTTACCGCAAAGAGGATTCGAGGGTTAATTTTTTAAAGAATAGGAGTATTTACCCATGTATGCCATTATGAAAGTTGGTAGCCAGCAATATCAAGTCTCGGAGGGAGATGAGATTGAAATTCAGAAATTAGATGGGGAGGTCGGAAAGAAAGTAGAATTTGAGGAAGTTTTCCTGGTAGCTAACGGCAAGAAGGTTTCTGTGGGACAGCCAACGGTGAAGGGAACAAAAATAATTGGAGAGGTGCTTGGACATGGTAAGGAAAAAAAGGTGATAGCTTTCCATTTCCGAAGAAGAAAGAACTCTAAACGAAAGCAGGGTCACCGGCAATCCTTTACCCGGTTAAGGATAGTGGAGATAATTCAATAGGATTAAGAATTAAGGAAAACTTAATCCTATCAATAGTGAAGGGAAGTGCCCCGCTTTGTGAAATATGCGAAAATTCTCTTCGATAATTTTTAGCATACTACGCGGGACCCCTAGAAATTGCTAAAAGCAATTTCAGGGACTAAAGTCCTGGAAATTCTTCAAATTTCTCAGGGTAATTCGCACTTATCATCCGCCTAAGGCGGATGATGTGCTCATTAGGAGAAGTAAGATGGCGCATAAAAAAGGAATGGGAAGTTCCCGAAATGGACGAGATAGCCGGTCTCAACGCTTGGGGGTAAAACGTTTTGGAGGCCAATTCGTTCCTGCCGGCAGTATCTTAATCAGGCAGCGGGGAACAAAGTTTAAACCAGGCAATAATGTAGGTCAGGGAAGAGATTATACTCTTTTTGCCCTAAAAGAAGGTTACGTCCGTTTTGAAGCAGGAAAAAGCGGAAAGAAGGTCAGTATATATGCCGATGCGGAAGGAGCTATTTAAAGATATTAAACGGTTGGTGATAAAAGTAGGAACAGCCGTTCTTGCTTCTCCCACTGTTGGAATCAATGATAAACGAATAGAAAAAATTGTTGACGAGATAGTTGACCTGCGCCAAAGCGATCAGGAAGTTATTTTAATCACCTCGGGAGCCATAGGGGCGGGAATGAGAGCTTTAGGGTTGAAAGAAAGACCTCGAACGCTTCCCGGCAAACAAGCTGCCGCCGCTATTGGTCAAAGCTATCTTATGCATCTTTACGAGCGATGTTTCCGGAAAAGAGGATATCTCGTTGCTCAGATTCTCCTTACTCAGGATGACCTTACCGATCGGAAACGTTACCTGAACGCTCGTCATACCTTGATGACTCTCCTTAAGCTTAATGTCATTCCTATTATCAATGAAAACGATTCCGTAGGAGTAGAGGAAATTAAATTTGGGGATAATGATACCTTATCAGCCTTAGTGACTAATTTAGTGGGAGCGGAACTGCTTATTATTCTCTCCGACATTGACGGACTCTATGCAACCGATCCTCGCAAGAGAGGAGGAGATAAAGAAGATTATATCAGGTTAGTTGAGAAAATCGATTCCCAGACCGAAATTGAGGCAGGGGGGCCGGGGGAAATTACTTCTACGGGGGGCATGTATACCAAATTAGAAGCCGCCAGAATAGTTACTAATTCCGGAGAGCCAATGGTTATTGCTAACGGGAAGACTCCCCGGGTAATTCGACGCCTTCTCGAGGGAGAGGATATCGGAACCTTGTTCCTGCCCCGGAAAAAGAAAGTAGCCAGCCGGAAAAGATGGATTGCTTTTACCCGTAGGCGATGCGGAAGGATATTTGTTGACGAAGGAGCTAAAGAGGCCCTGAAGCTTAAAGGGAAAAGCTTGCTTCCCAGTGGTATTGTAAGAGTGGAAGGCAGTTTCAGTGAAGGAGATATGGTAAGTGTTAGCAATGAGAATGAGGAAGAATTTGCCCGGGGGTTATCTAACTATTCCTCTTTGGAATTAGAGAAAGTGAAGGGAGCAAAGACTAAGGAGGTCAAGTCTATCCTTGGTTACAAATATTATGATGAAGTGATTCACCGTGATAATTTGGTGATATTGTAAGAAGAGAAAATAAAACAGCCACGGATATAGAGTGATAAAAATTTAAATAAAAAAA
>JAADIA010000088.1:0-1241 GCA_013151555.1 Nitrospirota bacterium | reverse complement strand
TCTAATTTTTAAAACTTTTCATTATTCTCTTGTGTAAATCTTGTGTAATCTCGTGGTTTCATCAGTGGCTAAATATTTTTTTCAGGGAGAGTAAAGAATGGGAATTAGAGAAGATGTAGTAGCTATAGCCGGATTGGCTAAAGAGGCGTCCCGAACATTGTCTACTCTTTCCACGGATGTGAAGAATGCTGCTCTCTTGGCTATGGCCCGGGGGTTGAGAGAAAAGGAAAAGGAAATTTTAGCAGAGAACTCTAAAGATGTAAAATCCGCTCAGGAGAAAGGACTGACCGGAGCTTTAATTGAACGACTGGTTTTAAATTCATCCCGCATAGAAAAGATGGCCGGAGGACTTGAGGAAGTAGCTGCTCTCCCTGACCCGGTTGGGGAAACTATGAAGATGTGGAAACGGCCTAACGGTTTGGAGATTGGTAAGCGGCGAGTGCCAATTGGGGTTATTGCTCTTATCTATGAATCCCGTCCGAATGTGACTGCCGATGCGGCCGGACTTTGTTTGAAAGCAGGTAATAGTATCATTATGCGGGGCGGTTCAGAAGCAATCTTTTCCAATTCTGCCATCTGGCGAATCCTCTCGCAGGCGGCGGTGGAGGTGGGAATTCCCGAGGGAAGTATCTCTTTTCTTGGTATTACCGATAGGCAGGCGGTGAAAGAATTGCTCCGGTTGAACGAGTATATTGACCTGGTCATTCCCCGGGGTGGAGAAGGTTTAATCAGCATGGTAACCGAGAATTCTACTATACCGGTAATCAAGCATTATAAAGGGCTCTGTCATACTTATGTAGATGAACAAGCTGATTTGGATATGGCTATCAAGATAGCTTTTAACGCCAAAGTACAGCGGCCCGGTGTCTGCAACGCCATGGAAACGCTCCTGGTTCACCAAGGCATTGCCGGAAAGTTTTTGCCTTCTCTGGCTAAAAAACTCGAGTCTGCCGGGGTGGAACTGAGAGGCTGTCCCCGGGTTATCAAGCTTATTCCCGGGATGAAGGAGGCCGGGGAAGAGGACTGGAAGACGGAATATCTGGACCTGATTCTTTCCATAAAGGTCGTCTCTGGTTTAAAGGAAGCGATCGCTCATATTCATAAGTATGGTTCCTCCCATTCGGAAGCTATCGTTACTGACAACTACCTTACGGCAAGGCAGTTTCTCAACGAGGTAGATGCTGCCACTGTCTATGTGAATGCTTCCACCCGTTTTACCGATGGGGGAGAATTCGGTTTGG
>JAADIA010000082.1 GCA_013151555.1 Nitrospirota bacterium | reverse complement strand
ATAGAATTACTTAACCTCATAGAGAAGAGGGACTTCCTTGCAATCGGGAAAATGCGGGCACTTGATGCATTCACTCCAGATCTTATGAGGCAGATCAACTTTATTGATTATCCGAAAACCTTCCTTCTGGAAGAACCGGGGTCGATAAGTGAGAGCGAATATCTTCTTAATCCCTAAACCCTCAGCCTCGTTGAGACAAGCGTTAAGGACTTCCCTCCCTATCCCTCGTCTTTGTTTCTCCCTCTCCACGGCCAGAGACTTAACCTCTGCTAAGTCTTCCCAGCTGGGATGAAGGGCTCCACAGGCCAAAATCTTTCCCTTTTCTTCATAAACCCAGAAATCTCTTATGCTCTCATATAATTCGTTCAGAGAACGAGGGAGCATTTCTCCCTCCCGGGAAAAAAAACCGATAAGTTCCTTTATCCGATTCACATCGGTCACTTTAGCCTTTCTGAGCATATTTTTATCTCCTCTTTCGGGTTGTAATATCGATAACGTTTGATTCCCCCGGTAAATTCATCCGGTTAATCCGACTCAGGATTACTTCTAAGTTCCTGCCCTTATTTCTTTTCATTTCAAACAGGGATCCGGTCGGCATAACCCGGCGGAGAAAGTTGGGGCACAGTTACAATAATAGCAGCCTTTCCTTCTACCGGACATTTATTTTCACAGATGCCGCAACCAATACATCTCTCTTCCAAGACATAGGGATAGAGAAGCTTCTTTCCCGGAGTATTTTTAGCTTTATCTTTCCGGAATTTTATGGCCTTGGTGGGAATAGGACAAACCTCCTCACAGACGAGGCAATTCTTATCCCGGGAGTAGGGAATACAGCGGTTCTCATCAATGTAGGCCGTCCCGATAACCCATTTCTTTTTCCTCTCCAGGCTAATCTCCCGAATAGCATCCGTAGGACAGACCTGAGTACACAGGTTACAACTATATTCACAGTACCCCACCCGGGAAACGAGGATAGGAGTCCATAAGCTATCCCCTCCCGCCTGCCAGAGGCCGGGATGCAATCCATTGGTAGGACAGACAGCCATACATAACCCGCACCTTATGCACTTGCCGGTAAAATTCTCCTCGGGAATAGACCCGGGAGGACGAACAAGATAAGGATATTTCTTCCGGCGAGGATAGTTCAGAGAAAAGAGAGGAAAGGCAGCTACGGCAGAGAGAGTTCCCAGGAGAAAACCGCGCCGGGATAGATCGAGAGGTGCCGACCGGTAATTTCTCTTCGGAGGAAAAAACTGAAAACTTACTTCAGCCTGGGGACATTGCCCGGCACAGTTCAAACACTCAATACACTCTCCCCTCCAAACCTTCTTTCCATCCTCACCTATGGCTCCCATCTTACAAGCTTTAAGACAAGCATCACAGTCAAGGCATTCGCTTTTTACTAATCTCTTCAGAAAGGAACAACGAGAAACAAGGGCTAAAAGCGCACCTAAGGGGCAGAGATTCCGGCACCACCATCTTCGGGAAAATAATCCCATGATGAGGATAGAGACCAAGACAAGCAGGAAAAAAGGATGTCCCTGATAAAGGTACTGAAAAGGGGTAAAGAAATATGTTTTCAAGAAGGAGTAGAGAGGTTCTGAAAGAGCATTTACCCCGGGAACCTGGTAGAGAAGATTGAAAAGACCGGCTCCCAGAAAATTTAGATAAGGATAGATAAGGAGAGCGTAGCTTCGGGTAACTAAGCTCAAAGGGTCCACCCAACCAATCGTCTGGAGACCAAAAAGGGCAGTTATGAAAAGAAAGAGAAGAAAGTAATATTTGAGAGCCCGGAGGTTAAGCTGAGATTCTTTCCTCTCGCGACGATTTTTTCGCAGAAGAGTATCGGAAAAGTCAATAGTCGTTCCCAGCGGACAGAGCCACCCACAGAAAAAACGTCCTAATAAGAGAGTAAGAACCAAGAGAAGGATCGCCGGGAGAATGCCCGAAATAGCCATCCGGGAGGAAATAATGGTTAAGAACACCCCCGTAGGGCTTAACCGGGGGAAAAAATCCACCCATTTTTTTAACTGCAGGGGATAAGCAGTCTTCACCAAAAGGAAGAAGAAGAAAAAGAGAACTCCTATTTGGACTATTCGGCGGATAGTTCTTAAAACAGGATAAGTGTTATTTAGTTTCAAACCCTCTATTCCTCCCTAATTTCTATTTTTTTCAAAGTAGCCTTCAGTAAAGATTCGCCTTCTTTATAATTTTGTAGGTTAACCACCCCCACGAGGAATCTTTTATGTCTGGCTACCAGAACCTTACCATAATAGGAATCGTCAGCAAAAAAGGCTTCTTCTGCTAAACCGGTTTGGAAAGCAAGATTCTTCCCGGCTTTTTTTATCTGTTCCACATATCCCTGAAAAGCTTCCCGCGCTTCCCGGGAAGAAGGAGAAAGACCGACAAACAATAAGATTTTCTCCTTCCCCAATTGATATTCAGCCTGGAGACCTCCGGGCAGGAAATGGTAGCCAAGAAGCCCTTTAGGGACATAGATAGAAGTGTTTTTCAGTAAATTTTCCCCGGGTAAGTAGCTAAGCTCCCGGGGCTGCTCAGCTTGCCCGGGAATTCTCTCGGCTACTATTTGAGCTGCTTTTTTCATAGATGTCTTGTTTTCCCCTGAAGGGTTGCCGGCCTGCAGGTAGACAAAATATTTTCCCTTATAGAAGGCAAGGGTATAATCCGTAAGATAGGCCTCAGAACCTATTTCCAAAAGTTGCGCCTCCGAACCCCGGTAAGAAGAGTGAATGCCAAAAGCATTTAACTCAGAACCCATATCATAGACATCAATAATAAGAGAATAGTCCTTTTTACCCTCATAGAGGTAAAGAGCCGTAACCAACTTTTTGAACCCATAGTCCAGATACAACTCTGCCGCTCCGTCAATATACTCGTAGAGGTTCCCGGGGTTATAAGAGGAAGGCTTCTTCTCTCTCCTCCAGCCGGGGGAAAAGGAGGAGGGCGGCAATAAATTTTCCAGCTCGGACTTTTCCCTGCTAAGAGGGAAGTAACGGTCGGCACATCCCCACAATCCCACCACAAGTATAGTTATAATAAAGGCCAGCCTTCTTTTCATTAACTATAACCCCGGGTGAGAAGGTGATGAGCCCGAACCATTTTGGCCGCTATATTCAGACCGTTTACGCACTTGGCCTTACATCTCTTGCACTGAAGACACTTAGCGGCACTCCGGTCCGGAGCTAAAGAAACATACTGAGACCGTCCCAGCGGGAAATCTCCATACCCCTCTGCATACATTAAGGACCTCATCACTTCCGGGATAGACACCATGTCAGGACAAGTATCCCGGCATTCCCCGCACAAGCGACAGTAAACTTTATCGGTAGCCCGGGCATATCTGCTCAGGGTCTTCCGGTCATTCCAGCTCATCCTTGTTCCCATTACCTGGAAATTCTCTTCCACCTGAGCAAAAGTTACCATGCTGGGAATAGTGGTAGCCACATTCTTATTCCCCAGCACCCATTTCAGAGCAGCCTGGTGAGGACTGAGGTTCCCCATCTCCTTGCTCCTATATCCTCCCGCCTGAGTCTTCATGGCCACAATACCCAAGCCGGCTTTTTCAGCTATTTCAATAGCTTCCTTAACGGCCGGGGAACTCCGAAAATTATACTTAAGCAGAACCATATCGTAAAATCCCGTCCCGGCCGCAGATTTTAACACCGTCGCCTCATTTTCATGGGTGGTGACTCCCAGAAACCGGACCTTGCCATCTTTCCTTAATTGCTCCAGGGCCGCCATAGCCTCCTGGCTGGTAACCTGCTCAGGTTTCCTCAAGTTGTGTAGCTGAATAATGTCAATATAATCCGTCCTGAGACTTCTCAGGCTGGATTCTACGGAAAGAATCATCTCCTTTCGATTCTTAACATGTACCTTAGTGGCTATGAAAGCATCCTGGCGGCGGTTCTCAATAACCTGTCCAACCAGCTTTTCATTATTGCCTCCCTGATAACAGTGAGCCGTATCAATATAATTTATCCCCAAGTCAAGAGCCCGGTGGATAACAGCCGGATTACGGGTGCGCATAGCTCCAAAACCTATCGTGGCGACCATTAGCCCGGTTTTTCCCAGACGTCGATATTCGACCGGGCCGGAATTTCTTTTCCTTCCCTGAACTCTCGGAGATTCCTTCTCACCGGTCTCTTTCGCCAGCCACTTTCCCGCCAGGCTTAAAGGGTCAAGAGAACTTAATACGAAGGTAGCTGTCAAAATTCCTTTGGATGTTTCCCCGAGAAATTCCCTTCTGTCCATCTGTCTATTGACGACAGAATTTCCTTCCGGCGCACTCTTGTTCTTCATATTCTCTCCCCCCTCCCTTTATTTCCGCCTTTACTGATTAAGACTTACTATACTCTCACCGTCTCCACTCTTACTTTAGCTAAGTCAATTTCCCCTAAACCCTTCTCGTAAGCAATTCTTATATAGCCGATATCTTCCGGTTTCAGACCAAAGAGTCCGGTGCTGTAAGCATCCACGGACACCCGGTCCGTTCCGGCGATAACCTGACCGGTAAACTTCACATCTTCCAGCCTCCCTCCGGTAGGACCGTTAGCCGTAAGGATACGGTAAGCATCCATCACCGTTAGATGGATGGGAATAACGGTATTCAGGTCGGCTAAGTTCTGGTCAATATTCTGGTGAAGTCTTCCTCTATTGCCTCCCAAGACCCCCATAATATTTTTCATTCCCAGGGTGAGACGAGCCAGGCTATGCTGCTTGGCAATGGGAACATTGATGAAGACATCTGCTTCCAGAGCCTCTTTATATATAGGCCAGGACTTAATAAATTTACCCTGAGCGATCTGTTTCTCTTTAAATTTTCTCTCGTCGATGAAACTCACCCGGGCTCCGGCTTCTCTGGCCGCCGGGGCGATACCGCTTCTATCATAGGTCATTCTGGAGACATTGACGGTTTTGTCAAAGACTTTCACTACCTTGGCTCCGGCCTCTAAACAGGACCGAACTACTGCTCTTACCACTTCGGGATTGGTATTGGCAGCCTGTTCCGGCACCCTATTAAAAGCCATATTGGGTTTGACCACAACGATATCTCCCCTTCTGACAAACTGCCCCATTCCCCCTAATCCCGCCAGGGCAGCCATGGTCATAGCATAAGGGTCTCTTCCCTCTGCAACTACGATATGGCTTTCATGGGAAACTCGTCCTTCCTCCCTTTTATTCCCGGGCGCAGCACTCCCTCTTGAGGTCAAAAAAGAAAGCCCGGAGAGAGAAACTGCTCCCCCTCCCAGAATCTTTAAAAATGTCCGGCGGGTAATTTTATTTTCCATTTTCTTTCCTCCCATAGACGATACAGTGGTTCGACTTATCCTATAAAGGAGAAGAACGGAAATAGCTAAAAATATTTAAGTGAATGTATCGGAGAAGTCATAACGGCAGCGGGAATGAAGATAAGGACAAGGATCTTCTCGGCTTGAGAATATAAGATAGGAGAGCAAAGACGAAGATAGAGACTAAACAAACGCTGAGCCTTCTCCGAAATTCCTCTAAGTGTTTGATGGGGAGCAATCTTCATATCGCCGCTCATCTTTATTTCTTCTCCTTGTCATCCTCCTTAGTTACCTCCTCGATATCGTTTTTAATCTCTTTGCCCGCTTTCTTGAACTCCTTTATTGCCTTCCCTAAAGATTTCCCTATCTCAGGCAACTTAGCAGCCCCAAAAAGAACCAGTAGGATAATAAGAACAACAATTAATTCCGGCATCCCGATTCCCCCGAGCATATCCCCACCCCCTTCCTCTAAAATTTAACGCCTTTCCGGCAAACTTTTGCTGCTTCCCTCCAACTTCTTCAAATGCGAGCTTAGCAAATGCCGGCGGGCCAAACTTATCCGGTCAGTTATCAGAATTCCATTCAGGTGATCTATCTCATGCTGGATAGCTCTGGCCAGAAGCCCCTCGGCTTCGATTTCGACCTCTTTTCCCTCTTCGTTTAATCCCTCGACTTTTACCTTCGCAGCCCTCCTCACCCCCACTCTGATATCCGGCAGGCTTAGACAACCTTCCTCAGCCGATTCTTCCCCGAAACTGCTTAGAACCCGGGGATTGACCAGAACTAACAGCCCCCTGCCCACATCTACAGTCATTATCTGCGCATCAACTCCTATCTGGTTAGCAGCTAATCCAACTCCTTTGCTTCCATACATAGTCTCAGCCATATCCTTAATTAACTCTTTCGTCCGAGGGGTTATTTCCCTCACCAGGCAAGTCTTCTCCCTCAGGATAGGGTCTCCATAAATCTTTATCTCTCTCATCGCCATTCCTTATTTCCCTTGGGTCAAGAAAACTTTCTCACCACAGAAGACACAGAGGCACAAAGTCAGAAAAACAATAATAAAAGAAGAAACCACGAGATTACACAAGATTAACACAAGATAAAATTAAATAAAAATCTCGTGAAAATCCCTGTCCGCCTCAGGAGGGTGCGTCCTATATGGTTTTTTCTTTCTTACTCTGTGCTCTCAGTTTTCTCCTCTGGATTCTCTTCAGTCTCCTTCGCTACGACCGCTGTTTCTTCCTTGAACTCTAAGGTAACTTTAGCCTCCATAAACATTCCCTTTTACTTTATCTATATAATGTTGAGCTTCTATAGCTGCAGTAGCTCCTTCTCCACAAGCCACAACTATCTGGCGAACCCGTTTCTGGCGGCAGTCACCGCAGGCATAGATACCCTCCCGGGAAGTCTTCATATTCTCATCGGTAATGATATAACCGGCCTCATCTCTATCAAGAAAACCGCGCAGGAAATCCGTGCTCGGTTTAATCCCCGTTAAGATAAACACTCCCCGGCCGGGAATTTCTCTCTCTTCGCCGGATTGCACATCCTTCACTCGTACTCCTTCTACTCTCTCTTTTCCCCGAATCCCGGTCACTACAGAGTTCCAAGCTACATCTACCTTTGCATGAGAAAGAACCCGTTCTTGTAAGACTTTGGTAGCTCGCAACCTATCTCTCCGGTGAATCAGAGTAACTTTCTTTCCAAACTCTGTCAGGAATAAAGCCTCCTGGACAGCAGTATTACCACCCCCAACGACAATAATCTCTTTATCCCGGAAAAGGGGACCATCGCAGGTAGCACAGTAAGAAACCCCCCGGCCCCGCAACTCTTCCTCTCCGGGAACCCCCAACGAACGCGGTTCCCCTCCAACAGCGATGATAACGCTTAAGGTCTTATACTCCGCCCCTTGAGTTATCACGACGATTTCCCTTTCGACTTTTAACTTTAAACCTTCAACTTTATCTATAACCGTTTCCAGTCCGAACCTCTCCGCCTGTTTAGCCATTCTCTCCATCAATTCCGGGCCGGAAATCACTCCCGGGAAACCGGGATAATTCTCAATTATATCAGTCGAGGCAGCCTGTCCCCCCGGGGCCATCTTTTCCATAAGGAGAGTTTTCATTCGGGCCCGTCCAGCATAGATGCCGGCTGTTAATCCTGCGGCTCCCCCCCCAATAATAATAAGGTCATAATTCATTCTACCACCTCCGAAGCAGTAACAAACAGGATTCCCTCTTTTGCCAACTTCGGCATCATCTCCTGAACTATTTTCAAAGTAAGAGGCCTCGGGTGGCCAATACCTACCGCTTTGCCTTCCTTTCGGGCTATATCGGCTAATTCTTCCATCCGGGCCCGGATATAATCAGGGTTGTTCCTCTCCCGTCCTGAATCCAGGAATACCTGGCGGGAGGCAGTCTTTAATCCTAACCCCCTGGCCACCTCAAGAGCTACGGACTTATCGGTAGTATAACTATCCACAAAATATAAATCTCTTTTCTTGACCTCTTCCAGGACAATGCTCATTATTCTCTTATCTGCGGTAGCCTTCGACCCCATATGGCCGTTAACTCCTTTGATATAGGGAAGAAGAAGACTCAGGTGTTTCTCCATCAAATCTCTCACTTTCTCCTCGCTCATGTCCACCATAATCGTTCCCCGTTCCAAATGTCCTTTTCCCTCCGGCTCCAAGGGAAGATGTAAAGTGGCTTCAAAAGGAGGTTGACTCATTCTTTTTGCTAAAGACACTGAATAGCGAAGTCCGGGCAGTATAGACAAGGTTAGGGGATACTTAATATCGAGTAAGGGCTTGGCTGCCCTCAGGCTGTAACCTAAGTCATCGATTATGAGAGCTACCCGGGGAGGAGGAAGGGTAATCGGTTTTTCCTCTTTTGCCTCCTCCGGCTTCTCTTCCTTAAGTTTAGGAAGAAGTTCTTCTGTTCCTCCTGTTTCTGAAGGTTCTGCTTCTGTCCGGATTCCTTCTGTTACCTTTATCCCTATCTCTTTTACCTCTTTACCTACCTTTGATTCTAACGGCTCTTTCTCCTTCTTTACACTCTCTCCCGCTTGCTCTATCTGTTGTCCTAATTGCTCTATCTTCTCTACTTGCTCTATTTTCTTTATTTTCTCTATTTGCTTTACTTGCTTTATGCTTCTCCCGGCCCCTTCCTTCCATTTATAGAGGAAATCGAGAAAAAAGAAGCTGATTATCAGAAAGAAAACCAACCCAATGAGTGCCCCTTGAGGAGAAACTCTTGCCTTTCTTCTCGAATGTCTTCTTCTCCTAACCATTTTTCCTCCTACATGCCTGCCTCTGCCGAACCAAAGGCAATAATACTTTGATGACGTCTTATCGCAAATTTTATCATAAATTCGAGGAAAAAACAAGAAAACCCCGTAACCACAAAAGGATTCACTACAAAGACCCAAAGTTCACAGAGAAGACCTTGAGGACAAGATATAAACCACAAGATTTACCCAGATTTACCCAGACAGTAATTAGGTAAGATCCTTTTTTTTGACAGGATTGACAGGATGTACCGGATAATTTTAAAATCTTTAAACTTTTTCTCTGTGTTCTCCGTGTCTCTGTGGTGAATGTTTTTAATCTTCATTCTCCCTGCAGAGACCTACAAAAAAGATTTACCACAGAGTCGCAAAGTCACAGAGAAGACCTTGAGGACAAGATATAAACCACAAGATTTCACCAGATTTACCCAGATAGTAATTAGGTAAAATCTTTTTTTTGACAGGATTAACAGGATGTACCGGATAATTTATTTTAAACTTTTTAAAGTTTTTCTCTGTGTTCTCCGTGTCTCCGTGGTAAAAGTTTTATTAATCTTTATTTTATCGGCAAAGACCGCACCCTGGTTTTTTTCTTGCAGGGAAGGAATAGACAATGATAGAATCTTAATAGGTTCCTGGAGAAATTTGGAGAAATGAAGATGAGAATAATTGGAATCATTCCGGCCAGATATGCTTCCCAGCGCTTCCCGGGAAAGCCCCTGGCCGATATTGGTGGCCGGACAATGGTCGAGAGAGTCTACCGGCAGGCAAAGAAATCTAAAGTTTTAGAGAGAGTTGTCGTGGCTACAGACGACGAAAGGATTCTCCGGGAAGTGAAGAGATTTGGGGGAGAAGTCAGAGTTACTTCTTCCCGGCACCGCTCGGGAACCGACCGCGTAGCCGAGGCCGCTTCCCGGTTAAAGATACCCGGAGACGGAGTAGTGGTCAACATCCAGGGAGATGCCCCCCTTCTCCCACCGGGAATGATCGACCGATTGGTCAAACCGTTCTTAGCCCATCCGGAAGTCAAGATGGCCGCTCTCTGTTGCCGGATAAAGGACGAGGGAGAGTTATCCAACCCCAACATTGTGAAAGTGATCCTGGACAAAAAAGAGTTCGCCCTTTACTTCTCCCGTCTGCCCATCCCTTACCTCAGAGATAAAACTTTAAACTTTAAACTTTCAACCTTAAACTATTACAAACACATCGGCCCCTATGCCTATCGAAAATCTTTCCTCTTAAAACTAGCCCGGATGGTTCCTACCCCTCTCGAAAAGGCCGAGAAATTAGAACAACTGCGCGTCCTGGAAAACGGCTATCGGATCAAGATGGTAAAAACTAAATATGACTGTATAGAAGTAGATACTCCTGCCGACCTGAAGAAGGTAAGAGCCATATGTGTTTAAATTATTCAACACTTGGAAGAAAAATGTTGTTTTATTTAAACATTTGAGGCTAAAAGAGATTAAATAGAAGCGGAACCACAAAATTTGTTCATGGCTCATCTTTTTGAAAACAAAAGGCTTAGAAAAAAATAAGCCTTACAGCTATTTTTTTTGCCAGTCTGGCATGAAATTTGCATGTATTTATGTGCAAGGCATGATAATAGATGAAAATAAAACAAAAGGAGGAGAATAATTATGAAAAGCTTATTCATGAAATCGGTTTTAGTTATGGTTCTGGGGCTGGGAAGTGTCGGTTTAGCCCAGGCTTTGCCTTTTCCCGACCCGGCTCATCCCCCTTTGGGACCAGGAGATGTCGAACCGCCTGTACCTCTTAGCACTTTTGAGGGAAGCTGGATGATTTCTCGGATGTTCACAATACCTACCGAAGGGGCTACGATCTCCTTTGATTACAATTTCCTTACCAGTGAGTTCAACGGAGAAACATATGGTGCAAACGATGTCTTTGGGATAGCTTTGTTTAACAACTATGTCGAGGATAGTGGGCCGGTGGAATTCTATTCCCTTGCCGATGTCTCCACCTCTACTTTCTCTCCTCTCCCAAGAACTGCCGGGCCTCACGGTTCTTACTTCACCCATGAGACCGGTGTTCTTTCAGATTCCATAACCATCTCTCCAACATATGGAGGGACGAATGTGAAGCTTGCCTTTGCGATACTTGATTCAGGGGACGGATTTGTAGACTCCGGGGTTCTGATAGATAATATCTCATTGCCTGTGCCCAATGGTAATTTCAGCGGTGGACTCCTTGGCCCGGAAGGGTTTATCGGCCAGGAAGGGGAATGGGATACGTATGGCGGCAATGTCCATCTGTTGCCGGACGGCTCCCTGCCAGGAGTAGATACAACGGGGTTTGATGGTAATTATGCTTACCTGTCCACCGGTCCCGGTCTAATGATTCCCGAGCCGGCTACCTTACTCCTCTTAGGTTCGGGCTTGCTGGGAATGGTTATGCGGAAGAAGAGAAGGAGTGCCTGAGAGAAAAAGGAAAGAATAAAAACTTAATTTTTGCATCAATCGGAATTTAAATAAAGAAAAGGGGATGACTGTTTTTGAAGATAAAAAACAGCGTCCCCTATTTTTTGTCTTGGGTTCGGGCTTGCCGGGGAGGGTATCTTTACGGAAAGGAAGAAAGTAAAAAGCCGGTTATGGCAGGAAGAGGAAACGATTTCTTTATACTATCCTAAGGATATACTTTCTCTCCCGGGGTCACAGGCATGGGGCTCCGAAGCAGTGTAACATCAGGGTCATAAGTTTTTGCCTGAGGGTAGAATAGGAATAATATCGTCTTCCCAATTCGTAGTTGTGATCAGCCATCTCCCGGGCCAGGCCGGGGTTCTTCAGAACTTCCCGGGTGGAGTTGACGGCCTCGTCGCTAACATAATCTTCCAGCTCGATGACCTTGAATCCTTTGGGCTTAATGTCGGTGGCAAAGATAGAATAGTCATTGACCACGATAGGCTTGCGAAAGTAGATGGCTTCCAGAAAAGCGTTCCCGAAACCTTCCACGGTAGATGGATAGGTCACCAGGTCCGCATGGGGGTAAACATCCCAGAGCGTATATATCTTTCTTCCATCCTCGGTCATTCTGCGATGTTCTCCAATGCTGCACTCGGATACAAATAAGGTATCCACCTTCATTAACGCTGAATACTGACGCACCCGCTGCTCGTAATCTTTACCTTCATCCCCGGAAGCATGAGAGATGATTAACTTGGCTTTCATCTTCAGACGGCTTACTAACTCTATGGCCTGCTCGATCCCCTTACGCTTTACCACTCTCGTTGGTTGGAGGATAAACAACTCGTCCTCAGCCAGACCGAAAGCCTTCCGGATATCGGATGAATAATCATCCGGAGATGGGGGAGGATTATCAAAATCCATAACGTTGGGAATTATAGTGCTGGAAATGCCGGTCCGCAGGCTCAACTGGTTATCCGCCGAAGAATTTATGACCACATGCTGGATAGAAGGCAAGTGGGGAGGAAAGGCCATATTCAGATATTCCCAGACGGCATTCACCAGGAAACGTTTGCGTTCCCAGAAAAAATCGTGATGATGAGCAATTGTAGGAATACCTGTTTCCGAAATGACTTCGGTGATAGCCAGACCCAAAGGAATGTTTAGGGGTATGGCTAAAGCATTCTCCGGGATGAGAAGGTCGATTTCAAACTTACTGATGAATTTATAAATCTGCTCCTTAAGCTTATCTTTCATTTGCTGAAGCTTCCGGGTAACGGCTAAATCCCGGACCTGGACCTGGAAACACTTTTCATAGATTTCCCGAATTTCCGGATGCGAGAAATGCGCTTCTTCTACCAGAAAAGACCTTTCCGGGGGCAGGTCAAGCTCCCCGGCCAGATAGAAACAGGAGAAACCTTCCTCTTCCAGAACCTCAGCCCATTTCGCTGTCTCCAGGGAAACTCCGTCCGTTCCCGCCAAACGCGTGGAGATAAAACCAATGTTCCGGGACCTATCCCCACCAGAATGTTTCTTCATTCCCCAACTCCTTTCTGCCAGCGAGCGTTCTAAGAAACAACCACGAAGACAACTCAGCCCACTACTATTTCTCACTATAGAGGCTCCGAACCACAAAGAAGAACCTTCAGGACAAAATATAAACCACAAGATTTCACAAGATTTACACAGAAAAAGATTTAATTTAATTTTAATCTTGTGACAATCTGTGTAATCTGTGGTTATAAAGTTTTTAAGGGTTTGCCTGTGACCTTCGCGTCTCCGTGTCTCTGTAGTTTATGCTTTCTTATGTTCCGAGAATACTTCCGCCTGAAAAGTAAAAATCTCGGTATCTTTATCTTTCCAGGCATCAGCTTCCAGTCCTGCTTTATCCCGGGCAAGATGACTGAGAAATTCTTCCTTGCTCCAGCCGACCTCCCTGGCTACCTGGGGAAGAAAAACCCCTTGCCCCATTCCTCTTTTGATGATAACTCCATCCCGTCCTAACTCAATCTCATCAATGCCCTTAATCCTTGTCGGGACAGTAAGCACAGAAATTTCTATCTCGATTTCGTTTAGTTCCTCAGCCCTAACCGGGGAAAAACGGGGGTCGGCAGTGGCCGATTCGATAGCCATCAGGGAGACAGCTTTATAAAGCTCATCCCCGGGCATTATCCGACCGATACATCCCCGCAACCTTCCGCCCTTATGGAGGGTAACGAACACACCCCTTTTCTCTCTCAAGGCAGGCTCCGTCACCTCAAACGCCGGTCTCTTTCCCTCCCGGACATATTCCTCAATCGTCCGGCGGGCGATTCTTAATAAGGTTTTTCTTTCCGTCTCCGTCAACATATGCCTAATCCTGCAAGCCCGGGACAGCTGTCACCGTCCCAATTAATCTTGTAACAATCGGCACTTGTCTCATTCAGCGATATTCCAGCGCTGAGATAACCTGCGAGTGCCGTTCCAAATTCCCACGATCATATCTTTGGATTCCTGACAGTGCCGGATGACCTGAGCAATATCATGTCCTTGAATTTCACAAACAATGGGACCTTGATACCCAATTTCTTTCAGGCCTTCATAAGTACGCTGAAAATCAATCATGTTGTTTAAATGGGGAGGCTGATGTTCCATGTAACGTCCCCAATAATGGTTGACGCCATTATGGTGCACTTCAGCGATGCGTCCTTTAAACTCATCGATGTAAGCCCGGAAGCCTTCGTCCGTGCCGGCAAACATATACGCATGACCGATATCGAGATTGATTCCCCAGTTTTCCACCCGGTCGCAGACATACTTAAGATAGTCCAGGGTTCCCGCTTCAAAACCTACGGGCATCGCTGCTTCTTTTGCCCGCGGTATCAAGCGTTTAGCATAATCGACATTGTATTCCCATATCCGCTCAAGAGGACGGATGAACCCCGGCGTCTCACGTCCGCTATGATAAGTCATGGCAGCAGCCCCCAACTTTACCGCAAGCTCAAAACATTTGTCAAAGTACTGCTCAGTCAAACGCCGAAGATGGCGGTTAGCACTGGAAAGGTTCCAATCCAGATGGGGAGAATGGATTGTAACCCAATCGAAAACGCTCAAGGCTTCCTTTAAACGAACAACCTCTTCCGGAGTTATTTCCAAAAGGTCTATTCCTACATTGGGATAGTTCGCCGGAAATCCTACTTGTGCCTGGTCCAGCGTAGGCACAATCTCAAAACCTTTAAATCCTGCTTCATGAACCATACGTATCGCATCAAAAATATCTTCTCCATGTGTAGACGGCATGAAATGGGTAGAAATGCCTATTCGATCCTGGATAGAAAGCATGTTTTCCCTCCTTGTTCTAAGACAATAACCCCGCAAAATTTTGGATATGGGTTTCCTTTACCTCAACAAAATATTTCGGAATAAGACTGAAAAAGTCCGGCTCTCCCCACTTCAGTGTTTCGTAGAGGGAGTGAAACCAATAGAACCTTTTGGTTCCTCAGCAACCTTGACGTTCCCGAACCTTTGCTCATACCTCTTTATATTATCCTGTAAGGCGGCAATGATACGTTTTATATGCCCGGGGCTGGTGATAACCCGGGCGGTAACCGCTCCGGCCCGAGGGCCTACCATGAGGAAATCCATAATAAATTCCTCTCTGGTATGGCTCACGACCATGTTGTTCGCATAAACCCCGCCTTGCAAGTCTTGAGGAAAATTTATCCTGACTTCCTTCTTCTGTTCATCCGGCATACTGCATCTCCTCCCTTTTCTTCGTTTCTCTGCTTTTGACAACCTCTGCACTCCAAACTTCTTTCTAATGATAGCACTCCTCTCAAGAGCAAGTCAAAGAAAATAATTCCTTTATCTAACTTAAATCCAGCTTATCCGGAAACCCGAGGGTAGGATAGTTTTTATTGTGGATTGACCTCTCCTTTGTTATAATATAAACGATAACGCTTAAGGAGGAAAACAGTGAAAATAGTAATCGCTCCCGAT
Organism: Nitrospirota bacterium; assembly: GCA_013151555.1. Classification (GTDB taxonomy): domain Bacteria; phylum NPL-UPA2; class NPL-UPA2; order NPL-UPA2; family JAADIA01; genus JAADIA01. Next base: position 3,987 of record JAADIA010000082.1, on the reverse strand, counting down.
TCTTTTAAGGGGTCTCTTTCCGCCGGGGAAGTAGCGGCAGCTATAGAGGAAGGGGTAAGGAAGGTCTTTCCCAAAGCCGAGATAAGGAAAGTGCCCCTGGCCGATGGGGGAGAAGGAACGGTAAGAGCCTTAGTCGAAGCTACCGGCGGCAAGATAAAAGAAGTTGAGGTAACCGGCCCTCTGGGAGAGAAGGTAAAAGCGAATTATGGAATTTTAGGAGATGAGAAAACTGCCGTCATCGAGATGGCTACCGCCTCGGGGCTGCCCCTGGTGCCTCCCCGGAAAAGAGACCCTTCCCGGACGACCACTTACGGGACGGGAGAACTGATCAAGGCTGCTCTTCAGGAAGGATGTCGTGAATTCATCGTCGGTATCGGGGGAAGTGCTACCACCGATGGAGGGGCAGGGATGGCTCAGGCTTTAGGAGCAAAGTTGCTGGATGAAAAAGGGCAAGATATCGGTTTTGGGGGAGGAGAACTAAAAAAGCTGGAGAGAATAGATCTCGCTCATTTTGACCGGCGCATAAAGGAGAGTAAAGTAACTGTAGCTTCCGATGTAGATAATCCTCTTTGGGGAGAGAAAGGAGCCGCCCGAGTTTATGGTCCCCAGAAAGGGGCTACCCCGGAGATGGTAGAAGAACTGGATAAAGCTCTCCGGCATTTTGCCGAAATCATCAAGAGGGATTTACATAAAGATGTAGCAAATATCCCCGGAGCGGGAGCAGCCGGGGGACTGGGAGCCGGACTCATGGCCTTCCTGGAAGCTAACTTGAGGCCGGGAATAGATATCGTCATGGAAGTCATGAAACTGGAAAAGAATATTCTCGACGCCGACCTGGTTATCACCGGGGAAGGAAAGATGGACAAACAGACGATCTATGGCAAGGCTCCCTATGGGGTAGCTAAATTAGCCGGACGCCATAAGAAAAAAGTAATAGGCATCTGCGGAATGCTGGGAGAAGGAGCTGAAATCCTCTACCAACACGGTTTCCAGGCTCTCTTTCCCAACCGAATAGACTCAATGAGCAGAGAAGAAGCAATGCAAAGAGCTAAAGAACTGACTACGGAAACTGCCGCAAGAGCTATGCATACTCTAAGAAAAGATTTAGAAACTTAAGAACCAAGAAAGCTTCGCAACCTTCACTTCATCCCATCACTTCTTGTAGTGGCAAAGTTTGCTTTGCTCTTATACGGCCGAGCACCCTTATACCCTTGCGGGAACAGACGGGAACAAGCAAGCTCGGCCACTATTTCTGTTCTATAGTATCTTATCCTGCAAGAAACAAAGAAACTACTCTCTTGTCCTCAAGTTCTTCTGTTTTTTAATCCTTCAGTCCTTTGGCTTTCCTGAACATCTCCCGGGCTTCTTTCTCCCTTCCCAAACGCCGGTAAAGGTTCCCCAGGTTATAATAAGGTTTATCATAATCAGGACGTAATTCCAGAGCCTTCTCATACTCGCGGATAGCCTCTTCCCAGCGACCTTTCTCAAAATAGCCTGTCCCTAAGTTGTTATGGAAGGAAGCCTTTCCCGACTCCAGGCTCACAGCCCTTTCATAGGCAACAATGGCTTTATCAATCTCACCTAACCTCAGATAAGAGTTCCCCAGAGCATCGTAGGCTTTAGCATAACCGGGATAAATACGGATGGCTTCCTCAAAATGAGGAATCGCCTTTTGGAAATTACCCGCTTGAAGATAAGCCGAACCCCAGTTGTAGGGAGCGTTAGGATAGGAAAGATGAAGGTTCCGGTTACTTATCCAGAAGAGACCAATAATCAGGAAAAAATAGATTACTTTCCTGCTCACTCTTGCCTCCTGCAAAAATCTCCTGGCATTTGTCAAGAGGTAAGCGGCAAATAAAATCAGCAGGGGGACAAAGGGTAAACGGTAGCGACTGACGACAAAGAAGGCAATAATGCTGATTCCGTACGAGAGAGCCAGGAGAAGAAAAAGGCGCAGGCGGCGTTCCCGGGCAGCCATAACCATACCCAATAAGCCCAGAGGAGCTATCCAACCGAAATGCAGCAGGTAACGCAAAAGGGAATAGTAACGCTGGGAGTATTCAAAACTGTAATTATTAGGTATCTCATACCGATTCAGGAAAAAGAGGCTTTTTCTGCCCAGAAGTTTCATCCAGGCCCCGGGATGAGCCCGGATACTCCTGGCAGTAGCCAGGAGATACGACTGGCCGGGAGGGACTGCCGGCAGAGCGCTCAGCCGGCCGTATTGCCCGCTGGCCCCGTAGGCATTGCCCCGGTAGAGATGAACTCCCAGGGGATTAGTCTTCACCTTCCCGGTCCCCGTGAGAGAAAAATGGAGAGAAAACAATCCCGCCTGCACGATAGCGATTCCCAAGAAGAAAAAGGTTACACCCTGCCAGAGTTTCTTCCCCGTCCCCTTGAAAACAGCCGGAATTCCCAACAAAAAAAAGGGAATAAAAAGGAGAATGTTTCCCCGGTCTATGGACATCAGCCCCATTACCAGTCCTGCTGCTAACCAGTAAAGAGGACGGAGACGCTTAACGGCCAGGGATAAAGCAAAGAGGAGAAGAGCCATCAGGAAAACCTGGAAGGAAGCAATAAGAATAGTCCCTTCATAGAAGACAAAGGGCGCATAGAAAGAAGCCAGACCTGCTGCTACCAGGCCGACCGATTCCCGGTAAAGCAGCTTGCCGGTAAAATAAAGGAGGAGAGGAATAAGACTACCCAGGATAATCTGGATCAGGCGCACAGCGTAGAGGTCGTTCCCGGCCCAACGGTAGATGAGGGAGAGGAAAGAAGTGTAGAGCAACTTATCGTTTCCTTCAATCTTCCCCTGAAGAATATTTTCCGCCCAGCCCTGAAAAGTCCGGGCGTCGGTTCCCGCAAGGAGATGGTAAAAGGAAGGATCGCTACTCTCTATTTGGGTAAGATAGATATAACGAGGGATAAAGGCAAAGAGAACAATCAATAAAGGGATAAATATCCGGTTCTTTGACAACCTTTACTCCCGCCGCCAGATGGTTCCTCCCGGACGGTCTTCCAGGATAATTCCTTTCTCTCTCAGTCTTGCCCGGATAGCATCAGCTTTTTCCCAATCCCGGTTCCGGCGAGCTTCTTCCCGTCCCTTTACAAGAAGCATCAATTCTTCTTCAAGTTCTTCCTCTTCCTCTGCCCCCAGGTTTATCCCCAAAATCCCACAGAGCTCTTCCAGGACAAGGACAGCTTCCCTCACCGGGGATAAATCTTCCTTCTCCACCCAGATATTTATCTGACTTACCAGGTCAAAAACCACTCCCAGGGCCGCAGCGGTATTAAAATCATCATCCATAGACTCCTCAAACCTCTCCCGGTAGACGCGAATTTCTTCCTTCTCGCCTCCTTGAGAAGAAGGGAAATCAGTTACCCTCCTCGCCGCTTCCCGCCGGCAGTTCTTGATTCGCTCCCAACCCCTCCCGGCCACCATCAGTTTATCATCACTGAAATCTATCGGATTGCGGTAGTGAGTAGACAACAAAAACAGCCTTACCACCGAAGGAGAGAATTTTTCGAAAATCTGCCTCAGGGTAAAGAAATTACCCAAAGACTTAGACATTTTCTCCCGATTCACGGTAACAAATCCGTTATGAAGCCAATAATTGGCCAGCTTCTTTCCGGTATAAGTCTCTGACTGAGCAATCTCGTTCTCGTGATGAGGAAAAATAAGATCCTGCCCCCCGCCATGGATATCGAAGGTCTCTCCCAGGTACTTCATGGACATAGCCGAGCACTCGATATGCCAGCCCGGCCGACCCTTCCCCCAGGGACTGTCCCAGGAAGGCTCATCCTCCTTTGCACTTTTCCAGAGGGCAAAATCCAGGGGATTGCGTTTCCTGGCATTGATCTCTACGCGAGACCCGGCTCTCATCTCTTCCAGGCTGCGGCCGGAAAGCTTACCATAACCTTTTAATTTTCCCACTTCGAAGAAGACGTCTCCATTAATTTGATAAGCATACCCTTTTTTGATCAACT
>JAADIA010000004.1 GCA_013151555.1 Nitrospirota bacterium | reverse complement strand
TCGTCTTCCTTGAGTTTGATTCCGGATTGGCCAAGAGCCGCCATAATTCTTCCCCAGTTCGCATCTTCGCCGAAGAGAGCTGTTTTCACTAACACAGAATTGGCAATGGCGCAAGCAGCTTTTTTGGCTTCCCGGGAATCTTGAGCATTCTTAACCTTTATCTCCACGAACTTGGTTGCTCCTTCTCCGTCGGCGACAAGCATCTTGGCCAGGGAAAGGGTAACAAAATCCAGGGCTTCCTGGAAACACTTGAAACTTTTCTCCCCCGTCTCTATCTCTTCATTTTGCGCTAACCCATTGGCTAAGATAACAACCATATCATTAGTGCTCATGTCCCCGTCAATGGTGATCATATTAAAGGATTTATCTACGGAATCTTTCAGCGCCTTTTTCAGAGCCTGTTTAGCGATAAGCGCATCGGTAGTGATGAAGGCAAGCATAGTGGCTAAATGGGGAGCGACCATCCCTGCGCCTTTAGCCATTCCTCCAATGAAAACTTCTTTGCCCTTAATCCGGATCTTTACGGCTATCTCTTTGGGAAAAGTATCGGTAGTCATGATGGCTTCGGCGGCGGAGCTCTTCTCTTCCACCGTAAGCTTTTGCCTTAATTTTTCAATCCCCCGGCTTATCTTATTTATAGGCAGAGGCCTTCCGATGATTCCCGTGGAGGCAACGAGGACATCTTTTTCCTTGATTTGCAGGTTCCGGGCCGTAAGCTGAGTCATCAGGCGTGCGTCGCTTAAACCTTTCCTGCCGGTACAAGCATTGGCATTGCCGCTATTGATGATTATTGCCTGGGCCCGACTATCCCGGAGGTGTTCCTTGGTAATTTTGAGAGGAGCTGCTTGAATGCGGTTGGTGGTGAGGAGGGCTATAGCTCGAGCAGGAACTTCCGAAAGGAGCAAGGCTAAATCTTTTTTGTTTTCCTTCAAGCCGCATTTAATTCCTGCTGCCTGAAATCCCCGGGGAGTAGTAATCCCACCCTTTATTTCTTGCATATCACGGCCTTGGACCTAAATGATCCAATCCTTCGTCTTCTTCGAACCCCCACATGATGTTCATGTTCTGGACCGCCTGTCCGGAGGCTCCTTTTATGAGGTTATCTATAGCTGAGATCACGATTGCTCGTCCGGCACGTTCATCGACCTTGAAGCCGATATGACAATAGTTGCTTCCCCAGACGTCTTTCGTTTCCGGGAACTTGTCGGGTTCGGTAATCCTGACAAAAGGTTCGTCCTCATAAAAATCTTTATAAATTTGTCTTAATTCTTCAGGGCTTTCCTTCTTCTTCAAATTCATATAAATAGTGCTGAGAATACCTCTCTTCATCGGGGCCAGATGGGGAGTGAAAGTGATTCTTGTCTTCTCCCGGGCCAACCGGCCTAATTGTTCTTCCATTTCCGGCTGATGCCGGTGACCGGCCACCTTATAAGCCTTAAAATTTTCCTGAATTTCCCCGAAATGGAAACCTTTCCCCGGCCATCTTCCGGCTCCGGAGACTCCGGTTTTAGAATCAGCGATGATGTTTTCGGGATCAACCAGACCCCGGGAAACAAGAGGAGCTGCTCCCAGGATGACGCTGGTGGGATAACAGCCGGGATTAGCTATCAACCGCGCTTGCTTTATTTCTTCCCGGTTAAGCTCGGGCAGGCCATAGACTGCTTCCTTGAGCAACTCTTTCCGGGTATGTTTTACCTCGTACCACTCTTCATAGATTTGCGCCTCATTGAACCGGTAATCGGCACTAAAGTCGATAACCTTCTTGCCCAGGCTTAAAAAGCGGGCCGCCATTTCCATGGAGACTTTATGGGGAAGAGCAAGGAAAACAAGCTCGGAATCCGCCGCCATTTTCTCTATATCAAGGTCGGAACAAGGCAGGTCTATTTTTCCCTCAAAAGCAGGAAAGATTTCCGAGATGGAGAGCTTTTCTCCCTCCATCTTAGCTGCCAGAACGGTAATCTCTACTTCCGGGTGGGAGAGCAATAACCTGATCAGCTCTTCTCCCCCGTAACCGGTTGCGCCTACGATTCCTACTTTCAGCATCGGGAAATTATCCTTTTTAAGATATAAATAGTGAGGTTTAATAAATAGGAGTCAAGAGGTTAAGGAGGCAAGGAAAATATTGAAGGAGATTATCAAGCTCTTGAAAAACAAACCCTTGAACCCTCAAACCCTTGAAAACCCGAATCCTTTTTACCGCTTAGAGAACTGGAATCTGGCTCTGGCTCCCCGCTGTCCGTATTTCTTTCTCTCTTTCATCCGGGGATCACGGGTAAGCAGTCCGGCTTTCCTTAGAAGTGGTTTTAAGTCTTCGTCTGACTTAAGGAGAGCACGAGCAATTCCATGGCGGAGCGCTCCTGCCTGACCGGAATGTCCTCCTCCCTTCACTCTTGCCTGAAGGTCAAACCGGCTGAAGGTTTCGGTTAACTGGAAAGGTTCTTTAACGAGCATACAGAGAGTATCTCGCCCAAAATATTGGGAAAGCTCCTGTCCGTTTACAGTGATGCTTCCCGTTCCCGGAACAAGCCTTACCTGGGCCACTGATTCTTTTCTCCGTCCGGTAGCGCAATAATACTCCGTCTCAGCCATCTTTTATATTTCCCTTCTTTCCGGGTTTTGAGCCTGGTGGGGATGTTCCGATCCGGCATAGACCCGCAGTTTCTTCAGCATTGCTCTCCCCAGCTTGTTATGGGGCAGCATCCCTTTGACGGCTATGGTTAATACTTTCCCGGGTTCCTTTTCGAACATCGTGGCGAATTTTACCGATTTCAAACCTCCCGGGTAACCGGTGTGACGATAATAAACTTTCTGTTCACGTTTTTTCCCGGTCACCAGGACATCTTGGGCATTGATGATGATGACCTCATCGCCGGTATCTGCATGAGGAGTATAAATTGGCTTATCCTTACCTCGGAGGATACCGGCTACCTGACTGGCCAGCCGGCCCAGAATTTTTCCCCGGGCGTCTATCAAAACCCATTTTCTCTGTATATCCTCTGCTTTTGGAGTAAAAGTTCTCACTTCTTCCTCTCCTCGTTAAGATACGCACTTAATAAATATTTAAACATACTTATTTATGGTCAGTAAGACTCAATTATAATACTATAACCAAGAAAATTGTCAAGAAAATTCTTCTCTGATGAGGAATTTTTTATTTTTTTGCTCCTCTCAGCCCTGTTGAGTGACCCTCTCTATCGATATCCGGACAAGGTCGGTAATTTCCCGAAGTTCGTTGAGCGAGATGCTCAAAGGAGGGAGAAGAACGATGACGTTACCCAGGGGGCGGATGATCAGTCCCCGCTTCCGGGCTTCCCGAATTACCCGGATCCCGATCTTGTCTTCATAGGGGTAGGCTTTCTTTTTCCTCTTATCGAGGACCAGCTCTATCCCTGTCATCATCCCCTTCTGTCGCACTTCTCCTACATGTTCCAGTTTTTTAATCTTCGCTAATTCGTCCTGCAACGTTTGAACTTTTTCCGGAAGTTTTTCCAGAACCTTCTCTTTTTTGAAGATCTGCAGATTGGCCAGAGCTGCTGCGCAGGCGAGGGGGTTGCCGGTATAGGTATGTCCATGGAAGAAGGTTTTCTTCTCCCGGTATTCGCCCAGGAAAGCTTCATAAATTTCTCTGGTGGTCAGGGTGGCGGCCAGGGGGAGATAACCTCCGGTGATTCCCTTGGCCAGGATGAGAAGGTCGGGGGAAACCCCCTCGTGTTCGCAAGCAAACATCTTTC
>JAADIA010000063.1 GCA_013151555.1 Nitrospirota bacterium | reverse complement strand
GCCGCATTACAAAAGACTGATTGATGAACTTATTGGTTCTCAATTCTCGGACCAGGAAAAGGTAACGGTTACTCGGTTATTGGATAAGTTGGCAAGCAAAGAATTGGAGGATAAAGCGTGAAGGGATTTAGAGCCCTTTTAGTTACCCAGTTTTTCGGTGCTTTTAATGACAATGCCTTTAAGTTGGTGGTTTCGCTCTTTGCCATTAATGTATTTGTGAAGCAGTCCGGGGGGACAGCATATCTTTCGCTGCCGGCGGCTATTTTTATTCTTCCCTTCTTGCTCTTTTCAACCTATGCGGGATTTCTTGCAGATAGAATCAGTAAGCATAAAATTATTATCGGAGCTAAAGTCTTTGAATTAATAATTATGGCCCTTGCTTTTGCAGCTTTGAGCACGGGAAATATGTGGGCAATATTCATCGTGCTTTTCTTCATGGGGCTTCAAAGTACTTTCTTCAGCCCTGCTAAATATGGAATTCTTCCTGAGATTCTTGGTGATGAGGATTTGTCTGAGGGCAATGGCGCTATCCAATTGTGGACATATATAGCCATTATATTTGGGACATCCTTTGGAGGGTATGTTTTTTATGCTATGAAAGATAATCTTGCCAGGGTTTCCTTCTTCTTTATAGCCATCTCAATTTTAGGAATTTTGACAAGCTTCTTTGTGCCAAGAGTGCAGCCATCCGGTTCAACGAGGAAGTTTGAATGGAATTTTCCCGCAGAAATTTTTCATAATATCAAGGGAATCATTTCTATTAAAGCCGTCTGGCTCGCGGTGGTAGGACTTGTCTATTTCAGTTTAATGGCATCCATTTTTCAGTTAAACATTCTCTTGTATGCTCGAAAGATTATGCTGGTCAATGAGCTGTATACCGGAGTTCTTTTGACATTGTTAGCCTTGGGAGTTGGTGTTGGCGGTATGGTAGCCGGTAAAATCTCAGCGAAAAAAGTGGAATTTGGATTTGTGCCTTTAGGTTCATTTGGCTTGAGTTTATTTTCAATATTATTAGGTTTTACTTATCCTTCTTTTATCATTACGGCGGTATGTTTATTTCTTTTAGGAGTTTCCGCTGGGTTTTATATTGTTCCGTTAAATACGTATGTGCAGCAGCAAAGTCCTCCTGACAGGCGCGGGCAAGTATTAGCAACATTAAATTGCCTTTCTTTTCTGGCAATTCTTGCCGGGACTGGACTTATTTTTGTGTTTCGGGAATGGATGAAGTTAAATGCAGCATATATTTTTATTATCTCAGGAATTTGTTCTATTTTGGCTACGGTGTATATCTTCCGGGTTTTACCTATTTGCTTCATTCGTTTATTAAATTGGATTGTTACGCATACGCTATACAAAATAAAAGTTGTTGGAGTAGAGAATATTCCTAAGCAAGGCGGGGCTTTATTGGTTTGTAATCATGTAGCTTTTGTCGACCCCTTGATTATTCTTGGGTCGCTGCAACGTCACGTCCGGTTTTTAATGTTACGGCGGGTATTTGAATTAAAACCCCTTAATGCTATCTGCCGTATTATGAAAGCAATTCCCATTTCTTTTACGGATTCACCAAAAGTAGTAACCCAGGCGCTTCAAGAGGCACGTAAGGCTGTTGAGCAAGGAGAGTTGGTATGTGTTTTTGCGGAGGGACATCTTACCCGCACTGGTAATATGCATGTTTTTAACCGGGGCTTTGAATATATCATGCGGGGTGTTAAAGCGCCGATTATTCCAATTTATATTGATCGCATGTGGGGAAGCATCTTTAGCCTTAAAGGCGGTAAATGTTTTTGGAAGAAGCCAAAAAAAGTTCCCTACCCGTTAACGTTATGTTACGGCAAGCCGATGTCTTCTGATGCAAAGGCTTTTGAAGTGAGGACTGCCGTACTTGAACTGTCCGCGGAAGCATTCAAGTTAAGAGGTAAAGACCAGAAAAAGTTACACATTGCCTTCATTGATGAAGCCAAGAAGCATCCTTTTCGGTTCTGTATGGCAGATACAACCAAAATGGAATTAAATTATATACGGACACTGGCAAGCGCTATGCTTATGTCCAAGAAGTTGTTCTCTCCCAACGAGCAACAGCGGGCGGGAGAAAAGATCGGCATTCTTTTACCTGCTTCTTGCATGGCATCCTTGGTAAATGGGGCCGTATTATTTGCAGGTAAGATACCGGTTAATCTTAATTTTACTGTTTCCAGGGAGAGCCTTAATGCTTCAATTAAGCAATGCCGGATAAAGAAAATTATTACCTCCAGAAAGTTTCTAGAGAAATCAAAGCTGGAAATACAAGAAAATATGATTATTCTGGAGGATATGAAGGAGAGCATCTCTTCCTTTGAAAAGATTAAGTCGTTTCTGGCAGCATTACTACTTCCTGCCTGGGCCATACGCACCTTATATGTCAGAGGGGATAAGTATAATATCAATGATGTCGCAACGGTAATTTTCTCAAGTGGAAGCACGGGAGAGCCCAAAGGAGTAATGCTTTCACATGGTAATATCTTCTCCAATATAGAAGGTTTTTATCAGGTTATGCAACTAAATCCCGGCGATATTCTGGTAGGGATTTTACCATTCTTTCATTCATTCGGTTTTACGGCAACATTATGTTTGCCGATGGGAAGCGGGGTAGGGGTTGTATATCATAGTAACCCGTTAGATGCGGCAACAATTGGCAAGATGGTGCAAAAATATAAAGCAACGATTTTACTTGGTACGCCTACATTCTTTTCGGCATATATTAAAAAATGCAGTAAAGAGCAATTTAAGACCGTTAGATATGCACTTGCAGGAGCGGAAAAATTAAAACGGAATATTGCTGATACCTTTTTTGAAAAATTTGGCATCACTCCGTTTGAAGGATACGGCGCAACGGAACTCTCTCCGATAGTTTCCTTGGGTGTTTCTGATAAAATTGCTGAAGACAAACGCTTAGCGCAAGTCGGATATAAGCCGGGGAAAGTGGGCCAGCCTATTCCTGGCGTTGCAGCAAAGATAGTTGACCCGGATACATTCAAACTGCTTCCTTATAACGAAGAGGGGCTGTTATTGATAAAGGGGCCGAATGTAATGCTTGGTTATCTAAACCAGCCGGAAAAGACAAAAGAAGTAATTAAGGATGGCTGGTATGTAACCGGGGATATTGCCATAATGGATGAAGATGGCTTTATACAGATTACTGATAGAATGAGGAGATTCAGCAAGATAGGCGGCGAAATGGTTCCGCATATAAAAGTGGAAGAGGCAATTATAAATATTTTAGGGATAGCGGAGCCTGTGTGTGCGGTAACCTCAGTGCCGGATGAAAAAAAGGGAGAACGGCTCGCTGTGCTTTATAAAGTAGCCATTGATATTGAGAAGTTATGGAAGCCGTTGAATAATAGCCAGATTCCTAAATTATGGATTCCCAAAAAAGATAGTTTCTATAAAGTAGAAGATATCCCTACTTTGGGAAGTGGAAAACTTGACCTTAAGAAGATAAAGCTCATGGCACAGGAGCTTGCCGGGAATGGATAAAAGATGAAGATTTTACTTATTATGCCAAGTGGCGCCATGCACAGGCACAAAACAGGGAATTTCAAGAGGTTCCTGCGCTATGCTCCTCTTACTTTGACTACTTTAGCAGCTCTGGTTCCAGAAGATATAGATGCTGAGATTGAAATTGTGGATGAAGGGGTTGAGGTGCTTAATGACGATTTTCAAGCTGATCTTGTAGGAATTAACGCTATTACCGGTACATCTAAGAGAGCATATGCGATAGCAGACAAGGCCCGTAGAAGAGGAATGAAGGTTGTTTTAGGGGGAGTTCATCCTACTTTAATGCCGCAAGAGTCTGCCCAGCATGCCGATGCAGTGGTAATGGGTTTTGCCGAGGAGACTTGGCCACAACTTATTTATGATTTTAAAAATGGAAGATTACAAAAATATTATAAACAGCCGGAGAATGCATCTTTGAAGAATTTGCCCTTTCCGCGCAGGGATTTACTGAAGAAAAATGCTTATATAACCATAAACAGTACTTATGCAACTCGAAGTTGTCCGAATTCATGCCGGTTTTGTGTTATCCCTATTGTGTGGGGTAAAAGGGCCTATTTCCGGCCCATTAAAGAAGTCATAAAAGAAATTGATAACATGGAGGGACGCACATTAGTGTTAATTGATCCTAATTTAATTGCGGATGTTGAATACGCAAAAGAGTTGTTTACTGAACTTGCCCCGCTTAAGAAAAAATGGTTTGGTTTATCAACAATGCAGGTAACAAGTGACGAAGAGTTGTTCAAGCTGATTGTCAAGAGCGGTTGTAAAGGACTTTTCCTTGGCTTTGAATCTATTGCCCAGGCAACTTTGAAAGATGTTATGAAAGATTTTAATCTGGTTAAGAAATATAAACAAGTTGTTGAAAAACTACATGATAATGGTATTGCAATACAAGGAGCATTTGTTTTTGGGTTTGACCAAGACGATAGGATGGTATTTAAGAGAACGGTAGATTTTGTAAATGAGTTAAAAATTGACCTCCCTCGTTTTTCTGTACTTACGCCATTTCCCGGAACGCCAATCTATGATAGTTTGAAATCTCAGGGAAGGATTGTTGAAAAAGACTGGTCGCTATATGATGGTCAGCATGTAGTTTTTCAACCTGCTAAAATGACTGCCGAAGAGTTACAAGATGGTCTTTATTGGGCTTGGAAAAATTCATATGGATTAAGCTCAATTTTTAAACGGATTTCTGGGACTGGAAGTTCTTTTTTAGTTTCGATTGTGACTAACCTGGGATATAAACTTTATGCCGATAAGATTGCGAAGTATTGAAAAGGACACAAATTCAGGTGAGAGTTACTCTTATGAGAACTAATAGTTGCAGATAAACAAAACGTGAGGTTACAGTAGCTATGAAAATAATGTTTATTATTGCTTCAGTATGCAAACAGCCACAGAACGGTTATGTGCGTTCCTGGCTGATGGAACCTTTGGCAATTGCCGTTTTATCTGCACTGACTCCAACTAAAACAAAACGCGTTTTTTATGATGATAGGCTGGAGAGTGTTCCGTTTAATGAAAAAACCGATCTCGTAGCCATAAATATGGAGGCATATACTGCCTTTAGGGCTTATCAAATTGCCGATGAATTTAGGCGCCGTAATGTTACTGTTGTGCTGGGAGGAGTGCACGCTACTTTGATGCCTGAAGAAGCGATAACTCATGCTGACAGTGTGTTGATAGGAGAAGCCGAAGGGGTCTGGGGTAAACTTTTAGATGACTTTTCTTGCGGTAAGTTACAGAAATTTTATAAGGATGATAGCTGCCGTTCAGTTAAAGATGTTATCCCGGACAGGTCTATCTTTCAGGGGAAGAATTATCTTAATATTGCCTTGGTAGAAACGGGTCGTGGATGCGGTTTTGAGTGCGAATTTTGTTCAGTGACTAAGTATTATAACGGTCAATACAAAATGAGATCTATAGATATTATTATAGAAGAATTGATGACGGTTAGAAATAAGCCGATTTTTTTTGTTGACGATAATATATCTTTGTATCCTGAGCGGGCTAAGAAACTGTTTCGGTCTCTCATACCTTTAAAGATAAAATGGATGAGTCAAATGTCCATGCATGTTTGTAAGGATGAGGAACTGCTGGAGTTAATGAAAAAGAGTGGGTGCCTGGGGGTATTGATAGGATTTGAAAGTATGAACAAGGATGCTTTGCGTATCATGAAGAAAAACGCAAACCAGGCAGTAAAAAATTATGATTTTGTGGTGAATCAATACCATCGGCATAACATTGCTATTTATGCAACATTCGTGATGGGATATGACGATACCACAGCGGATACTTTTAAGGAGATTTATCGCTTTGGGATAGAAAATAAGCTGATTTATTTAGCGTTTAACCATTTGGTTCCATTTCCCGGCACTCCTCTCTATGATCGTCTTAAACGTGAAAATAAATTGAAGTATGATAGGTGGTGGTTGGAACCCGGATATAGATTTGGCGAAGTTGTGTTTAAGCCTGAAAACATATCCGCTGAAGAATTGACAAGTCTTTGTTGGGAATACAGGTACAAGTTTTTCAGTCTTAATTCAAACTTGAAGCGGTTAGCCAATAAAGTGCATTGGTCTAGTCTCCCCCGTTTTCTAACCTATATGATGTTAAATTTTGGAGCAAAAAGGGAAATTACCGCTCGCAAGGGTTTATTGATAGGAGGAGTGCAGAAGGATAGGTTAGGATGATAATGATATGCAAAAGTTTATTGTTGAATTAGCCAAAGAAAGTGATGATTTAAGCTTGAAAAGGATTCTTTGTACTACTCCTATGGAAGGTGATATCAAAGTTGCCTTTCAGCGTGAGCCAAGTTATTTCTGCGCCCTGGAAACAGCGGGAAAGTTCAATCAAACGATTGTTGCCCGTGACACGAAAACTAACGACGTCGTGGGTATGGGAACTCGATCTATTAAACCAGCCTATGTTAACGGAGAGATTACTCCAATTGGATATTTGAATAGTCTGCGCATAGATAAGAGATACCGCAACCGCACTTTGCTTAATCGCGGATATACTTACTTTAGACAGTTACACCAGGATAAGCGGACACAAATATATCTTTCGACTATTATTCAAGATAATGAAAAAGTTAGGCAGTTATTAACATCGAAAAGGGTGAGACTACCGCTTTATCATGATATCGGCGAATGTAGAACTTTTGCCATAAAGCTTGTTCGTAAGAAGAGGGGTTTTTCTAAAAGAATTGCGGTTAGTAAAGGGACAAACAACGATTTGGGTGGTATTGTTGAATGTCTTAATAGAAATGGCAAAGAGAAGCAATTTTATCCTTATTATACAAAGGCGGATTTTAGGTCAGATAAGCGATATCTTAAGGATTTCAAGATAGAAGATTTTTATGTTGCCAGGGTACAGGGTAAGATAGTTGGCGTGATTGGCAAATGGGACCAGAGCGGGTTTAAGCAGACTCTTATCTCCGGATATAGCAGAAAGATAAAACTGATAAGACCAGTTTATAATCATGTTGCAAAAATATTTAAATATCCTCAACTACCGGAACCGGGAAAACATTTAACATTTTTCTATGTCAGCTTTATTGCGATTGATGATAATGACCCAAACATTTTTGCGGCATTAGTGCGTGCATTATATAATGATTCGGTAGACAGTAAATATTCTTATATGATGATTGGTTTGTTTCAAAAGGACCCTTTGTTGTCAGTTATCAAGCAGTATGCTTCTATAGAGTACAAGAGTAGAATTTATGTGGTTTGCTGGGATGATGGGGAACACGTTTTTAAGACATTAGACGGTCGCATCCCATATTTGGAAATAAGTACGCTTTAAAGGAGCAAGATAATGCGGTTAGAGGGAGAAATAAGAGAGATTAATTCTCTTACCGGCAATCAGATAGACAGAATGTTTAAGCTTATGACCATTTATTTTGAAGGAATAAGTAGAGATGCATTTAATAAAGATTTACTTGAAAAGAAATGCGTTATACTTCTGCGTGATTATGTGACCGGTGAAATACAAGGATTTTCTACGCAGATGATTCTTGAGCAAATAATAGATGAAACTCATTATAAAGCAGTTTTCTCAGGTGACACGATAATCAATAAGGATTATTGGGGAGATACTGAATTGATGAGAATATGGGGCAGGTTTGTCCTATCTCTTATGCGAGAAAATAAAAACCATAAACTTTATTGGTTTTTAATCTCAATGGGTTATAAAACCTATCGTTTTCTTCCTGTATTTTTTAAGGAATTCTATCCTCGATATGATAAACCTACGCCTGAGCACGAAAAAAGAATTATTGATACATTTGGTAAAAAGAGATATCCCTTAGAATATAATGACAAGTTAGGTATAATTAGCCCTATAAAGAGAAATGTGTATTTAAAACCGGGCGTAGCGGATATCAATAGTCATTTATTGAAAAACCCTCATATAGCTTTTTTTCTTAGAAAAAATCCTTCCTACCATGAAGGTGATGAGTTGGCTTGTATAGCTGAATTAAGTGCGGAAAATTTGAAGCCTGTTTTATATAAAATAATAAATCATGACAGGTCTTTTCACGTGAAGGAGTGAAACGAAAGAGTATATGTTTAAGAAACTATTATATTTTTTTGTTAACGCTGTTCTCTTTGCATTATGGACAAAACCGTATTATTGTTTTAAAAAACGCTCCGCCAGCATTGAAAAGGTCCAACGTAGTATCCTTTTGCGCATCGTAAGAAGAAATTCCAAGACATTTTTTGGAAAAAGACATAGTTTTAATGAAATAAATAATGTGGATGCTTTTAGAATGAGGATTCCACTTTTTACTTATGACACTTACTCTGCTTATGTCGATTTGATTCGGGAGGGTAAGCAGAATGTTCTCACGAGAGAACCGGTTTTAGCTCTGATACCCTCCAGCGGTTCGACAGCTCCCTCTAAATATATTCCTTTCACTAAAGGCTTAAAGCAAGAATTCTTAAATGGAATTAGTCCCTGGATGTTTGATCTTTTTGTTAATACAAGAAAACTGATGTTTGGCAGTACTTATTGGTCTATAACCCCTGTAGGCAAAAATAACACAAAAAATGGGAGGCTCAAAATAGGGTTTGATGAGGATGGGGAATACTTGGGAAAAGTGGAACGGTTCTTCATGAGTAAACTTTTGAGTGTTCCCAAAGAAGTGTCACAAATAAAAAATATGGAAGTTTTTCGCTATATAACCTTGCTTTTCCTTTTAAAGGATAAGAATCTTTCCTATGTTTCGGTTTGGAATCCTACATTTTTGATGCTTTTGTTAAAGTCAACAGTAGGTTGGAGCGAGTTATTGGTTAGTGATATAAGGGACGGAGCAATTACTATACCTGTTAATATGGATTTAAATCTTAAACAGACAATTCTTGAGAAATTAAACAGAGATAGAAAAAGAGCGGATGAATTAAGCGCTGTATTTGCACGCTGGGGAAGAAGGCCAACTGTTTTGCTTGAAGGAATTTCCCTATATGAAGCAATCTGGCCAAACTTAACTCTGATTAGCTGCTGGGCAGATGGAAATGCCACTCGTGATGCTCATGAGCTAAAAACATTTTTCCCAAATGTGAAAGTGCAACCTAAAGGTTTACTTGCGACTGAAGGTATCGTTTCTTTCCCTCTTGTTGGAGAAGACGGGGCAATCGTATCAATCAATTCACATTTTTTTGAATTTATTGAAATCGAAAAAGCTGACACAGCAGAGGAACCTTTTCAGCAAACTAAATTAGTTCACCAACTTCAAATGGGGAAATTGTATTCGGTAGTTATTACAACAAGCGGCGGATTATATCGTTACAGGTTACAGGATATAATAAAAGTGGTGGGCTTTAAGAATGAATGTCCTTTAATTCACTTCGTGAGTAAAGAAAATAACATTTCAGACTTATTCGGGGAAAAATTGAATGAATATCATGTTTCACGTGTTTTAAATGAAGCGCTCAAGAACCACTCACTTTCGCCTTCGTTTTGGATGATAGCTCCGGAGAAAGGATTACCTGACGGGGATTATTTCTATACGGTTTTTCTTCAACTTTCACACCAAAGCAATAGAGTGGGCAATTTATTAAAATCATTATCTGAACAAATAGAAGAGAAATTGCAAGATAATTATCACTATCGATACTGTAGGAATTTAGGACAACTTTCAAAGTTGCGACTTTTTGTTATTAATTCTGACTGTAACGCTCAAGAAACATATTTGCGTGCTTGTCAATCCTCCGGCCAAAGACTGGGAGCCATTAAAATCGCTACTCTTAGTAGTAAGATGGGATGGGCTAAAACCTTTGGAGGTAATTTCGTTTAAATTTGCGCATTAGATGGAATTGTGCTAAAATTAGCCGTTAGCCATTTTCAAAGAGTGACTTAAGGTAAAAAAAGGGGGGATCGATGGATGAGTTGGCTAAGAGGGTCGTGTTCAGGTTGGTTTTGGCTTTAGTTGCCCTGGCTCATATCATCATTGGAATAGTCGCCTATATTCCCGGGGTGTCCGTAGAGAATTTAGCAAAGACGTTCTATAAGGCATCCGTTATCTCCAACCCTCAATTAGAGCATGTTACCCAGATGTTTGGGGCCTATATGCTTGTAATGGGGATTTTAGCCATTTTTGCTTTGTTGAATCCGGTTAAGAATAGGGCTATCACCAACGGGATTATTATTTTGCTTGTTCTGCGGGTTCTTCAGCGGTTATTCCTTGCTAAACAGACTCTTGAGATTTTCCGGATTCCTTCTGGTTGGTACTGGTCCCAGACAATTTTCTTTTTTGCTATTGCAATAGCATTATTTTTACTCATGCCAAAAAAGAAAGAGTTGTAATTTATCAATGAGGATAAGAAAGAAACCACGCGAATAATCCGGTAGAGGGAGAGGTGCCCGAGCGGCTTAAGGGGGCGGTCTCGAAAACCGCTGTCTGCCTCTGGTGGACCCTGGGTTCAAATCCCAGCCTCTCCGTTGGTTGGAAAATCGGTCGCTTTTGGTGATAGTAAACCCTTCGGGCAGAGAAAACTATGTGCTTTGCTCAAAGCGGGTTATCCTACCCCCTCTTTGCGTTTCCTTTTCCCTCAAGCAATGACAAAAATGCGTTGACACCCCTTTATGATTTTGATAGGATAAGATGAAAAGAATGCTTAGGAGAGGTGGCCGAGCGGCTTAAGGCGCAGCTTTGGAAAAGCTGTGTAGCGCAAGCTACCCTGGGTTCAAATCCCAGCCTCTCCGCCAGTAAATAATAGTCCGCCTTGGATTGCTGTCCCGGGAAGGGATTTAGGAGGAATGCCAATGAGTACGGCAAAAGATCTTAATATAGAGATTCCGCTTGACTGTCTTGCTCAAGCTGTCCGCAAGATGAAGAAGAAAGACCGTGAATCTTTTATCGAAGATTTTATTGCTTTAACAAGCCCTGAATATCTGGAGGGTGTAAAGGAGGCAAGAGCTGACTACAAAGCAGGTCGAACCAAGACTCACCGAGAGATTTTCGGCCAAGGAAGATGAAATACCGACTGGTTTATACTCGGCGAGCAGAGCGGGATATTTCAAAACTTGCTCCTGATGTCAGAAGAAGAATTGGCAAACGAATACCGGAAATGTGTGCTGATCCTCTACACTACGCTGACCCTCTAATAGATTCCAGAATAGGGACATATCGTTTTCGAATTGGTGATTATTGAGTGATTTTTGATATTGTAGGAACTGATATTGTGATCTTACGGGTTGGGCATCGTCGAGAAATATATCGTAAATAAAGTGGATAGCTCAATCCGAGAAAGTGAAAGCAAGAAGTTTCTTTGGTCGTGCTAGATGGGGTGGTAGCGGTGCCTTCACCTGTCAACTTTGTTGTCGGGCTGCCTGCAATCCGCTATAGCGGGGTTGAATTCCCTCTCGAGGTCTTTCCTTTTTCGGGGTTTGCCTTGGATAAGCGGCGATGAAGATCGGGCCCCGGGTAGGCGAGGTTTACAAACCCCGTCAGGCCCGGAAGGGAGCAGCGGTAAGTAAAATGCTTGCCTGTCTCGGGTGATCCTGGTCGGAGTTGGCTGTCCAAGTAACGCCCGGGGAAGAAGATCGAAAGTGGGTGCACGGCCAATTATAAGAGATTAGGCACAAAGTGGCAAAGGCACAGAGGCACAAAGTGAAAAGCAAAAGCTCCTATTTGCAGTTTTTTTAAATTTTTCTAACTTAGTGCCTATGTGCCCATTATTTGCCTATTCGCACCGGAGGTGCGTTAACTTATGAGTTATCTTGTCTTAGCCAGAAAATGGCGGCCGCAGGTCTTTGAAGAGGTGGTTGGTCAGGAACATGTTACTCGTACTTTGACCAATGCCATCCGTCAGAAACGGATAGCCCATGCCTATCTCTTTGCCGGGCCCCGGGGGGTGGGAAAGACTACCACGGCCCGGCTTTTAGCCAAAGCTTTGAACTGCGAGAAAGGCCCTACGGTTAAACCTTGCAATCGCTGTTCTTCCTGTGAGGAGATTGCCCAGAGTTCCAGCCTGGATGTTTTGGAGATAGACGGGGCTTCCAACCGGGGTATTGATGAGATAAGAAGCCTGAGAGAGAACGTCAAGTTTGCTCCCAGCCGGGACCGCTTTAAGATCTATATTGTTGACGAAGTACATATGCTTACTACGGAGGCTTTCAACGCTCTTCTGAAGACTTTGGAGGAACCCCCGGAACATGTAAAGTTTATCTTCGCCACTACGGCGCCGCATCGGGTATTGCCTACGATTGTTTCCCGCTGTCAGCGGTTTGATTTTAAAAGGATATCGGTTTCGGATTTAATCGAAAGGTTGAAGCTGATTGCCGGGGAAGAGAAGCTGAAAGTGGAAGAGAAGGCTTTCTTTGCTATTGCCCGGGGAGTGGAGGGGAGTATGCGGGATGCTCTCTCCCTGCTCGACCAGCTGATCTCCTTCTCTGAGGGGACGATTAGCGGGGAAGAGGTAAATGCCGTCCTGGGAATGGTAGATGAGGAGACTTTTTTTGCTCTTGTCGAAGCGATGATAGAGGAAGATACTTTAAGCGGGATAAAACTTATAGATACGGTTGTCAGCCAGGGGAGGGACCTGCATCTCTTCTCCACGAACCTCATGGAACATTTTCGGAACCTGATGATGTTTAAAGTGGGGGGGGAAGCCATAGAGTTGGTTGATCTGCCCAAGGATAGTCTGGAAAGGCTGGCGATACAGGCAGATCACTTTGACATGAACGAGATAGAGGAAGCAATCGATATCCTCTCCCGCACGGCGGATGCTCTCAAATGGACGGAATCCGGTCGTATTCCCCTGGAATTAGCGATCATAAAATTAACCAAGATGAAAACGGCTCCGGCTGTTGCTATTCCCCCGAGGGAACCCAAAAAGAATGTTGCCGAACGGAAGCTCGCGCCGGCAACTGTTCGGAAGGTTGTGTCTAAGAAGAGGGCGCCGGAACAGGAATCTATCTCTGCCTCGGAAGAGGTTCCGGAGGAGGCTCCGGCAGAGAACAACAACGGGGAATTTCTATCCCTGGAGAAGGTTAAGAAGGAATGGCCCCGGGTTCTGGAACGGATCCGGGAGAAGAAGATTTCCGCAGAAGCTTACTTAAGGGAAGGGGAACCTACCAAGGTAAGCGAGAAGATGTTAACCGTTACCTTCTCAGCCGAATTTAAGTTTCACAAGGAAAGCATAGAGAGGAACGAGACTCGCCGGATTATCGAAGGGGTGCTGCGTGACGTTTTCCAGCACGACCTCATGCTTCGACCTGTCCTCGGGAAGGTTTCCGCTCCCGGGAGAGAAAATACTTCCCGGTCAGAGGCGCAAAGCAGCAAGGATGATGAGTTAAACAAATTGCTTGAGGAAGAACCTCTCATCAAGACTGCTTTAGATACTTTTAGAGCCAGGGTAGTAGAAATTAAAAAAGGCACGAATTGACAAACTACAAATTCGAAGCACGAAGCACGAAATACGAAACAATATCAAATAGCCGAAATACGAGTAACCAAAACAATGTTTAGGATTTTGATAATTTGAATTTCGGATTTCGAGTTTCGGATTTTTCGCAAACTTAGTACCGCTGTACCTGTTACTTTAGTATCCATTCGCGGTTTAAGTTGGACAGAATAAGAAAAAGGAGGATTGATTGCAATGAAGGGATTAGGCAATATAGGTGCTTTGTTGTCGCAGGCCAAGCAGGCCCAGGAAAAGATGGCCCGGGTTCAGGAGGAACTAAAGACGAAAACGGTAGAGACCAGTGCCGGGGGAGGGATGGTCACCGTTAAAGTTAATGGCGATGGGCAGGTTCTCTCCCTGAAGATAGATCCGGAAGTGATGGACGCAGAGGATACGGAGATGCTCGAGGACCTTATCGTAGCCGCCGTGAACGAGGGATTGCGTCAGGCTAAAGAGATGATGAGTGCGGAGATGGCTAAGATTGCCGGAGGGATGAATATTCCCGGCCTCTCGCAAATGCTCGGCGGCGGGGTTTAGGGACGCTTATGTACCGATACCCTCCGGCTGTAGAAAGAGCGATTGAAAGTCTGACCAAACTTCCCGGCATCGGGCCGAGGACGGCCGAGCGGATGATTTTCTTCCTCCTCAAAGCTCCCAAGGGAGAGATTAGGACTCTTGCTCAGGCGATCGGTGACCTCGCGGATAAAGTAGTCCCCTGTGTTACTTGCGGGAACCTGAGCGCGGAGAAGAGGTGCCCTATCTGTTCCAGCCCCCGGAGGGACGAGTCGGTAATCTGCGTGGTGGGAGAACCCAACGATATCGTGGCTATTGAGAAGACCAGTGAGTATCAGGGTCTTTATCATGTTCTTTCCGGTACTCTCTCTCCCCTGGAGGGAGTTGGGCCCGACGATTTGCGCATAACAGAACTTTTGCATAGGGTAAAAGCAGGGAAAGTGAAAGAGGTAATCTTAGCCACCAACCCCAATAGCGAGGGTGAAGCCACGGCTCTTTATTTAGACCAGCAGCTTAAGCCTCTGGGAGTAAGGGTTACCCGTATTGCCCGGGGGATCCCGGTGGGGAGTAGCCTGGAACACGTTGATGAAGTAACCTTGGCAAAGGCCTTGGAAGGAAGAAGGGAGATTTAAGGATGGAAGACTTGGTAGAAATTCGCTGGCACGGAAGAGGAGGACAGGGAACCAAAACGGCAGCTACCTTTTTAGCTGAGACCGCTATTGCCCATGGGAAACACGGGCAGGGGTTCCCCGAATACGGCCCGGAACGGATGGGAGCTCCCATGCGCGGGTACACACGCATTAGCGACAGCCCTATTAATATCCATTGTGCCATAGATGACCCCGATATCGTGGTTGTCCTGGACGATACCCTGCTCACCTCCGAAAATGTAACTGAGGGGTTGAAGGAGAACGGACGGCTGTTGGTCAATACTACTGTCTCTCCCGGAGAGATAAGGGAGAAGATAAAACTGAAATCCGGAAAGGTCTTTACCGTGGACGCCACCCAGATATCCATGGACGAAATAGGAAGAGCCATGCCCAATACCCCGATGATCGGGGCTTTGGTGAAAGCTTCTCCTTTGCTGGAGTTGGAGGTTATCCTCCAGGATATCAAGAAGAAATTCTCTAAAAAGTTCAACGATAAAGTAATCACAGGAAACCTGAAATCCATAGAGAGAGCTTACCAGGAGGTAAAAGAAGGATGAAAGGATACAAAGAGATTCCCCTGGGGGGGAAGATAATCGAGGCGGGGAATGCCGAAAAATACGAGACCGGGTCCTGGAGAACCTACCGGCCGATTTGGGACAAAGAAAAATGCAAGAATTGTCTCTTATGCTGGATTTACTGTCCGGATTCTTCCATTATCCTTAAAGATGGGAAGATGGTGGGACAGGACTACCGGTTCTGTAAAGGATGCGGTATCTGTGCCCGGGAGTGTCCCTTCCAGGCCATAGAGATGAAACCGGAAAGCGAATATAAAAAATAGAGAGGGGCAATTCAGGAGTTACCCCTACATGTAGAGGTAACCTTGGTCGCCCTTAACGGAGGAGAACCACTAATGACTCAAACTTTAGCTCTCACGGGGAACGAAGCCGGCGCTGCTGCTATGCGTCAGATAAACCCCGATGTCGTTGCTGCCTATCCCATTACTCCCCAGACAGAACTTATGCACGCCTTCAGCAAATTCGTAGCTGATGGGAAGGTGAAAACCGAACTTATCCTGGTGGAATCGGAACATAGCGCTATGAGCGCCTGTATCGGCTCTGCTTCTGCCGGGGCTCGCACGATGACGGCTACTTCCGCTAACGGCCTGGCCCTGATGTGGGAAGTAGTCTATATTGCCGCTTCTCTGCGGATTCCCATGGTTATGCCTGTTGTCAACCGGGCTCTCTCCGGTCCCATTAACATTCACTGTGACCACTCGGATACCATGGGCTGCCGGGACTCCGGCTGGCTCCAGCTCTTCTCCGAAAATTCCCAGGAAGCTTATGACAACGTTATCCAGGCCATGAGAATTGCCGAGCATAAAGATGTTCTTCTTCCCGTGATGGTTACCTGGGACGGGTTCATCATCAGTCACACTACGGAACGCGTAGAGATTCTTGATGACGGAACGGTAAAGAAATTTATCGGAGAATATACTCCGGAAAGGCCGCTCCTGGATACCGACAACCCTGTAACTATCGGGCCTCTGGATCTGTCCGATTACTTCTTCGAGCACAAACGTCAGCAGGTGGACGGAGTAAACAATGCTTACCAGGTAATTAAAGATATCGGGAAAGAATACGGGAAACTCTCCGGACGCTCTTACGGTCTGGTGGAAGAATACCAGACGGATGATGCCGAGATGATTGCTGTAGCCCTTGGCTCTACGGCGGGGACGATCAAAGCCGTCGTGGATAGATTGCGCCGGGAAGGAATGAAAGTAGGACTTCTCAAAATAAGATCCTTCCGTCCTTTCCCCTTCGCCGACGTGGCCTCTATCCTCAGGAAAGCCAAAGCTATAGCCGTCTTCGACCGTTCCATTGCCTACGGTTCTATGGGAGGACCTCTCTTCGGAGAGATTCGTTCCGCCCTTTACGGTGAGAAAGAGCAGCCTCCGGCGCTTAACTATGTCTATGGACTGGGTGGGAGAGATATAAATACAGCCCAGATTGAAGGCGTCTATCAGGATCTGGAGAAAGCCATCAAGACGAATAAATATCAAACTATCAAATACCTCGGGGTGAGAGAATAATCCCGGGACAAGATATAAAGATTTTGACAGGATTAACAGGATAGACAGGATAATAGACTACGGACGAGGGCGATTAGAATAAGGCATAGACATTTACCGAAAATGACAAGTTATAACGGACTACAGACCATAGACTAAAAGATTTTTTTGGATTTTGACATTTGGATTTTGGATTTAATCTGAGGTCTGCTATAAACAACTCAATCTGTGGTTAGGTTAAATTATCGAATGAGAAAGGAGTAAAAGTATATGGCCATTAAACTCAAAGAAATAGCCAAACGCCCTGATCTTCTTTCCGGAGGACACCGAGCCTGCGCCGGCTGCACTGCCCCTACGGTTATCCGGCAGATATTGCTCGTTTCCGGGAAAGATACGGTAATCGGATTTGCCACCGGCTGTATGGAAGTGGTAACCACCATCTACCCTTACACTGCCTGGCGCATCCCTTACATTCACAATGCCTTTGAGAACGCTGCTGCCACCATCAGCGGTGCGGAGACTGCCTATCGAGCTTTGAAGAAGCAAGGCAAGATTAAGAAAGACATCAACTTTATCGCTATGGGAGGGGACGGAGGCACTTATGATATCGGACTCCAGTCTCTTTCCGGGGCTATGGAACGGGGCCACCGGATGCTTTACGTCTGCTATGATAACCAGGCCTACATGAACACCGGCATTCAGCGTTCCGGTTCTACTCCCCTGGGAGCCGCTACCTCTACCTGCCCGGCCGGCGACGCCATCCCGGGGAAGAAACAACATAGAAAAGAGCTGACTTCCATCATGGTTGCCCATGGTATCCCCTATGTAGCGCAAGCATCACCCCATAATTACCGGGATTTAATGACTAAAGTGGAGAAATCCCTCAATTGCGGCGGACCCGCTTTCATGAACGTCATTGCTCCCTGCCATCGCGGCTGGAGGGTAAAACAGATGGAAAATTCCATTGATCTGGCCCGTCTGGCTGTGGACACTTGCTTCTGGCCCCTTTACGAGGTAGAGAACGGCAAGTACAAATTAAACTATAAACCCAAAGAGAAAAAACCCCTCATAGAATGGCTCAAACCCCAGGGACGTTTCCAACATCTCTTTAAAGAGGAGAACAAACATATCATCGATGAACTCCAAGCTTCCGTCGATCGCAAGTGGGAGGAGTTGCTGAAGAAGTGCGGGGAAGAATAGTCACTTCGTGACGGGATAGTCCGCCTTTGGCGGACGGAATAGCTCCGATTACTCGGAGCGGGGTTAGCTCTTCGAGCGGGAAAACCGTGAGTAAAGTGAACTGTTTTCAGGATCTGAATGCTTGGCAGGTAGCTCATAGATTAATAATCAAGATATCAGAAGATGTAAAAACGTTTCCTAAGTCTGAACAATATAAACTGATTGACCAGATTGAACGCTCGTCCCGGTCTGTTACGGCTAATATTGCGGAAGGATTCAGAAAGAGCAGTTCTCGTGAGAAGGCACACTTTTACGAAATTGCTCTGACTTCTCTGGACGAGACCAAGAATCATCTGATAGCAGCTCGGGATTTAACTTATCTTGATGAAGAAAAATTTAAACAACGCTCAAATCTACAAATCAAAACAAACATCTTGTTGACTAAATTACTAAAAAGTGTTAGAAATATATAAGGATAGTCACTTCGTGACAGGAAAAAATAGTCGCTGTGCGACGGAATAGTCCGCCCTTGGCGGACGGAATTAGCTCTTCGAGCGGAAAGAATTTTTTCCTGCCAGCATAAATTAGACTATAACTATCTGCCAAGATGGGCTAACCCGTGATAAATTTGGCAAGCAATCATTTTTTCCCGTCAGCGCAGCTGACTATACCCGTTCGCCATAGGCGAACTAAACCGTGAGCAACGCGAACTATTTTTTCCCCGGTAGCTCAGTCGGTAGAGCAGGTGGCTGTCAAGCAAGGCAGCTCCCGGTGGAAACACCGGGATGAACAGCGGGCTAATTCAGGGAAGCCTATAGCCTGAACCTTATCAGTTTGGGTATGGTAATCCTGAGCTAGGGCATTTGCCTGAGTGCAGAGACTATACACCCGCTACCCTAATTCGCCATCTTTTTGGCGGAAGGGTAAAGAGATAGTCCAGGCCTGGTAGAAATATCAGGGGACCCTGTAACCACCCTGTCGCAAGTTCGAGTCTTGCCCGGGGAGCTATTCACCGCAAGCCGTTAGTATATAAGGGCTTAAGATGCAGGCAACCCGTCTAATTCAGGCGGGTTGTTTTGCTTAGCGGTGCGGCAACGCTGTTTAATTATAGCCAAACTCTCCTCTCATAATATATAATATATCCTATGGATTTTAATAAACAAAGTACAGTCCTGATTACTTGTGCCCGCGGCATTGTGCCCTACCTCACCAGGGAAGTGGAAAGCCTTGGCTTTACGGTGGTATCTTATCTTCGCATGAGACCGGTCTGGAGATAAAAGCGACCTTAAAGGATACGCAAAGGTTAAACCTCTATCTGCGCACGGCTTTTAATGTGCTTTATTTGCTGAAAAGATTTCCCGGACGCAGTACTAAAGAACTTTATCGGGAAGTCAGTCCTATTGCCTGGGAAGATATTATTGACCCGCAAGAATACTTAAGTATTGCCGCTGTTACCAATTCCAACCATAACCATATTAACAATTCCGTATTTGCCAGCCAGAAAACAAAAGATGCTATTGTCGACCGGATTACTAAAAAATGTGGCCGTCGTCCTGATTCGGGGGCTGAACGAGATAATGTGGTCTTGAATCTTTACTGGAAAGACGATTCCTGCTGGCTTTATTTAAATACATCCGGCAGAAAATTAGCTGATCGCACCTACAGAAAGATCCCGTTTAAGGCGCCGTTACAGGAGACTTTGGCTGCGGCGATCATTCAGGCTACCGGGTATGACGGATCTGTGCCTTTGATAAACCCGATGTGTGGAAGTGGCACGCTGGCCATAGAAGCTGCGCTGATCGCTTTAAAACGATGTCCCGGTTTATTAAGAAGTAATTTCGGGTTCATGCATGTAAAAGGTTTTGATAAGGATGCCTGGCAGGAAGTGCGCAAAGACGCGCATGCGGGTGGGCTGAAGAAACTTGCTCAACCGATAATCGCTACCGATATTTCCCACAAGGCCATTGAGGTGGCTAGGCTAAAAAGAATGCCCGGACAGCAGGGGTTGAGGCTGTGATAGATTTTCAGGTAGGTGATTACCGGCAAACCAAATTGCCGGAAGAAAAAGGTATTATTGTGCTTAATCCGGCGTATGGGTTGAGATTGGGGGAAGAAAAGAAGCTGGAAGAAACATATAAAGAGATCGGGGATTTTTTCAAGCAGCAATGTAGCGGATATACGGGGTATCTTTTTACCGGAAACTTGAACCTGGCTAAAAAAGTACGATTGCGGACCAGCCGCAAACTTATCTTTTACAATGCCCGCATTGAATGCCGTTTGCTTGAATATAAGATGTATGAGGGAAGCAAAAAATCAGTATGAAAAACAGGTGCGACCCGGACCCCTTTTTCCCGGGGAGGTGAGATGCCCCTGATAAGATGGGAGTGTAGTGCGGCATGGAAGAAAAATATATCCTGAAAATAGCGGAGGAATTGAAGCTAAAGGCAAAACAAGTCGAGGCGGCGGCTCGGCTATTGGCTGAAAAAGCCACGGTTCCGTTTATTGCCAGGTACCGTAAAGAAGCCACCGGGAGTCTTGATGAGGTTGCGATAACCGCTATTCGCGATCGCCTCGAACAGCTTGCCGAACTGGATAAAAGGCGAGAGGCAATATTGGAGTCGCTTGAAAAACAGGGTCATCTCACCGCTGAGCTTAAAGACAAAGTAAAGGCCGCGGAGACGATGGTGGTACTGGAAGATATTTACCTCCCCTTCCGGCCGAAAAGGCGAACCCGGGCTACCATGGCCAAGGAAAA
>JAADIA010000017.1 GCA_013151555.1 Nitrospirota bacterium | reverse complement strand
TTTCCGTCAATCAAAATGGCATTGTGACCCGGACCACGGTAGTTTCCGTAGCCGGCCAGAAGAAGCGTACCTCCGCCTTTCATTAACGGCCAGCCGGCCCGGTCATAGTAAGGCCCGGTAATCTTTTTCGATCTGCCGACCATGATTTTATAGGTGCTGTCGGCCCCCCGACAGCAGAAATCAAACGATACGAATAAGTAATAAAACCCCTTCATGTGGATTATAAATGGTGCTTCAATCGCTTTGGCTACCGGTCTTGACGCAATTGAAAACAGCTTCTCATCTGCTCTCTTTCCAGTCTCCAAGTTCAAACGGCATAGTTTGATTCCACCCCAGAAAGAACCAAAGGACATCCAGAGTTGTCCTTTTTCGTCAAGGATTACATTCGGGTCAATCGCATTCCAGTCGTCGCTGTCAGGCTGCGATTGGAGTACCGGCCCTTGATCTACCCACTTATAATCTTTATCCTGCGGGTCAAGAGTCTTGTTCGTTGCCAGGCCAATAGCGGATTTATTGCTGCCAAATGTCGATACCGAGTAATAGAGATGGTATCGG
The DNA here is from genome assembly GCA_013151555.1 of Nitrospirota bacterium. Classification (GTDB taxonomy): domain Bacteria; phylum NPL-UPA2; class NPL-UPA2; order NPL-UPA2; family JAADIA01; genus JAADIA01. The sequence goes on along the minus strand of JAADIA010000017.1, from coordinate 3,217 downwards.
CCGTTAAAAAATGAGATGTCCGGAGCCCAGGGAAATTTCACCCCGGGAACAAGTTTCGGCATCCAGTCCGGCATTTTCTTAAAGACGCTGCCGATGTTTTCCCAGTCATATAGGTTTGTCGATCTTCTTATGGGGATTCCGTGTCCGGTTGAGAACACATAGAAAGTATCGGCTTGCTTGATAATAGAGGGATCGTGGACATATTGTACCGACCCTTCTTGCCCAATTGCAGCAGTTGGGATGACCACCATCGCAAGAGCAATGGTCCAGATTAAAAATGACTTTCTCACCCTCACGATGCAAGCCTTTTATAAAGTCACTTGTTCAACCGAATTGTATCCCTACCAGGATAAATCATCCGGTATTACTTAGAGAATCTTTTTCACAGTCCCGCAGCATCCAGGATGGCAGGAACGTGTTTGTCCCAGCCTAAAGGCATTAAGTGCACTCCCTGGCACATATCTTTCATCTCTTTTATCAGTTGAGCAGCAATCTCCACGCTCTTTTTGGGTCTGTCTTCCTTAGCCGTCTCCTTCATTTCCGCTATCAGATTATCGGGAACAAAGACTCCAGCGACGTTAGCATTCATGTATTTGGCCATACCTGCCGATTTTAAGAGGACGATACCCAGCATAACGGGAACCCCGAATTTTTCCGCTTCTTTCATAAACTTTTCGAACAGTTTGGCATCATAGACAGCCTGGGTCTGAAAGAATTGAGCGCCGGCCTTAATCTTTTTCTCCATCTTGATGAGCTGGGGCTCCAGGGGATCGGCTCCGGGATTGACCACGGCTCCCAGGAAAAACTTAGGGCTGCCCTGAAGTTTCTCTCCCACCATATCCTCGCCGTTTTGCAATTTCACGGCCGCCTGGAGAAGCTGAACCGAATCCAAGTCGAAGACGGGTTTGGCCTGGGGATGGTCGCCGAGAGTAGTGTAATCTCCCGTCAGGCAGAGAACATTCTCTATGCCTAATACAGCGGCGTTCAGCAAATCCGACTGTAAAGCCAAACGGTTCCGGTCCCGGCAGGTTACCTGAAATACCGCTTCCAGTCCCCGGTCCTGCAAAAGGTGAGAGACGGGCAGGGAACCCATTCTCATTACCGAGCTCTGCAAGTCGGTAACATTAACCGCATCTACCCTCCCTTTAAAGATTTCCGCCTCCTCCAAAAGAGGAGAGATATCCGTTCCCTTGGGAGGGGCAACCTCCGAAGTAACGGCAAACTTACCGCTATCAAAAGCTTCTTTTAGTTTCATCCTCTTTCTTTCCTCCTTAATGAGCACATCATCTGCCTGAGGCAGATGATAGGTGCGAATTAACTCCGCAGCTTAAGTGGGAATTATCGCAGAGAATTACCACTTGTCTAAGCAAGCGAGCAACATCACTTCGGATCAAAAAGATTTTTATCTTTATTTTTCAAGTATTCTAATTTTTCTGTTTTAATTCTATAAATTTAATCCGGGGCATCCTGTTAATCCTGTCAATTCTTTTCTTTGTTTTTTCATCCTTTTTCTAACGTCCTAAAACCAGGCTACGGGGTTTCATTAGCTTGGAATAATTTTTAGCTTCTCTAATCTCCTTCATCTTATCCAGTTGTCCGATCTCTTCCAGCCTCTTATAGATAAGGTCCCAGGCACAATCCCGTTCCTGGTCAACCTCACATTTGCCCTTGGAGGAACCGCCGCAGGGACCGTTGAGAAGTCCTTTGGTGCAACGGGTGATGGGACAGATGGTTCCTGTCTGCTCCAGGACACATTCTCCGCAAAGGGAACAGCGTTCCTCAAAATGTCCCCCGCGGGTGACTTCTCCCTGAAAGAGGGTGTTCAGCCCGGGATGGACGAGCTTTTTAATTTTAACTCTTTCCGCATTCTCCCGCACCGACTGGGCTCCCCCGCCGCAGGCCAGTACTAAGAGGGAATCGGCATCCTCTATCTCGCTTTTCTTTTCCCGGAATTTTTTCTTTACCTCAATGGCCTGGCAGGCGGCTTCCAGCACTACCCCGCCGGTAATCTTCTTCCCTTCTTTCTCCAGCTTTTCCTGCATCTCTTTGAGCTCGTCCTCTCCTCCCACCCGGCAGGTGGTAGCACAAAGGGTACAGCCTACAAGGAATACCTTCTCTTCTCCCTCCAGAGATTTGAGAATTTCTTCATAGGGTTTCTGTTCCAAGATAATCATTTGAAAACCTCCTCTTAAAAGCAGAATTAAGGATTAAGACGCTCACTTCGTCCGCCCTAAACACTAAGTTTTTTGCTTAATACTTAATACTTATAACTTAATACTTGATATTTAATACTTGATCCTGCTTTTACGCTTTGGCACATTCTACCGTATTCTTCAACAACATAGCCGTAGTCAGCGGTCCCACTCCTCCGGGAACGGGGGAGATATAAGATGCTTTCTCTACCGCTTCCTCAAAAACAACGTCTCCTACGGTCTTCTTTCTCGGTTTGCCTTTATCATTAAGAACGGGATTACCATTATCATCCAGCAAAGGAACCCGATTGATACCGATATCGATGACGATGGCTCCTTCCTTAACCATATCGCCCTTGATCAGACCGGCTTTCCCCACTGCCACGATTAAGATATCCGCTTTCCGGGTATGAGCCGCCAAATCTCTGGTAGCGATATGACAGACAGTAGGCGTCGGGGAAGCATCCAGGGATTGGAGAAGCATCAAGGTTATCGGTTTACCGACTATCTCGCTGTGCCCCACAATAGTGACTTCCTGCCCCTTTAAGTCCACGCCACTGGACTTCAAAAGTTCCATAGCTCCCAGGGCCGTGCAGGGAGCTACCTTGGACTGACCATAAAGGAGCATTCCCATATTCGCGGGATTCATCCCTTCCACATCCTTGGAAGGGGAAATGGTCGCCTGCACCCGGCGGGCATCCACCTGGGGAGGAAGAGGCATCTGAAGAATTATCCCGGTAACTTGAGCATCGCCGTTTAACTTCTCGATGAACCGGAGAAGTTCATCCTCTGTAGTCTGGTCGGACAATTCGTGCAACTTGTAATCGATGCCTATTTCTTCACAGCTCTTCTTTTGATTGCGAATATAAACCCGGGAAGCGGGGTTTTCCCCTACCTGCACGGCGGTCAGGGAAGGCGTTATCCCTTTCCCTTTCAACTCCTCGATTTCTTTTTTTAATCCTTCTTTAATCTTCCCTGCCAGGACTTCTCCGTCCAGTAACTTAGCGCTCATCTACGAACCTCCT
>JAADIA010000077.1 GCA_013151555.1 Nitrospirota bacterium | reverse complement strand
GCAAAAGTTTGGGACAGCCCGGAGCAGCTGAAGCCATAGTAGCCAGGGTAATATCCCTGGCGGCTGAGAGACAAGGCGTAAAGTGACAGAGGTGCAATAGTTAGAAACTCGAAATACGAAGCCCGAAATACGAAACAAACTCAAATGACCAAAATATGAATGACCGAAACCATGTTTAGGATTTTGAGAATTAGGATTTAGAATTTGTTTCGAGTTTCGAATTTAGCATTTCGGATTTTTCTAAACTCTGTGCCTGATTTATATGTTCCTATTTGCACCGAAGGGAATTAACTTGATCCTGGACAAAACAAAAAAAATTCATTTTATCGGTATTGGAGGAGCAGGGATGAGTGGCCTGGCGGGGATTCTTCTGGAAGCCGGCTTTCAGGTAAGTGGTTCGGATATGAAGGAGAGCCGAATTATCGAACGGCTCAGAGAACAAGGAGCTGTGGTCCGGTTCGTTCATGGAGAGGAGAATTTGGGTGATGCTGACCTGGTAGTGTTTTCCTCGGCCATTCCCTTGAGTAATCCGGAGCTCAGGACGGCCCGGGAACGAGGTATTCATCTTCTTTCCCGGGGAGAGATGTTAGCAGAGTTGATGAAGGAAAAAAAAGGAATTGCCATTGCGGGCACTCATGGAAAGACGACTACTACTTCTATGGCTGCCTTGATCCTTTGTGAAGCGGATCTGGACCCGACAATGATTATCGGTGGAGAAGTAAACGATATGGGAGGAAGCGCTAAGTTAGGCCGGGGAGAATACCTGGTAGCCGAGGCTGATGAAAGCGATGGCTCCTTCCTGAAATTGTTTCCCGAGCTGGCGGTAGTCACCAATATTGAGGCGGATCATTTGGATTATTACTCCAGCCTGGAAGCGGTAGTCGATGCTTTCGGGAAGTTTGTGAAAAATATTTCCCCGGGGGGAGTTCTTATCCTTTGTTCCGATTGTCCGAATGCCCGGAAGATGCTGGAGAAAAGTGAACCGGGAGTAGAGATATTAACTTATGGCCTGGGCGAGGAGGCTGACCTTAGTGTTAAACATCTGAACATGGAAAAGTCAGGGTCAAGATACGAGGTTTTTTACTATGGACGCCGGCTGGGAGAAGTGAAACTTCAAGTGCCGGGAAAGCACAATGTCCGCAATTCCCTGGCGGCTATAGGGGTAGGGTTAAAAGTGGGAACAGATTTTTCCAAGGTGCGTTCCTGCCTGGAGAGATTCCCGGGGGTGCAGAGGAGATTTGAAATAAAAGGAGACCTTAAAGATATTATTGTGGTGGATGACTATGCTCATCATCCTACTGAGATTAGGGCTACTCTTGAGGCGGCTCTCTCTAAGAAAAAAGAGAGGATTATTGCCGTCTTTCAACCTCATCGTTACAGCAGAACTAAATTTCTGAAAGAAGAGTTTGCTGCAGCTGTTCAGGGAACTGATTTTCTGGTGCTCACCGAAATTTATTCGGCGGGAGAGGAATGTTTGCCGGGAATAAGCGGTCGAGACATTTTTGAAGCTGTCCGGAGGAAGGGACAGAAGGAGGTAAAGTTCATCTCCGATAAGTCCAGGATTGCAGATTATTTAATGTCTATTCTCCGGCCGGGGGATATGGTTATTACCATGGGGGCCGGGGATATTGGAACAGTGGCTGAGGAGATAGTGGAAAGATTGAAGGTTGGAAAGATGAAAAGTTGAAATTAAAAGATAAAAAATGAAAGTTAAAATATGAGAGTTGAGAAATTAAAGTTTGTTAAAGGAAAGACCGGGAGTCTGGTGAAAGGACCGGTACGCTTTTATGAGCCCATGAGTCAACATACCTCTTTTCGTATTGGCGGCCCGGCCGATTACTGGGTGGAGCCCAGGGATTTAGAAGATTTAAAGAGAGTTTTAAAGTTTGCTTCAGCTCAGCATCTTCCCTGGAGAGTGCTGGGGCGGGGAACAAATATCCTGGTCGGAGACGAGGGATTTCGAGGAATAATTATAAATCTGGGGGAAGATTATTTTCAGGGCATTGAGTTTCAGTCCTGTCGGGTTATTGCGGGAGCGGGAACTCTCTTATCCCGATTAGTTTGGGGAGTAGCTCAACAAGAACTGAAGGGATTAGAGTTCGCCGTCGGTATTCCGGGAACGATAGGGGGTGCAGTAACCATGAATGCGGGGACGCGAGAGAATTCCCTGTCGGAAGTGGTGAGCAAAATCGAAGTCTTGAACGGGGAAGGAAACATCTCGACTCTGAAAAGAGATGAAATAAGTTTCCGGTATCGAGGGAGCTGTTTATCTTCCGACCAGGTTATTCTGAAAGTGGAGTTGGAGTTGGAAGCGGGGAATAAGAGAGACATAGAGAATTTGCTGAGCAAGTTCAGGGAACGAAGAAATATGACTCAGCCTTTGTCGGAATCCAGTGCCGGCTGTATATTTAAAAATCCCCCCGGGGGGATTTCCGCTGCAGAGTTGATTGAGGAAGCGCATCTGAAGGGAACTCGCGTAGGTGATGCCCAGGTTTCTCTTAGACATGCCAACTTCATCGTTAACCGGGGGAAAGCCGGAGCCGGGGACGTAATCAGCCTGGTGGAGAGGATTCGGAAGGCTGTCCGGGAACGAAGCGGGGTGGAGTTGGAGTTGGAGATAGAGGTTATCGGACAATGAACGATAAGACCATATCTGCCGCAGGCGGGTTAATCCCGACTATGAGAATAGCTGTCTTGATGGGAGGACCGTCCAGCGAGAGGGATGTCTCCCTGAAGTCGGGTAAGGCAGTAGAGGAGACTCTCCGGGAGGCCGGCCTTAAGGTGATAGCTATAGAGGTTGATGAAGAGGTGGAGAAAAAGTTGAGAGACGAGAAGATAGAGGTGGCTTTTCTTGCCCTTCATGGACGGTATGGTGAAGATGGTACCGTTCAGGAGATGCTGGAGCGATTGGGTATTACCTATACGGGCTCGGGGGTGGAAGCCAGTCGAATCGCTTTTGACAAAATAGCCTCTAAGAAAGCTTTCCTGAGGGAAGGTATAGATACTCCTGCTTTTTATGTTCTGGAAAAGGGGAATAAACGGGAAAAGATGATTTCTCAGTTTCCTTTCCATCCGGTTATAAGGAATCCCTTGGTTGTTAAACCGGCCCGGGAAGGTTCTACCATCGGGGTTTCCGTTGCTAGAAAAGAGGAGGAATATTTAATTGCTCTTGACAGAGCCTTTCAATACGATGAGAGGATCCTGGTGGAAGAGTATATAGCCGGCCGGGAAATCACCGTGGGCATTTTAAATGGTTCTCCTTTACCGATTGTTGAGATCCTTCCCCGGAAAGAATTTTTCGATTTTGAAGCTAAATATACCGAGGGCTTAACCGATTTTAAAATTCCGGCCTCTCTGTCTTCGGATGTCTACCGGGAAGCTCAGGATTTGGCACTTAAAGTTCACCGGATCCTGGCCTGTCGAGGTGTATCGCGGGTGGATATGAAAGTGAATAATTCCGGAAAGCTCTATGTCCTGGAAGTAAATACTATTCCCGGGATGACTCCTTGCAGCCTCTTGCCGAAGGCGGCTCAGGCAGCGGGGATAAGTTTCCTGCAGTTATGTTGCAAATTAATCGAAATTGCTTTAAGGGATAAAGCATAAAAGATAGGATTAAGGATTAAGGATTAAGAATTAAGTTTTTTTGCTTAATCCTTAGGACTTACAACTTACGACTTAATATGGCCAAAAGCAGAATTAAAAAGAATACGCGCATTAAACAGAGAAAGCGAGTTAAAAGGAAAAAGAAGGAAAAAGCGAAAAGGTTTCTCAGAGGAGTAGGAAAACTATCTTTGGTTTTTTTGGTGATAGCCGGGGTTGCTATTGCGGGAAAGAAAGGAGAGGAATTCCTTTTCACTTCTCCTTATTTCCGAATAAGCACGGTGAATTTTGTAGGATTTAATTCCGTGGAGAAGAAGACGTTGGAGAAGTTAGCTAATATTGAACCGGGAAAGAATATATTCCGGATTGACCTGGGGGGAGTCAAGAGACGTTTGCAAAGTCATCCTCAAGTGAAAGAGGTTTTTGTCTCCCGGCAGTTTCCTCGAACATTGGAAATAAGAGTTGAAGAGAGAAAAGCCATAGCTTTTGTAAAGAATGAGGGCAAAATATATTCGGTGGATAAGGAAGGATTCATTATATCTGAGGCTTCACTTTCTCGGAACCTTCCTCTGATTACGGGGCTTGATTGGGAGGGGATGAAGGTGGGAGAGCAAATAAAAGCGGGGAAGTTTATCTGGGCTCTGGAAATCTTAGAGATTTCTCCCTCGTTAGATTTGCCTATCTCCGAAATAGTCCTGGAAGGACAAAGTCCGGTTATCTTAATAAGGGGGGTAAAAGTATTTTTAGGAGAAGAAAAAAAGAGAGGGGAAGAATTAAAGAGATTGAAAGCTATCCTGAATGACCTGAAAAAGAGAAAAGAGCGCGCGGAATATATAGACTTGCGATTTAATAATCCGGTGGTTAGGCTCCGGAAAGAAATATAAACCTTGGATTAACACAGATATAAAATTAAGATTAAAAATAAAAAAAATAACCACTGAGACACGAAAGGAAAAAAACACGAAGAAAATCCTATAAATTTTTTGACGGGATGAACTGGATTGACAGGATTTTATATGTTTTTTGTGTTAACGATCTTAATCCTGTTTTCATCCTGTATATCCTGTCAGAACAATTTTCAATAGTTACATTTTCGTGCTTCCATGGTTAATATCGCATTTAATCTGTGGTTACATAATATCTTGAGGATAAGAGATGAAGAAACGAGAATTTGTTGTAGGGTTGGATATTGGCACTACCAAAATCTGTGCTATGGTTGGCCGCCAGGATGCAAACGGTGAAGTAGAGATAACCGGAGTAGGAGTTACTCCTTCCAAAGGTTTGCGGAAGGGGGTGGTAGTTAATTTGGAGAGCACCATCGATTCCATAGAGAGAGCCATTGAAGAAGCAGAGGCTTCCGCCGGACTTGAAGTGTCCCAGGTTTTTACGGGGATTGCGGGAGGACACATAAAGAGTTTGAACAGCCGGGGAGTGGTAGTCATTTCCCGGGGTTCCCGGGAGATTGCCCGGAAAGATATGGAAAGGGTAATCGATGCTGCCAAGGCAATAGCTATCCCTCTGGACCGGGAGGTAATTCATGCTATCCCCCAGGAGTTTATTGTTGATGACCAGGGGGGAGTGAAAAATCCTTTGGGGATGTCAGCCACTCGTCTGGAGGCAGAGGTGCATATTGTTACCGGTGCGGTCACTTCGGCTCAAAACATAATCAAGTCTATCAACCGGGCCGGGTTTGAAGTAGAAGATATTGTCCTTGGTCCTTTGGCTTCGGGAGAAGCTGTCCTAACGGCTGAGGAGAAACGTTCCGGAGTCATCCTTATTGATATGGGGGGGGGAACTACCGATATTGTTATCTTCGTTAAAGGTAGTATTCGCCACAGTGAGGTGTTGGCTTTAGGGGGGGACCATGTAACTCATGATATTGCTATTGGCCTGCGCACTCCTGCCCTTCGGGCGGAAGAAGTGAAGAAGGCTTATGGTTGTGCTCTTCCTTCCTTGATTAGACGAGAAGAGTCTGTTGACTATCCCGGGGTCGAAGGAAGACGGGGAGGAAAAATATCTCGCACTCAACTGTCGGAAATCATTGAGCCGAGGATTGAAGAGTTACTTATCCTCGTTAACACGGAAGTGGAAAGATCCGGACTTTCGCATCTGATTTCTGCAGGGGTAGTTCTAACCGGGGGAGCTTCTCTCCTGGAAGGCCTTCCGGAGATGGCGGAACGGATATTCGGACTGCCGGTGCGGATGGGTCGGCCCGGCGGTGGGACGAAGGGTTTGGAAAGGATAGGAGATAGTCCCATCTATGCTACCGGGGTGGGATTGGTTCATTACGGCTTAGCTTATCGGCAAGGGAAAAGGATGGCCCATTTTAAAGGAAGAAACTTGTTCAGTCAGGTAGCTCTGAGAATGAAGGAATGGTTCGGGGAATTCTTTTAAAAAATTAACCTGATTAGCCGGATTAAATTTATCGTGTAAATTCTATCAAAAAATGAAGGCAAAGAATTAAAAAAGATTGCAATAGAAACTTTTGATAACTAAAAATTCGTGAGAAAGGAGGAAGTGAAAATGTTAGAATTTGAAGATGAATTTGATTGTGATGTTGATATAAGAGTTATCGGAGTAGGTGGGGGAGGGAGCAATGCTGTTGACCATATGGCTGAGACAGGTTTGAGCAACATAGACTTCATTGCGGTCAATACTGATTCCCAGGCATTGAGAATGTCATCTTCTCCCCAGAAGATTCAAATCGGGACGGAATTGACCAAGGGGCTGGGTTCGGGAGCTAATCCGGAGATTGGACGCGAAGCTGCTTTTGAGGATCGAGAAAAGATTGCCGAGGTTTTGAAAGGAGCAGACCTTGTCTTTATCACTGCCGGGTTGGGGGGGGGAACGGGAACGGGAGCCAGTCCGGTAATTGCCGAGGTAGCCAGGGAAATGGGAGCCCTGACGGTGGCTGTGGTCACTAAACCTTTCCTCTTTGAAGGAAGAAAGAGAAGTCTCCAGGCAGAATTCGGCCTGAAAGAGTTGGAAGCCAAAGTTAATACCTTGCTCTGCATTCCCAATCAGAAGCTCTTCTCCTTAGCCGGGGAAGAGACATCTTTTCTTGATGCTTTTAAGATGGCTGACGATGTTCTTCTTCAGGGAATAAAGGCTATCTCCGACTTGATTACTGTTCCCGGTCTGATAAATTTAGACCTGGCCGATGTGAGAACAATTATTGCGGAAGCCGGAGGATCTCTCCTGGGCGTTGGTTTTGGCCGGGGAGTGGACCGGGCCCGGGGAGCAGCTGAGGGAGCTATCTCTTGTCCTTTGTTAGAGAAAGCAGATATAAGCGGAGCCCGGGGAGTGCTGGTTAATGTCACGGGAGGCCCGGACTTGAGTTTGCGGGAAGTAGAGGAAGCCACTACCGCTATTTATGAAACGGTAGATGGAAATGCCAATATTATCTTCGGAGCAGTTTTCGATGAATCCTTAAGAGGGGAGATGAGAGTGACTGTTCTGGCTACAGGATTGAAGAATGGAAGGGAAGAGGAACAACTCAATCTGAGGCTGGATAGTTTTCCTAAATTTCAGGCTGCCGAAGTAGTGACCTCGGATAGAAGGGGTCTCTTCAGGAGAAAGAGGAAAAAGAAGGTAACTATTCCGGAAGGATTTGTCGAGGATCCGGATTTGAACAGTGAGCTGGACATTCCCACTTTTATCAGATGGGGAAAGTAACTCGAGGGAGATATTTCCTCTTCGCTAAACTACTCCCTCGCAATTCGGCTTGCGCTCGGAGCGGGGATACCCCTCCGGAATTCCCTTGCCCTTTGGGCTCGGTCAGTTCCGGTTTCCCCTTGCTCCTCGCTTGGCCTCATAAACATGCTCGATCCGTAGTTAAATGCTCATCGGAAACATCTCCCTCGAGTAGCAGAGGGAAAGGAGCGATAGTCATAGATGGACAATAGAGCAATTATTGGCAGGAGAGATAGGGACCTGTTATAAAAAAGAAGCGGAGGTTTCTGTGCTCCTGGTCTATCCTAATAGCTACTTTGTGGGAATGTCCAACCTGGGATTTCAAGCTATTTACTATCAGCTGAACCAGCGTCCGGATACCTATTGCCAGAGACTATTCCTTGATTCTTCTCCTCTCGTATCGTTAGAGAAAGGCTGGCCGGTAAACAATTTTGATATCATTGCTTTCTCTATACCCTTTGAATTGGATTATCTGAATATCTTGAAGATATTAGACCTGGCTGCTATTCCCCTGAAAGGAGCGGAGCGGAGCGATGGCTATCCTCTGATTATAGCCGGGGGGATAGCTGTTTCAGCTAATCCGGAGCCTCTCTCAGAATTTATCGACCTTTTTGTCCTGGGGGAGGGAGAAGAAGTTGTTCATGAACTTATTGATGCTTACAAGGCCGTCCGGAGTCAATTGTCCTCTCCGAAACACCGGCAGGCAGGCAGGACCGGGAGAGAAGAAGCTCTCAAAAAGTTAGCTGAAGTCGAAGGAATTTATGTCCCCAGGTTTTATCATGTCTCCTATAATGAGAATGGGACAGTAAAGGCTATTGAAACCGAAGATGCTCCCGGAAAAGTCAGGAGACGATGGGTAAAAGATATCGATAGATATCGGACGGCCTCTCACATTTTGACTAAAGGTACGGAATTCGGGGACATGTATTTAATTGAAATCAGCAGGGGGTGTTCGGAGAATTGTTATTTCTGTTTGGCCGGCTATGCTTATCGTCCCTGGAGAGTGAGAAGCCTGGAGAAGGTCTTTCAAGAAATAGAAGAAGGCCGGAAACATCGGGAGAGAATAGGATTCATCTCAACTCTTGCTTCCCGCCATCCTCAGATTGAAAAAATTTGTTCTAAGGTATTAGAGACAAAAGGTAAAGTTTCTCTGGCTTCTCTCCGGCCGGGGACTTTAAGCAAAACTTTGATTGAGGCCATGGATAGAAGCGGACAACGGACGCTTACTCTGGCTCCGGAAACGGGGAAAGAGGCTTTAAGAAGAACCCTTAACAAGAATGTCAGCGATGAGGAGATTCTGAAATCAGTGGAATTAGTAGCCGACTTTACCGTTCCCAACTTGAGACTTTATTTTATAATTGGTTTGCCGGGGGAAGACGATGATGATATAGTAGCCATTGCTGATTTAGTAGGTAAGATAAGGAAGAGGTTGTTTGTTTCGAAAAAGCCCGGCAAGATTACCGTAAGCGTTAACCCTTTTGTTCCCAAGGCTTCTACTTCTTTTCAGGGGATGAGGATGGAAGAAGGGAAGACGCTTTCCCGGCGTCTCAAAATCTTAAAAAAGGAACTCAGAAATTTAAAGAATATCAATTTCATTCATGAAAGTGTCAAATGGAGCCTTTGGCAGGGAATACTCTCCCGGGGAGACCGCAGATTGGGTAACGTTCTTCTCTCAACTTATAGATGGGAAGGAGATTGGAGGAGAGCTTTACGGGAGGAAGGGTTGGATGAATCCTTCTATTTGCGGCGGGGAAGGTCTGCTGAGGAAATATTTCCCTGGGCTCATCTGGATTGAGAGGTCAAGTGAAGACATAGCTTGGCAAGCGAGAGCGAAGAAGTCCCTTGGGAATGTTTCTTCAGGGGACACTACCTGGCAGCTAAATTGTTACGATGTGCTCATTAGAAAGAAAAGTTAGTCAAAGGATGTACCCCGCTTCGTGAGATATGTAAAAATTCTTTCCAATAATTTTTAACATACTCCGCGGGATAATTCGTCCGCCTAGGCGGACTCATTAGGAAACAATGGACCCAAATAAAATATCCTGGAAGGAAGAACAGGGAACGAGATATCTTGTGTTTCCCCCTCTTGGGGAAGCCGGTCTTTCTACCCATGCTTTTACCTCACGCCCTCTTGACCTTGGATTCGGAAGGGAAAAGAGAGAAGAAGTTCTCAAAAACAGGAGGAAGGTATGCCGTGTTCTGGGAATGAACTTTCTTTTATTAACGGCGGGAGAACAGGTGCATGGAACGAAGATAGTCAAAGTTGGAGAAGCAGAGCGGGGAAGAGGAGCTCTCAGTCCGGAAGGAGTCATTCGCCATGTTGACGGCTTCATTAGTAATGTGCCCGAAGTTCCCTTAACTATTTTGACTGCTGACTGTGTTCCTATCTTTATCCTGGATCCGGTCCGGAAGGCTATCGGCTTGGTTCACGCTGGATGGAGAGGAACTTTGTGCAGAATGACTGAGAGAGTAGTGCTCATGATGGAAGAAGAGTATGGAAGCCGGCCGGAGGACTTGATAGTGGCTCTGGGCCCATCCATCGGACCTTGTTGTTACCAAGTAGGAGAAGAGGTAGCGAGCGCTTTTCAGAAGCAGTTTCCGGAATGGCCGTCATTTATATCTTTTGAGCTTGCCAGTGAGAAATGGACCTTAGATCTCTGGAAAGCCAACCGGGTTCAATTGAGGAAGGTCAAAGTCAGAGACGATAACATCGTCGATAGCCGGATGTGTACCAGTTGCCATAATGATATCTTCTTTTCTCTCCGGCGTGATGGTTCTCCCACCGGCCGCATGATGTCCCTCATGATGCTCTAAAGCAAGTTTTCTTATTGCCCTCAGGGGGAAGTTTTTAAGAAAACAAAACCTTTTTTGCGGTATTTCTCGCCGGATAGGAAATAAAAGATATTAATTGCAGAAACCCGGAACGAAGGAAACCCGGAAGAATTAGTTTTTTCGTGTTTCAGCGGTTACCGGTTTTTTCTCATAAAATATTGACTTAATAGGGAAATGATGATAAAGTTTCATAATAATATTAAGATTAGGAGAACCCAATGAAGAAGCAAAGGGAAGGAAACAAGAAACCGGAGAAAAAGGGGGAAGAAGAGAAGAAGAAATCTCTGTTTCGGGTATGGATAATAGAAACATTCATTCCTGCTGCTGCTGTTGCCCTCTTTGTTATCACCTTTATCGCTCAGATCTATAAGATTCCCTCCGGTTCGATGATCCCGACGTTAAAAGTCGGAGACCGTATCCTGGTAGTCAAGTTTACCTATGGAATCCGGGTTCCCTTCACCGGGAAATGGCTCTTTCAGCACCGCCGCCCGAAGAGGGGAGATGTCATGGTCTTCCTCTTCGATAAGGACCCCTGGGAGAAAAAGACTTTTATCAACAGGGTGACCGGTTTCCTTTTCCGTAAGGAGCCATGGAGCAATAGGATGAATTTCATCAAGAGAGTAATCGGCACCCCGGGAGATAGAGTAGAAATTAAAGATGGTAATGTGTATATTAATGGTCAACTGATAGATGAACCCCCGGCTATTCCCAAAGACCGATTTTATTACAATGTGAAGGAGGGGAGTAGGGAGGTGTTCTATACTAAAGGAGAGATAGTTATCCCGAAGAATAATTACTTTGTCCTTGGCGATAATAGTGCTAATAGCCGTGATAGCCGCTACTGGGGACTTGTCCCGATAGAGAAGGTTAAGGGGAAAGCTGTCTTTATCATCTGGCCGCCAAGGAGAATCGGAGTTATCCATTGATGCGGGGATCTTGACAAGGAGTCGGATTAGTGGTATCTTTTTTGAGATTAATGAAGGAAAAATAACTCATGCAGGAAAGTAAGGAAAAAATACAGTCAAAATCAAAAGATATGAAGCTTGAGAAGGAAACAGAAGCAAAGCCGGGAAGAGAAGGTGAAGTGAAAGAAGTTAAGCCGAGACGGAAAAAAGAGGGAAGGAAACTCTCTGTTTCTCGAGAAAAATGGCAGCAAATGAAAGAGAAAGCAAAATTAGCTGAAGAACGACTTGACCGTCTCTTGAGGCTTCAAGCGGAATTTGAGAACTATCGTAAAAGGGTAAATAGAGAGAGAAATGAGTTCATCCAATATGCCATTGAAGATCTTATTTGTGACCTTCTGCCGGTAATCGATAATTTCGAGCGGGCCATTGAATCAGCTCGCCAGCATGATAATTCCAAAGCCTTGCTTCAAGGGGTAGAGATGATTTACAAGCAGGTGCATGATGTCTTAGTGAAGAGAGGGCTGGAGAAAATAGAAGCGGTGGGCAAAGAGTTTAATCCCCGGGAGCATGAAGCTGTGATGCAAGTGGAAAGTGAGAACCATCCGGATAATACAATTATTGAGGCAAACTTGGCAGGTTATAGACTTAAAGATAAAGTAATCCGTCCGGCTATGGTTAAAGTCTCTAAAAAGAAGGCGGAAAGTGACAAAAACAACATTTAGAAGCCCGAAATTCGAAGCCCAAAATACGAAACAAATCCTAAATTCAAATTTTCAAAATCCTAAACGTTGTTTCGGTTATTCGTATTTTGGTCATTTGAATTTGTTTCGTATTTCGAGTTTCGAATTTCGGATTTTCCGCAAACTGTGTGCCTTTGTCTGTTCTTAGCGAAAGTATAATAAGTTAATTTGAGGAGGTAGAAGAACGATGTCCAAGATAATCGGGATAGATTTAGGAACGACTAATTCTGTAGTCTCCATTATGGAGGGAGGGGAACCAATCGTCATTGTCAATGCTGAAGGAACAAGAACAACTCCTTCGGTGGTGGCTATTACCAAGGGAGGCGAGCGCCTTGTAGGTCAGGTGGCCAAACGGCAGGCTACTACTAATGCGGAAAACACTATCTTCTCTATCAAGCGCTTTATGGGAAGAAAGTTTGACGATGAAGATGTCGTGAAGGCTAAAAAATTAGTCCCTTATCCCCTTGTTAAAGCCCCAAACGGTGATGTGCTGGTAAAAGTAAGGGATAAGACCTACAGCCCCCAGGAAATTTCCTCTATGATCCTCCAGAAAATGAAGCAGACAGCCGAGGATTATCTGGGAGAAAAAGTAACTCAAGCGGTAATTACCGTCCCTGCTTATTTCAACGATAGCCAACGCCAGGCCACCAAGGATGCCGGCAAGATTGCCGGCCTGGAAGTCTTAAGGATAATTAACGAACCGACGGCAGCCTCTTTGGCTTATGGTTTGGGGAAGGTGGAAAAGGAGGAAATGATTGCTGTCTTTGACCTGGGGGGAGGTACTTTTGATATCTCTATCCTGGAATTGGGTCCGCCGGAAGAGGAAGGGGGGACGGCAACTTTTGAGGTAAGAGCGACTAATGGAAACACCTTTCTGGGAGGCGATGATTTCGATCAAAAGATAGTCAACTGGCTGGCCGAGGAGTTTGCGAAGGAACAAGGGATTGATTTGAGAAAGGATAATATGGCTCTCCAAAGATTGAGAGAGGCCGCTGAGAAAGCCAAATGTGAGCTTTCTTCTTCCCCCCAGACGGAGATAAATCTACCCTTTATCACGGCTGACCAATCGGGACCTAAACATTTGAGTGTGAATTTAACCCGGGCGAAGTTAGAGCAATTAACCGCTGATTTACTGGAAAAATGTATCGGCCCCTGCCAACAGGCCTTAAAGGATGCCGGGCTCAGCGCTGATAATATTGACGAAATCGTCCTGGTCGGTGGTCAGACTCGAGCTCCGGCAGTTCAGAAATTGGTCAAGGATGTATTTGGGAAGGAACCTCATAGAGGAGTTAACCCGGATGAAGTGGTGGCTATAGGAGCAGCTATCCAGGCGGGAGTTTTAAGAGGAGAAGTAAAGGATGTTCTCCTTCTGGATGTTACTCCCCTTTCTTTGGGTATAGAGACTCTCGGGGGAGTATTCACTCGCCTTATTGAGAAGAATACTACTATTCCGACTAAGAAGAGCCAGATGTTTTCCACGGCTGCCGATAATCAGCCGGCGGTGACCATAAACGTCCTTCAGGGCGAAAGGGAAATGGCCGCTGACAATAAGAGCTTAGGGAGGTTTGACCTGGTAGGTATTCCTCCGGCTCCAAGAGGGCTCCCTCAGATTGAAGTTACCTTCGATATAGATGCTAATGGGATTGTCCATGTCTCCGCTAAAGATTTGGGGACGGGAAAGGAACAGAAGATAAAGGTAGAACCTTCAAGCGGTCTTTCCAAGGAAGAAATAGACCGCATGGTTAAAGAAGCGGATAAACATGCTGAGGAAGATAAGAAGAGAAGAGAGAAGGTGGAAATAAAAAATCGGGCGGATACCTTGATCTATACAACAGAGAAATCGTTGAAGGACTATGGAGATAAAGTCGGCGAGGAAGAAAAGAAAAAAATCAATGAAGCCTTGGATAAGGTAAAGGAAACCCTTAAAAGTGATGATGCCGAAGCTATCAATAAAGCTTGTGAAGAACTCACCAAAGATTCTCACAAATTAGCTGAGGCTATGTATCAACAAGCAGCTAAACAGCAAGCGGAAGCTCAGGCTAAAACAGAAAAGCCAAAAGAAGAAACGGAGAAAGGTGAAGAGAAGGGTGAGGGCAAGGACAAGAGCAAGGACAAGGAAGAAGATATCATTGATGCCGAGTATAAGGTGGATGATGAAGAAAAGAAAAAATAAAAACCTGTAACTTGCCTGACCCGCCGCCTGTGCCCGCCTGTGCCCGTGAGGGTATGAGGGTATGAGGGTATGAGGGCAGAGGGAGGGTATAACCCGGCAATTAAAGTGAGACACAAAGGCCCGAGAGAGGGAATCTCGGGTCTTTATTTTGTTGACAGAAGGGCGAAAAGACGATAAAATAAAAAATCATAGCATGACGGGAAATAATAGTCACTTCGTGACGGTAATAGTTCGCCTGCGGCGAACGGGAGAAGCCCTTCGGGCGGAAAATCTTTCCCGTCAGAATAGCTGACTATAACCGTGAGCGGAGCGAACTATTCTTATGACTAAACGGGATTATTATGAAGTGTTAGGTGTCAGCCGGGATGCTGACCAGGAAGAGATAAAGAAGGCTTACCGGAAATTAGCGGTTAAGTATCATCCGGATAAAAACCCCGGCAAGGATTCCGAAGATAAATTCAAGGAAGCAGCGGAAGCTTATGAGGTTCTGAGTGACCCTCAGAAGAAAGCTCAATACGATCAGTTTGGACATGAAGGGATTCAGACAGGATACCGCCAGGCGGGTGGATTCGGCGGATTCGGTTTTGATTTGGAGGAAGCCCTTCGGATGTTTAATAACGCCTTCGGTGGTTCTTCTGGCGGAGGGAGTGGATTCGGGTCTATATTTGATAACTTTTTTGGAGGAGCTACTACTGCTGCAGGGAAAGAATCTCAACGTCGAGGAGTTAGCCTCCGTTATGATTTAGAGATATCCTTGAAAGAAGCTGCCCTGGGTATGGAGACCACTATTCAGGTTCCTCGCATGGAAACTTGTTCCGTCTGTAAGGGAACGGGAGCTAAGCCGGGAACGGGAACTCCTGCTTGTCCAACTTGCGGGGGAAGCGGGCAGGTGAGATATTCCCAGGGGTTCTTCAGCGTTAGTCAGGTATGTAACCGTTGCCGGGGAGCGGGAAAGGTTATTGCAAACCCTTGCCAGAGTTGCCGGGGGGAGGGAAGGGTTCGTCGGCATCGAAAGATATCGGTGAAAGTGCCTCCCGGAGTGGAGACCGGTTCCCGTCTCCGGATTGCCGGGGAAGGGGAGGCCGGCTTGAGAGGAGCTCCTGCGGGGGACCTCTATATTGTTATTCATGTCAAGGAACACGAAATTTTTGAACGGCATGGGAATGATCTCCTTTGCGAAGTCCCCATTAGTTTCAGCCAGGCGGCTTTAGGAGCAGAAATAGCTGTTCCTACTCTCAATAGCAGAGTGAAGATGAAAATTCCTGCCGGGACTCAGACCGGAAAGGTGTTCCGTCTGAAAGGAAAAGGTATAGCTGACCTGCACGGTTACGGTAAAGGTCATCAATATGTTCGGGTCGTTGTGGAGACTCCTACCGGATTGAACGAAAAACAGAAGGCATTACTTCGAGAATTTGCTGAATCGGGAGGTGAGAACGACCAACCTCTCAGGAAGAATTTCCTCGAGAAACTTAAAAGAGCCCTTAGTGGGTGAACTTAACTCATTTTACAATTTTAAAGTTTGCAATTTGCAATTAAGTTAGTCTCGAACAGAATGAGGGCTAACTTTTCGTCCCCATCGTCTAGCTTGGTTTAGGACTCCAGATTTTCGATCTGGTAGCAGGGGTTCAAATCCCCTTGGGGACATAACTAAGGACTCAGAGGGGACTGTCCCAGATTTACGGAGCGATAGCTCGTAGAATCGGGACTGTCCCCGGAACTAACAGCAGAACCAGAAAACAAATATCAGAAGTGAGATTTATTACCTTCTGTTATTTACCTTGAGGTAAACGCTATGCCTACCTACGAATACGAATGCCGGTCTTGTCTCTATACCTTTGAGGAGTTTCAGAGCATTACGGCTCCACCCCTTAAAAATTGCCCCAAATGCAACGGTCCCTTACGGAGGTTAATTGGAGGAGGGGGAGCGATAATCTTCAAGGGCTCCGGATTTTACGCTACCGACTACCGCAGTGCTGAATATAAGAAGAAGGCAAAGGAAGAAGCCGGTTCTGCCGAGGGAAAGAAAAAGAAGGCGGAGAAAAACTCCAAATCAGAGCCCCCATCAAAGTGACGTCTCTGATTACACCAATTCAGATTACCCGGATTGAATGCTTGTTGGAAAATCTGTGTAATCCTTTTTTTAAACCCATATAATCCTGGAAGAAAATGAAAACTCCTATCGATAATATAAGAAATTTCTGTATTATTGCCCATATTGACCATGGCAAAAGCACGCTGGCCGATAGGATTCTGGAGTATACCCATACCATTGATAAAAGAGAATTTCGCAACCAGGTTCTCGACGATATGGATCTTGAGCGCGAAAGAGGTATTACCATAAAAGCAAAGGCGGTAAGAATAAACTATCTTGCCCGGGATGGGAAGTCATATGTTTTTAACCTTATAGATACGCCGGGACATGTAGATTTCAGCTATGAGGTATCCCGGAGTTTAGCTGCCTGTGAGGGAGCACTTCTGGTTGTAGATGCCTCCCAGGGGGTTCAGGCTCAGACTATTGCCAATGTCTACATGGCTATGGAGCACAAGTTGAGCATTATCCCGGTGGTGAATAAAATCGATATGGAAAGCGCAGACCCCGAGGCAACCATAGAAGAACTGGAGAGTATCCAGGGACTCGATGCCTCTCATTGTTTTCTTGTTAGTGCTAAGGAAGGCACCGGTACGGAGGAGCTGTTAGAGGCTATTGTCGAAGGCATTCCTCCTCCGGATGAAGGCAGGGAGACGTTGAGAGCGCTCATATTCGATTCCTCTTTCGATCAATATAAAGGTGTGGTAACTTATATAAAAATATTTTCCGGTTCCATCGAGAAGGGTGATAAAATTCTCCTCATGTCCAATGGCAAGGAGTTCGAAGTTATGGAGGTGGGCATCTTTAAACCCGGGATGCAGGAAGTCGAAATCCTGACGGCAGGAGAAGTCGGATATTTGACAGCCAATATTAAAAGTGTCAGAGAAGCGCAGTTAGGAGATACTATTACCTCAAGTTCTCATCCGGCCGGTGAGCCTCTGCCTGGATACAAACCGGCTAAGCCCATGGTCTTCTCAGGACTCTATCCCATAGAGACGAGTGATTACCAGTTATTAAGGGAAGCCCTGGATAAGCTGAGTTTAAATGATGCTTCTTTTATTTATGAACCGGAGTCTTCTCCCTCCTTCGGATTCGGGTTCCGGTGCGGTTTTCTCGGACTTCTGCATATGGAGATTATTCAGGAACGGTTGGAGAGAGAATACAACCTGGATTTGATTTCCTCAGCTCCCAGCGTAAGCTACCGGGTAAAGAAGGTAGGAAAAGAGACTGTCTTTGTGGATAATCCGGCCAATTTTCCCTCGGCTCAGGGGATAGAGTATGTAGAGGAACCTTTTATAAAAATGGACATAGTTTCCCCCGACGAGTATATCGGAGCGCTGATGGAGCTTTCCAAGGACCGGCGGGGAATTTATGTAAGCACTAATTATCTTGACCTCACCCGGGTAGTGATAATTTTTGAATTTCCCCTGAGCGAGATAGTGATGGATTTTCATGATAAACTTAAATCTATTACCAAGGGATATGGGTCCTTTGATTATGAATACATAGGTTATCGGAAAGAGAAAGTTGTCAAACTTGATATCCTCTTGAATGGGGAAGCGGTAGATGCGTTGACCTGTATAGTTCACCGGGATAAAGCTTATAAAAGAGGAAGAGCGCTTACCCAGAAGCTTAAAGAATCAATTCCGCGTCAGCAATTTCCGATAGCGGTGCAGGCAGCTATCGGAGGTCAGATTGTTGCCCGGGAAACAATCAAAGCTTTTCGTAAGGATGTTACTGAAAAGCTTTATGGGGGAGATATAACCAGAAAGAGAAAACTTCTGGAGAAACAGAAACGGGGCAAGAAACGGATGAAGAGGATGGGCAAGGTAAATATCCCTCAAGAAGCGTTTCTGGCCGTAGTAAAAACATTTTAAATTGTTTTTTTCAGTTCCGATAGTTTGCTTAGATGTTCTCTTTCCTGCCTGATGAGTTCCTCTATGACCTGCCGGTCATAGTTAGGGACGAACTTACCTATTTCGCCGAAAAAAAGGAGGGAATCTTTCTCGAAACCGATAGCTATTTGAATGGCTTCCTTATCGCTGGGAGCTTTTTGAATCATATCCTTGACGGCATTGTTGTTAGTGAATACATGTTCTTCAGACAGGGCTTTTACATAAGCCTCATACTCTCCCGGATAGGATTCAGGGGGAACGTATTTCTCCAGGGAAGGGAGTAATTTCTCGAAATCTTCTATATGTTTCTTCTCTTCCCCGGCCAGATATCGGCAGGATTCTCTTACTTTTTCGTTTTGAGAAGAATCAGCTAAAGACTGATAAAATTCCCACCCGTTCTTTTCTATTTGGATACCTATCTCTACAATCTCGCTTCCTTTAAATATCCCGCTCATCGTTTTCTCCCTCTTCGACCAACAGACTTATATTTGCCTCGTTCCCTAAGCCCGAGTCTCACTTATTTTGCCAATTCCTGCCCGGCTTTAAAAACTTCTTTCATGGCAGTAGGATGGTTAAGAATAGCCCCTTTCTCATCTATTTGCTCATAAAGGAGGTCCCCGTCATACTTCATCTCCAGCACTTTAAAAAAATACTTCATAGTTATCTTTGCTCCGCTGAATAATTTCTTGCCCTTTCTTCCTCCTACGGAGATGAACAGGCCTTTGCGGGGAGGGTGAGGCTTCTTTTCAAAAAGGGGTTTTTGCAGAACATGCTTTCTCGCCCAGAGTGCCTGACAACGGTCAATTACCATCTTAGCCTGAGCGCAATGGGCCATAAAGTAGATCGGAGAAGCAAAAATAATCCGGTCGGCAGTAAGAAACTTTCGGTAGAGGGTTTGCATCCCATCTTTGATAATACATTCTCCTTTTCTGAAACAACGGTCGCATTCAAGACAGGGAGAGACCCTAAGATTCTTAAGAATAATTTTCTCTATCTTTGCCCCTTGGCTTTTTGCTCCTCTTAAAGCTTCGCTAAGGAGAATATCCGTGTTTCCTCTAACCCGAGGGCTGGTTGAAATACCTAATACCTTCATTGACCTACCTTTTCCCCGGCAATAACTTGACTGGCGGAAACGGCTATGCCGGTAGTTATCCGGGGATGATCTAAAGACATACCAACCTGCGATTCAGACGATAGACCATAGACTTGAAAAAGAAGAAAAAAGTCTAAAGTTCCATGTCTAAATTATTAATAGTTCTCTGCCAAAACCTCGTGGTAATTGCGGGAATGAGCACAAGCCGGGCACTTTTGAGGAGGCTCGGTTCCTTCAGAGATATAACCACAGTTCCGGCACTTCCACTTTACCGGCTTATCCTTTTTGAAAACCTTATCTTCCTCTATATTATTCAGCAGGATGAGGTAACGTTTCTCATGTCCCTTCTCGGCTTCGGCAATAGCCGCGAATACGTCGGCAATTTCCTGAAAACCTTCTTCCCTGGCTACTTGAGCAAACTCCGGATACATCTGGGTATGCTCATAATTCTCCCCGGCCGCTGCGTCTTTAAGATTATCTGCCGTATTGCAGATTACTCCGGCTGGAAAAGCGGCTTGAACCTCTACTTCTCCCCCCTTGAGGAACTTAAATTCCCTTTTGGCATGTTCCTTCTCATTATCTGCCGTCTCCAGAAATATAGCCGCTATTTGTTCGTAACCTTCTTTCTTTGCCTGAGAGGAAAAATAGCTGTAGCGGTTACGTGCCTGGGACTCGCCGGCAAAAGCTGTTAAGAGGTTCTTTTCCGTCTTGCTTCCTTTTATGGACATAATACTTCCTCCTTTTTTTGCAACAGGCGGGTTTTGACTTCGGCCAACTTCATTTACAGCCTGATTGCAATCCCTCTTTTTTTCTTAACTCGTTTCAGCCTCTGTGTGAAGTACGGATTTAGGAGAAGAACAGGCAAGGAACACTTTTCTGATGCTTCATACCTTTAAGCCAACATTCTTCCCATAAGTTCATTCTATAAAAAAATACCTGCGAAGTCAACAGGAAAGTAATTTTTCATCTTATCTTTGACAAAATTAACGGGATATGGTAATCTATGTCCTGATAATCTATCGGGAGGAAGAAAATTGAGAAAGACAATTGCCGAAAAAATACTGAGTAAGCATGCCGGGAAAGAAGTTCGAGCAGGGGAAATTGTAGTAGCCGAAGTGGATTTTGTACTTGCTCAGGATGGGACTGCTCCTTTAGCTATCCAAGCTTTTCAGGAGATGGAAGGCCGGAAGGTCTTTGATAAGGATAAGGTAACCTTCATTATTGACCATAATTCTCCCAGCCCAAATCAAAGAGTATCCTCATTGCATAAAACAATGCGGGAATTTTCCCGGGAGATGGGTTTCCCTATCTACGATGTGGGGGAAGGAATTTGCCATCAGGTGATTATGGAGGGGAGACATGCTCTTCCCGGACAGTTAGTGGTAGGAGCGGATTCTCATACCTGTACTTATGGTGCTCTCAATTGTTTTTCCACCGGAGTCGGTTCAACTGACCTGGCGGCATCCCTCATTTCCGGGAAACTCTGGTTCAAGGTGCCCGGGACAATGAAGTTCATTTTGAAAGGGAAGTTGCCTGCCGGCGTTTATTCTAAAGATATGATTCTCTATCTCATTGGTGAACGGGGAGCGGAAGGAGCTAACTATAAGGCCATAGAGTTTACCGGGGAATTGATAAACGAACTGAGCGTAGAATCCCGATTTACTATTACTAATATGGTCGTGGAAATGGGCGCTAAAGTGGGGATAATGAACGTTGATGATAAAACCCGGGAATGGATAAAGGAACATAGTAATCTTTCAGCTCTCTCTCTTTATCCTGTAGAGGCTGATGAGGGAGCCGTCTATGAAGAGGTCTTGGAGTATGACTTCTCCTCCTTAGAACCGCAGGTGGCCAAGCCTCATCGGGTGGATAACGTATCTCCTGTGGGAGAAGTTGCCGGAAAAAAGATTGACCAGGCTTTTCTGGGAACCTGCACCAATGGAAGGTTGGAAGATTTGCGGGTAGCCGCCGGTATCCTCAAGGGGAGAGAGGTTCATCCGGAAGTTCGCTTTATCGTTGCGCCTGCGTCCAAAGAGGTTTTCTTAAAAGCAATGAGAGAAGGTATTATCACGGTCTTAATCGAATCCGGTGCCGCCGTGATTAACCCCGGATGCGGAGCCTGTGTAGGAACGCATGCTGGCGTTCCCGCCAACGGGGAAGTAGTTTTATCTACAGCTAACCGGAATTTCAAAGGGAGGATGGGGAATGCTAAAGCCTCTATTTATCTGGCTTCCCCGGCTACGGTAGCGGCCTCGGCTATTGAGGGAAAAATAACCGATCCCCGGAAATATGACAGAGGACAGAGTACAGAAGACAGATAACAGAAACGGATAACAGAGGATAGAAGATAGATGAAACTGACCGGTAAAGCTTATAAGTTTAGTGATGACATCAATACTGACTTGATTATTTCAGGAAGATATAAGTTTTCTACCCTGGATATGAAAGAGTTGGCTAAACATGTAATGGAGGATGTTGACCCGGAATTTTCTCAAAAGGTTAAACCCGGGGAATCTTTTATAGTCGCAGGACGTAACTTTGGCTGCGGTTCCTCCCGGGAACAAGCTCCCCTGGCGATTAAAGAAGCTGGAGTAGTTGCCGTTATTGCTCAATCTTTCGCCCGTATCTTTTATCGCAATGCGGTAAATGTAGGACTGACGGTTTTAGAAGGGGATACCGGTGGTATTGAAGAAGGAGATTGCCTGGAAGTGGATCTCGAGAAGCATCTTATCCGGGACGAGGATAAAAAGAAAGAGATAAAGATAAAACCTCTGCCGGAAATAATGGTCCGGGTGCTGGCTGAGGGAGGTCTGGCCGCGTATTTTAAGAAGTACGGGGGATTTAAGCTGCCGTAACCCGCGACCTGATACTTATAAGTATTTTCTTCTTCACCTATCGAACAGAAAAGAGTTAAAGATTAACGACTTAAGGAAGACCACGGAAACCCGGAAACCCGGAATAATAAATTAAGGATGAAGAGAGAAAAACAGATTAAAACTTTCAGGGGTTCAGTGCTTCCGTGGTGAGAAGTTCGTCTGAAGGGCGATAGTTTTATAACCTGCAGTCTATAATTTTGGATGAGAAAATGCCTAAAATTACTCTTATTCCCGGTGATGGAGTAGGGCCGGAGTTAACAGAAGCTACTAAACGGTGCCTGGAAGCTACCGGAGTGGATATCGAATGGGAAGAAATAGCGGCAGGGGCAGAGGTCATGGAAGCAAAAGGGACGCCTCTGCCGGAAGAGGTCCTGGAATCAATTAAAAAAAATAAAGTAGCTTTAAAAGGGCCCATAACCACTCCCGTGGGAAGCGGGTTTAGAAGTGTCAATGTCGCCCTTCGGAAGGAATTGGACCTTTTTGCCTGTGTTCGCCCCTGCAAGTCTTATCGAGGGGTGAGGTCGAAATATAGCGATATAGATTTGGTGATTATCCGGGAGAATACCGAAGATCTTTATGCCGGGATTGAGTTTGAAAAAGGTTCCCCGGAAGCCATTGCTCTTATTGAAGAGATTTCGAAGTTGGGAGAGCACAAAATCCGGCTGGATTCAGGAATAAGCATCAAGCCTATCTCGGAAGGAGCTTCGGAGAGGATTGTTCGTTTCGCTTTCGAGTACGCTAAAGATAATGGGAGAAGGAAAGTAACCGCTGTCCATAAAGCCAACATTATGAAATTTTCCGACGGTTTATTTCTCCAGGTGGCCAAGCGGGTAGCGGAAGATTATCCGGAAATTGAATTTGAAGAAAGAATAGTGGATAATATGTGTATGCAGTTGGTACAGAAACCGGAGCTTTATGATGTCCTGGTCCTGCCTAACCTTTATGGAGATATAATCTCTGACCTGGGTGCAGGTCTGGTCGGGGGGTTAGGGTTAGCGCCGGGAGCTAATATCGGGGAAGGGATGGCGGTCTTTGAACCGACTCATGGCAGTGCTCCCCGGTACAAAGGTATGAATAAAGTCAATCCTACCGCGATGATTCTCTCCGGGATGCTAATGCTCCGTTACCTGGGAGAGGAAGAAGCTGCCGGGAGATTGGAAAAGGCGATAGCCGAAGTTATTGAGAAACAAGAAAAGGTAACTTACGATTTAAAACCTGATCGGGATGACCCTACGGCCGTGGGAACAAGGGAGATGGCCGAGGCAATTGTTAAGCAACTAAAGTAATCGCAGAGAGAAAAATAAGGATTCCAGGGGCCAAGGGGAAATCAAAAAAACCTTAAATCCTCAAGTCCTGAAAAACGCTGTGTTCTCTGTGGTGAGGAAAAAAGATGAGCAATTTAGCAGTGGTAGGAACCCAATGGGGAGATGAAGGAAAAGGAAAAATAATTGACCTCCTCTCCGAGAAAGCGGACATTATCGCTCGTTACCAGGGAGGGAATAATGCCGGCCATACCGTAAGAGTGGAAGACGAGGAGTTTGTTTTTCATCTTATTCCTTCGGGCATTCTTCATCCGGGCAAGAAATGTCTTATCGGGAACGGGGTAGTTATTGACCTGAAATCTCTTCTGGGAGAAATTAGTTACCTCAAAGGTAAGGGAGTAGAATTTAAAGATAACTTCCTTATTGCTGAGAATGCTCATCTCACTATGCCTTATCACAAAATTCTGGACAAGATTATAGACGAGAGTCGAGGTAAAGGGAAGCTGGGAACTACCGGCAGGGGGATTGGCACTACCTATATTGATAAGTCAGCCCGGGTAGGGATCCGGGTGGCCGACCTCCTGGATGAGGAAACCTTCCGGGAAAAATTAGAGATAAACCTGGAGGAAAAGAATTATCTTCTGGAGAAGTTTTATAATCTTGAGAAAGTAAACCGGGAGAGTATCCTGGAAGAATATCTTTCTTACGGACGGCAGATTGAGAATTATGTCTGCAATGTTTCCCTTTATCTCAATCGCGCTCTTGACGAAGGGAAAAAGGTTCTTTTTGAAGGAGCCCAGGGAGCGTTGTTGGACATTGATTTTGGCACTTATCCCTACGTTACTTCTTCTAATCCTATTGCCGGTGCGGCATCAACCGGTCTGGGTATCGGCCCGACCAAGATAGAGGAAGTTTTAGGAGTAGTCAAAGCCTATACCACCCGGGTGGGAGAAGGACCTTTCCCTACCCAGTTCTCCTCGGAATTTGAAGAGGGAATGAGAATG
This sequence comes from Nitrospirota bacterium, assembly GCA_013151555.1. GTDB lineage: Bacteria > NPL-UPA2 > NPL-UPA2 > NPL-UPA2 > JAADIA01 > JAADIA01. The sequence continues at coordinate 2,941 of JAADIA010000077.1, read as the reverse complement.
CGGGGTCGGGAATATGGAGCTACTACCGGTCGCCCGAGAAGATGTGGATGGTTTGATGCGGTCCTTGTCCGCCACGCCGTCAGGGTAAACGGACTGGATAGCTTGGCCGTTACCAAGCTGGATGTCCTGGACGAGCTGGAAAAGGTCAAAATATGTGTCGGATATAGATATGAAGGCGAATTGCTGGAAGAGTTTCCCTCTCTACTCAAGGCTGTGCGAAACTGTCAACCGGTCTACGAGGAGATGGAAGGATGGAAAGAAGACACTTCTCAGATAAGAGATTATGATAAACTTCCCCTCAAGGCGAAAGAGTATCTGCAAAGAATAACCGAACTGGTACATGCAGATGTTTCCCTGATCTCAGTAGGACCGGGAAGAAAACAGACGATAGTGTTGAAGAACTTAATGCAGTAAAAGCATCACGAGCCGCTAACTCAGCTGGTAGAGTACCGGCCTTTTAAGCCGGGTGTGCTGGGTTCGAGCCCCAGGCGGCTCATTAATAGGGACAGTGATCATTTAATTAACCGCTTCTGGAGGAGATCCCGGAGCGGTTTTTTATTACCTGAAAACCTCCCGCATCTAACCTGATACATCATCAATGGAAGCGGAGAAAAGAATTGCGCCAACAGACGGAGAAACTTCTGAGGATAGTGGCGGCCGTTAGTGGGATAAGCGGGATTTTGCTTTTAATCTATATCGGTTTCTTTGGAGCCTTAAGATTAGCCCAAGCGCCGGCAGCCGGGTTATTAAATAAGCTAATCTGGGGAGCAGTTGCCGGAGCTATCGCTCTGGCGGTTTAATCCTGATAATCCTGCTGCGCAGAATACCGGATACCGGAATAAATAGAACCGTCCCCATTCCTTCCCAACTCTACTGTTTAACTTCAACCGGTGCTGGAGAAATTATCTCCTATGAACGGAAGAGGCTGTTTTCAGGGATAATGAATATTGTCCCGAGGATATCATGGGAAAATTGAAGAAGGTGAAAAAAGTTCCAGGCCTGATTGCGGCAGCCATTTTGCTCATAGGAGCGGTGGTTTATACCGCTCTTAATTACTCTACCGGTAAGGCTTTGGAAAGGGAACTTAAGGCCCTCAAGGACTCCGGAATTCCCCTGACTCCAATTGAAGTAGCCCCACCCCCCGTCCCCGATGAAGAGAATGCCGCTCTCCTTTACCGGAAGGCTTTTACCTTAATGGTAAGAGAAAAGAGCGAGGAAGAGAAAAAAGCCTATAAAGCGCTTGTCTCATTCTCGCAGAAGCCGATAAACTGGTCGGAGGAGAACGTCTCAACTATTCGCAGCTTCTTAAGGAAGAACGAGAGCGCTTTGAATTTAGTCCGCCAAGCAACCCGGCGCGATAAATGCCGTTTCCCCTTAGAATATAAAAAAGGTTATGACTTGCCTCTCCCTCATTTAAAGAAGATGAGAGAACTTGCCCGTCTCCTGGCTCTTGAAGCCGGTCTCCAAAGTCGGGAGGGGCAGACGGATGAATCCTTGAAAACCATCCAGGTAGGTTTACGAATGGGAAAGTCGTTATTTACTGAGCCCATTCTTATCTCCCAACTGGTCCGCATGTCTATTTACTCTACAATGCTCAAGGAAATGGAAATGCTCCTTGACCGGAACAATGAGACCCGGCCTGCCATCTATAAGGCCTTAATCAAAGAGCTGGATGACCTTGAAGGACACCCCGCCTTCACCAGGAGTCTCGAGGGGGAACGAGCAATGGGACTATGGGCATTTGCTATGATTCGCAAGGAACCTTCTCTGGTTAGAGAGTCCTTTGGAGATGAGGGGTTATCCTATAGGTTATATGGAAGTTACTTGCTCCGGCCCATCCTTAAAATAGACGAAGTGTATTATCTCCGGATGATGGAGAGGCTGATTGCTCTTTCCCGACTTCCTTACTATCAAGCCATTGTCAAGGTTAGGAATTTTGACAAGGAGTTGAAGAGCGTTCCCCGTTATTGTTTTCTTACCGGGAGGATTCTTCCCTCTTTGGGGAAAGCCTTTGTTGTCCAAGCTCGCTCTGAGGCTCGAATCCGGGCCGGTAAGTTGGCCTTAGCCCTGAAAATCTACAAGGCTGGGAAAGGAATATATCCCCCGGACCTCAAAGCCCTGACCCCAGAGATTCTGCCCCGACTTCCTAAAGACCCTTTCACAGGGAAAGACTACATTTATAAACGGGAAGGAGAAGGGTTCATTGTCTATAGCGTGGGAGACAACCTGAAGGATGACAAGGGGGCCTTTAACCCTAAACGCTGGGAAGAAGGAGATATTCCCTGGCGCTGTACCCCGGGTTAAACTGTTAGTTTAAAGATTCTGGTTGGGTGGCGAGTTACCTAAATCAGCAAAGTTTTTTCTTATCCATTCCCGGGAAAGAAAGAGAGGGAAGAAGACCAATTTTTAATTGACATCCCTTCACCTTATGCTATATTAATCTTAGTGAGGCTGGTAAGTTTTAAGGTTGCGGTTTACTGTAAAAAGATAATGCCAGAGGTGGGAATTGAACCCACATGAGGTTACCCTCAACGGTTTTTGAGACCGCCGCGTATGCCTATTCCGCCACTCTGGCTGCAAGCTATTCATTATAACAAACCGGGCCGGATTCTGTCAATCAAAAGCGCAAAAATAGAGAAGGAGTAGAGAGAAAAAGTGTTGAATAAGAAGCAGGGAGTAAAATTTATAACTTGTAATTCATAACTTATAACTTTTACGCGAGGGGGTGAGCGAAGATGGCTAAAGATAAAGATAAAGATTTGAAAGAAGAAGTGGCTGAGGATATCAAAAAGTTCTGGGGTGAAGCCCTGAAAGGTTTGAGAAAGTTGGGTGAAGATGCTGCGGAACTGGCTAAGCGGAGCGAGGGAAGGATAGTCGAAGCTTCCAAGAAGTTCGGTGAAGAGGCAACCGGGATGGCCAGGCGGGGTGAAGAGAAGATAAT
>JAADIA010000014.1 GCA_013151555.1 Nitrospirota bacterium | reverse complement strand
AAGTCCGCAATCACTCCGTCCTTAAGCGGCCTGATAGCTACAATATTTCCCGGGGTTCTTCCCACCATTCTTTTGGCTTCCAATCCCACAGCTAAGACATTATTTGTTCCCTTCTCTACTGCCACTACCGACGGCTCATCAAGAACAATACCTTTACCTTTAAGGTAAACCAGGCTGTTAGCGGTCCCCAGATCAATCCCGATATCGCTGGAAAACCAACCAAAAAGAAAATTGAAAGCCATTTTTTCCTCCCTGAAATTAGCTTAACTCTGTTCAGAAACTAACTTAAAGTGTAAACGAATATCTCGAATTTCGGTCTTGTAATTTGAAATTAGAGGCCATCAACTTCTATAAATTCCATGACTTTAATGATAATAACACATATCTTAGAGAAATCAAGAAAAAAGTTGCAATTTTTGAAGAGGAAACAGGGAAACTGTAAGGGAAGAAAAAAGTCCCTCATATCAGATTTCGGGGCTGGGCACTCAACCTTTAAGGTGAGATGGTCAGGTAAGGAGTTTGGTCATAGCTAATCCGGTAAATACCCCGGAAACCCTCCCCCGGTTTAACCGGGCCACTAATGGCGTCGCCCGTAACCAGCAAACTGCCATCGGCCGCGGCGGCTACCGAGACAGGACGGAACCAGCCTCCTACCAAATTCTTAAATAGCAAGGAGTTGGCATTGAGAAACATCCCGGTAAAAGGAATAGTCTGCCCGTCATCAATGTAAAAAACCCGGTAACCTGTCCTCACATCAGAGTTCCAGCTTCCCCGGGCAGCAACGAAGATACCCTTGTTCCAAGGTGCCGGGAAATTAGTCTCGTTCGCATGCACCATCCCCAGGGGGGTATTGTGGGCCGGGATCCAGGCCTCCGGAGCGAAAGGAATCTGATCCGCACTCAGGGGAATGGGAGCTCCACCTACCCGGTCGTCTCTGACATAATCCCTCGCCACACCATCCCACATCCACCAAGGATAGCCGAAATGGTCCACGCCTGAAGGCGTGCTGAGCGGTATACGGTATAGCGGCTCTACCGGCTTCTCGTTCCCCAGCCGGTCACGCTCCACACTGAATACTAACAGGTCTTTCCCCTCGATGAGCAAGGCAGTCGGGTTACGGATGCCACGCACCCAGATTTTGGCCCGGTTTGACCCGGCAGGCACCCGATAGATGGCAGCCCGGTTCTGTTCAGTAGAGATATTACCGGAGCTTCCCACACCGATATAGGCATTACCACTGGAATCAAAGCGAATAGACTTAGCCGTATGGCCTCTCCCCGCCGGCAACCCCGTAAGCCAGGTCTCAAGGGAACCCTGAGGGGAACGCCCATTGGCAGAGAGTTTGACCCGATAGATAGTGTCAAAGACACCGGCGTAGAGGAAGTAGCCTTCCCGGGCATTTCCATAGACGGTCACTCCGTGAGCTGCCTTGCCCGAGCCGGAAATCAGAATTCCGGCTTCCTTGTCCCCAGTAGTTACCTTCCCGTCGCCATTATCATCTTGCATCCACCACACTTCCCAGCCGGAGCCGCTTCGGCGCATCACATAGGTAACTCCGGTACGACTGTCAGTCCAGATATCGCGAGAGCCGGAGAGCGATAAGAACCGGTTGGCAACGAAGCCCGGCGGTACGTGCTCGTAGAGGCGGCGCTGGTTAGTTTGGATAGAATTCACCGTAAGCGTCTCTCCCGGCGGCACGGCAAAGACTAAATAGGTCTTCTCATCCTCACCGCCACCATTCCAGGAACGGTAAGAGCTGAGAGGATCAAGTGTTAGAGTATGAGCTCCGCCGCTATTTACCTCCAGCATTTCCCACTCATGGGTCTGGTAGTTTGCCACCCCTACTTGGAATGAGTTGCGGTCACTCCACTCGGTATCAAAATCAATGGACGCCACCGCTCCCTGATAGTCAGGTAGAATAGAAAATATCCGTACGGCCCAAGCCTCAGAAGGGGCCGTAATCTTCACGGGTTGCGAGAGCAACTGCTGAGGTTCAGAGTTAGGTTTCATACGCGTTATCGAGCCGGAAGCTTTTGAGAAATCAAGGCCGGGGATAGATGGCAACTTCAAGACAGGTTCGCCACTGAAACATCCGACGAGCATTACCACCAGTCCGCCAACCATAACCAAAATAAGCAGTCTAATTCTCATAGCCATCAACATTCTCTCTTCTTCCTCCTCCTGGTGTCTTCGAGAAAAAAGGTGGCTCCTCCCGCAAGCACGGAAGGAGCCACTTTTGCTCCATCCACTTTACTTCAGCTCTTCCAATCTTTCTGCTGCACTTCATCCAAAAGGGCTCTCGCCTTAAGCTGAGCTTTTATCCGACTTAGCCGAATCTGCGTTTGCAAATTCTGAATCTGCTTCAGCTTAGACTCCACCAAAGGCATTTTAACTACGTCTTTGCTTAAAAGCTCTTCCAGGTCCATCTCTGCTATTTGGAGATCAGCCTTGTTCCGAATAGTCTTTTTCACCAGGGAAGAGTTCAGGGACTTCAAATCCGCTACCTGCTCATCCGTCAGGTTCATCTTATCCCGATGGTTGATGAGGGTTTGGATACCACCATCCTTCTCGTGTGATCCCATCATTCCTCGGCATTTCTTCATCATTCCGGAACCTTTCATGCCCTTCATCATCCCGGAACCCATCATCCCTTTCATCATCCCGGAACCCATCGTTCCCGAGCTCATCTTCGGACATCCCTTATGGCCGGACTCATCAGACTCCGTCTTATCTGACTCTCCTGTCCCGGAACCTTTCATCATCCCGGAATGCATCATCCCTTTCGCCTTCCCGGAGTCCTTATCACCCATATGAGCAAAGGCCGTAGTGGTCCCGAATAGCATGAACAGCACACTCAGGCTTATCACCATACTTCTACTTATCATTTTCAACTTAGTTCACCTCCTCTCTGATTCTTTCTTCCTACCTACTACTTCTTGTCACCCAAGAAGCCAAAATAAACAAAGTTGATACTTACTTAAACGCCCGGTGACAATCCGACAGGGACTGCCCCCCGACATATCCCTCACCCATTCTTAGAGAGCGGCCTTTCTCCCCTACTCCCGCAATCTGCTGAAAAAACATAGCCGAAGCAATCGCCATAAGAGCAATAATCAGCCCTTTTCTCATCCCTGATGAGCCCACATTTCTATGCCGGGCCGGAGTTTTTCCTTCTTCCAATAACAACTTCCTGACCCTAAGTTCCAGGGACGATTCTTTCTCCAATAAAGCATAATAAAATACCTGTCTCTCTAACCAGGCATGAACAGGAAAGCTTTTCCCCATTTTCCATATCTTTATCAATGTTTCGGCCAGGACCAACCGTTTTCTGGTAACCCTGCTCGCTGTTTCGTCACAGGATATCTCCCGGGACAACATAAACTTCCGCCACAATCCATCCCGGCCCGGGACAACAACAAACAGACCTTTTAACACCCCGGCCAGAGAGATAATAAGCTGGTCATAATGGCCAACATGAGCCAGCTCGTGAGCTAATACTGCTTCCAGTTCCTCCCGGTTGAGCTTTTCCAGAAGAAGAGGAGAGATAAATATGGCCGGCCTGAGCCAGCCGGAATTAAATATTAACGGCTTGTACCCGGGAAAAATAAAGACAGATACCGGTCTCCGGATCTTCAATCTTTTCAATAATTTTCCCAGTACCGGTCCAAGTTGAGGATGGTCTTCCCAACAAATTCTTTTTCCTAAACGCTTCCTCAGCTTGGCAGTAAACCGCATATTGGCAAACATCTTCAAGAGGAACAGAGCCGGAATCACGGCCAGGGCAACAATAATAACCCCGGAAAACCGCCCGCCTCCTGCCTGACTTCCTGAAATGAGAGGTGGAGCAGCATAGAGATTACATCCGGATTTTATATACAGATGCATCAACCTTTTTTTCTCCTTCTTTTCTCAATTAAAGCCGCCAGTTCTTCAATCTTTTCTTCTTCCACTTCGTCTATAGAATCAATAAATTGAGTGGTAACCGGCTCGTAGAAGTCCTCCAGCAAACCGGAGAGAATCTCCTTTATCGTGGACCGGGTAAAAGATTCCCTTGACAGCCTGGGAGTATAGACAAAAGCATTGCTCTGTTTCAATTGATAGAGCAACTTTTTCGCCGAGAGACGTTCCATTACCGTTTTCACAGTAGTGTAGGCAATCTCCCGCTTTCGGGAAAGAATAGAAAAAACATCCCTCACTGTAGCTTCCCCCCGATGCCAGACAACCTCCATGATTTCCGATTCCAGCTCACCAAGAATCTTTTTTAATCCCTTCTTATGAGGATCAAAAGTAAATTTATATTTCAAGTAATTTGTCTCCTTCCCTCTTCCATCATCTTTTTGAAAAGGCTACCACATAGCGTAGCAGTTGTCAAGAAGAAAATTTTTCCTTCGGGGCAAAGAAATCCAAGAAAAAAGTTGACACGGTTGGAAAGATTTGGCTATAATAGGGGCTCGTTAAACAGGTTAAATGAAGATGTGACTCGGCAAATTATTAGCCAGGCTAAGCTTAAGGCTGAGTTTATCCAAATAGCTAAGCGCTGCGCCCTGTAAAATTCAGAAGAATTTTTCAGGATCATTCGCACTTATCATCCGCCTAAAGCAGATGATGTGCTCATTAAAGGAGGAGGTTATGGCTTTAGTACCCATGCGGCAGATACTGGAAGAAGCAGAAAAAGGTAAATATGGAGTAGGAGCTTATAATGTAAATAATATGGAACAGCTTCAAGGAATCCTCTGGGCAGCAGAGGAGACTAAATCTCCGGTAATACTTCAGGTCAGCAAGACGGCTTTGGAGTATACAGACAAAGAACTGCTGGTAGCTATGGTGAAAGTGATCGCCAATAAATATAATGATATTCCTATTGCCCTTCACCTCGACCATGGCTCTAATTTAGAATTAGTTAAGGAAGTAATAGATTTGGGATTCACATCTGTAATGATTGATGGTTCTCTCGAGAAAGATGGGAAAACCCCTCGTTCTTTCGATGATAATGTAAGAGTAACGAAAGAAGTCGCGGAATACGCTCATCCGTTAGGCGTAACCGTAGAAGGAGAACTTGGAACTTTGGGAGGAATAGAAGACGGGATCGCTGCCAGCGAAGTAATCCTCACTGATCCGGACGACGCCAAACGCTTTGTGGAAGAGACCGGAGTAGATGCCTTAGCAATAGCTATCGGAACCTCCCACGGGGCTTATAAATTTAAAGCTACTCCCAAGTTGGCTCTGGACATTGCCGAGAAGGTACATCAGGATTTACCGAACGTATTTCTGGTAATGCACGGTTCTTCCAGTGTGCCTCAGGATTTGGTAGAGGAAATCAATGCTTACGGTGGCAAGGTAGCTAAAGCTATGGGCGTTCCCATAGAAGTAATCCAGGAAGCCATCGGGCTGGGAGTGAGGAAGATAAATATTGATACCGACGGACGGTTAGCCTTTACCGGGGCTATCCGGAAGTATTTCCATGAGCACCCCGAGGTCTTCGATCAGCGTAAGTATTTAGGTAAGGGAAGAGAAGCCATTCACAAATGGGTAAAGAGTAAGATGATCGATTTCGGAACAGCCGGGCATGCCCATGATTACCAACCGCTCACTCTCGAAGATATGAAGAAATTCTATAGCAACAGGTAATAGGCAAACATCGCCCATTTATTTTTCACCGCTGAGAACGCCGAGATCGCAGAGAAAATAAGAATAATATTGATAAAAAGCAAGTAATCTCTGCGATCTCGGCGGTAATTTTGTAATTTGCTTGTATTTTGTAACTTAGAACTTACAAATTCTTATACATGTATTCACTTGCAGCTTCTCTTTACTTCTTCGCTACCTTGATTCCCTTTAACCTGCCTATTTCCGGCAGGGAACCGACAAGAGGCCGAGCATAAGAAACAAAAGCCTCGGTGATATCATTCCCCGCTTCAGCAATAAACTCGGGAGGCATCAATTTAGTCTTCCGGGCTACGCTTGATAAAGGAGTGAGAAAAGCCTCGACCTGGTAATCCTTACCATTGTTCAAACGACGCAGGGCAATACTACCATTCCCCCCGGAAGAAAGAGCCTGTCTGACAGCTTCCTCTCCTACCAAGCGCGCTTCCCGAGCATCCACTTCCGAGACAATCCCGGGGAAGGAACGCTGAAGATATCCAAATGTATCCGAACGCACGCGGAGACTTCCCTTTGTTTTCATTTTCGTCTTAATGAGATTAGTTAAGAAATCGCCCAAGGCCCCGGTACCGCTTAACTGGACGTTCCCATGTGAATCCACCTCTCCCGTAGTATATAAGGGTTCCCCGCCTTCTCCGCTGATCCCCTCTGATACCGCTATCACCACCCGGCCCAACCGGCTGTAGACTTCCTCAACATCAGCTAAGAAACGGTCCACGTGGAAAGCTCTTTCCGGCAGATAAATAAGATGGGGAGCATCATCATCATATTTTCTGGCCAAGCTGGAGGCAGCAGTAAGAAAACCGGCATGGCGTCCCATAATGACATCTACCTTAATGCCGGGAATGGAACGATTATCAAGGTTATCGCCCATAATAGCCATAGCTACAAACTTAGCTGCCGTCCCATATCCCGGACAATGGTCCGTTACTAAAAGGTCATTATCTATAGTTTTGGGAACATGGAACAGCCTCATCTCATAATTGTGGGCAATAGCTATATCCGCAACAATATGAGCTGTCTCAGCAGAATCGTTACCTCCGATGTAGAAGAAATAGCGGATATTATACTTCTTGAATATCTCCAGAACCCTATGGCATTCTTCCCCGGTAGGTTTCTTTCGCACCGAACCCAGACCAGAACATGGCGTTGCCGCTACCTTCTCCAAAGTAGCCTTATCTTCTCGACCTAAATCGAAAAAAGTCTCGTTCAATATTCCTTTAATACCATACTCCGCTCCATAGATACCGGTTATCTCTTCATGTTTAAGAGCCTCCAGAACAATTCCTACCAAACTCTGATTAATTACGCAAGTCGGCCCCCCCGATTGTCCAATAAGAACATTTCCTTTTAACTTCTCCGTCATTTATTACCTCCCTTTTTTATCCGGGCGCAGAGATACACAGTTTAGAAAAATCCGAAATACTAAATCCGAAACTCGAAACAAATCCGAAATCCCAAACATGGTTTTGAGCATTCGTATTTTGGTCATTAGAGTTTGTTTCATATTTCGGGCTTCGAATTTCGAGTTTCCCATCCTGCGCCTTAGTCACTTTGCCCTTTATCTCTATGATAAATATCCTCTTCCGTTACTACCCCATCTACAGGAACATCCTTCTCCGTAAAAGGCAGTTCCTCAACTATCTGCAATTCAAAAGCCAGACTAAGGCAGGGAACGTGAGAAGGAACCTTCCCAAGAAAATTGTCATAAAAACCTCTCCCAAATCCCAGGCGGTTTCCCTGCCGATCGAAAGCCACTCCGGGAACAACAATGAGCTCAAGCTTTTCCGGGGGAACCGGTCTCCGGCATTCCTCCCGGGGTTCTAAAATTCCGTAAGTTCCCGGAACCAATTCCCCGTAATCAAGCAAGAGCGAGGGGATTAAATCTCTCTCCTCCACTTTGCTTACGGGCACGACCACCGTTTTTCCCGTCTTGATACTCTCTTTAATCATCTCTTCCGTTCTCACTTCTTTACCTTTGGCTACATAGAACATAACCATCTTAGCTTTCTCAAACTCCGGCAACCCAAAAAGATTCTCTTTTATCTTCCGGCTCTTTTCCGTAACGGCTTCTTCTGACAACTTTCCTCTTTCCGCTAAGATTTCTCTCCGGAGTTTTTCTTTTTCCTCCACTTATCCAACCTTTCTTTGATCTTTACCTCATACCCCTGGTCAGAAGGACGATAGTAAACTTTTTTTCCCGGCCGGTAGTCCTGCTTGATAAAATGACCCTCGAACTGATGCGGGTATTGGTAACTTTCCCCCCGACCGAGCTTAGCCGCCCCGGGGTAAGAACTATCCTGAAGATGTTTGGGGACAGTTTCCGTTCTCTCCTTTTCCACATCCTGCAAAGCTTCCGAGATAGCCAAATAAGAACTATTCGACTTAGGAGCAGAAGCAATATAGGCCGTTGCCTGGGCCAAAGGAATCTTTGCTTCCGGAAGTCCGACGAACTCGGAAACTTGAAGAGCTGCATTAGCTAAAACCAAAGCTTGGGGATCAGCATTACCTACATCTTCAGCAGCACAGATAACGATTCTCCGGGCAATAAAACGGGGATCCTCACCTGCATAGAGCATCTTGGCCAACCAGTAAAGGGCCGCATCCGGATCCGAACCCCGCATGCTCTTGATAAAAGCCGAAGCCGTATCATAATGACTGTCTCCGTCTCTATCATAGACGACAGCTTTCTTCTGAATGGATTCCTCAGCTACCGGAAGGGTGAAATGGATAATCCCATCTTTGGGCTGAGTGGTCAGCACTCCTATCTCAAGAGCATTGAGAGCTCTACGAGCATCACCGTCAGAAACAGAGGCCAGATGAGCAAACGCTTCCTCATCCATTTTTACCTTGAACCGGCCCAATCCTCTTTCTTTATCCCTAAGAGCCCTTTCCATAATTATCTTTAACTCATCCTCACTTAAAGAAACGAGTTCAAAGATTTGAGAACGGGAAAGGAGAGGAGAATTTATAGAAAAATAAGGATTGTGAATAGTCGCCCCAATGAGAACAACTGTCCCCTCCTCCACATCAGGCATCAGGGCATCTTGTTGAGCTTTATTGAAGCGATGAATTTCATCAATAAAAAGAATAGTCTTCTTCCCCCGCAACCTTCTCCGTCCCCTGGCCTCTTCCAGCATACGGCGGATATCGGCAACTCCCGAGGTAACCGCATTGAGTCGAGAAAAATGTGATTGAGTAGCGTTGGCAATCACTGCAGCCAAAGTCGTTTTACCGCAACCGGGAGGTCCGTAAAGCATAAGAGAAGTTATCCGGTCAGCTTCGATAGCTCTCCGGAGAAGCTTACCCGGACCCAAAATATGACCTTGACCGATAAACTCATCCAAGGATCGCGGCCGCATCCGCCAAGCCAGGGGAGCATCTTTCCCTACTTTTTCTTCTTTCTCTCTCTCAAACAGATCCATAGTCCCCAAAACCTCAAAAAAAAACTTCCCCGCACCTGCCGTGTGAAAAGACATCTTATGAACCGGTTTCTCCAAGTGGGTACCCTCTCAGATGTTTTATGCTTCCACCCTAAAAGCGGCTTGCACGCCACACCTGAAGTCAGGTTCCCTCTCTATTAAGTGTTGGCTCAAAATGACCGATTCTACACAAACAGGGCAGGGAATTTTTTCTTTAATTCAGCCTGATAATTTAACAGCACTAAGAGGCTTGTTAAAGTTATGGCTTCATCTGAAATCATACCACTAAATAAGAATAAATGTCAAGCACTCAAGGCCGTTCAGATACCAGACTATAAACTATAGACTAAACACACAAACTCCACAGGCAGAGGAATGAAAAAACGTGCAACGCCTTAGGTCTGAGGTTCAAGGTCTACATTTAATTTAAGTCCGAGACTATTATTTACTGCCCGAATCGTAAAGCATGCAGGTTTGACTTCCTATCCGGATTCGCAAAGACGGCAGTCCCGGCCACTAATACATTAGCTCCTGCTGCAATAATTTGCTTGGCCGTTTCCCTGTTTATACCACCGTCCACTTCGATATCCAAAGAGAGTTTCCTCCCCTCTATTATCTGCCGCAATTCTTTCATTTTAGGAATCACCTCAGGCATGAATTTCTGACCTCCAAAACCAGGATTTACCGTCATTAGCAGAACCAGATCCAAATCATTCAAGACCGGTTCAATCTTTGACAAAGGAGTGGAAGGATTAAGAGCCAATCCCGCTTTCAGTCCGTAGCTCTTAATGGCTTCTAAAACCTCCTCCGGAGCAGAAACAACTTCGATATGAAAAGTAATTATATCTGCCCCCGCCCGGGCAAAAGGTTCAACGAATTTGCGGGGATTATCTATCATCAGGTGAACATCAAGAGGTAATTTTGTCTTACCTTTCAAAGAAGCAACAACCGGAACTCCAACCGTAAGGTTAGGAACAAAATGACCATCCATAACATCTATATGAAGAAGGTCAGCTCCTGCCTTTTCCACATCTCTTATCTCTTCCCCCAAACGGCTGAAATCCGCCGCCAGCAAAGAAGGAGCAATTTTGATAATCATTTTATTTCCCTATTTAACCGCCAACACTCCCAGCTTCTCCGGCCGGGGAAAAACGGTGAATCCTCTTTCCTTCAGCCTCCGGGTCACCCCCCCGACAAAATCTCTCTTCTTACCCTTCGAATAAGGATTGCCCGTATAGTGAAAAACTCTCCCCCCGGGTTTTATTACCCGATAGAGCTGACGATAGAACTCCTTTCCATACAACTCACCCGCTAAGGAAAAGCGAGGAGGATCATGAACGATAGAGTTAAAATAGTTGTCAGGTATCGAACCGATATAGGTAAAAACATCACCATCGACCAGGGTAATTCCGGATTCGCTGAACATTTCGCTTGACCAGGGGTTATCCTTCCTGATAGCTCTTACCTCCTCGTCAACTTCTACAGATATCACCTGCTTTGCCCCAAATCTCCGGGACCAAATTGCCGTATATCCCAGCCCGCCACAGGTATCTAAGACCACATCGCCCCTCCGGACAGCTTCACCGACTTTCTGCCGGGCATCGGAAAAAGGTTCACAGTTCTTCGTTCTATGCATTTGGATACCACTAATTTCTAAGGTAGGAGCCCTATCAGTAGGAACCAATTTATAGTAATTATTATTCATAATTTCCAACGGTGAAAATGTATCTTGACGATAAATGTATATTTTATTCGTCTTAGCAATATGTTCCAAGGCTGAGCGTTCTACTTGTTTACCGGTAGGCAAAATCAGATAGTTACCTTGAAGAAGAAGATGCAGACTACTTCTGTTAAGGTCCAATGATACCTCAATCGCATCTTCATCCCTTTCCATTGATCCAAGAACCTTCCTGGCCATCTTCGAAGTAAAGTAAAAATCTTCCTTCGGAACCTCCCGCATTCTTACTCCCCCCAAGCCCCCAAACCTTTTCTTCCCTTCATTTTCCCTCTCGACTTCCTCTATCATCCCGACGGTTTCCCCCGGGGGTTTTCTTGCCCGGAAATTTAACAATAGGTTTTCCACAATAGGAGCATTTATTAATAAAACGAGGCGAAGAAGTATAACTCTTCTTCCCACAATAAGGACATCTCACTTCTTCAACCATTTTCTATTCCTTAAATTAATTCGCTTCGCTCGCAATTCGAGTTCACGAAATGCTTAGAGTTGAGCATTCTCTTAACAATTAAACAGTTACAGCTTGCCAACCGGGTCAACCCTGTTGCTGTTTATTCTATCAAGACAGCATCCACCTGTCAATTTTTTATAGCTCATGGAAACAAAGACCCTCTTGTGAGTTAATGCTCAAATCCCGGGGTCACCCTTTACGGCTCCTTTCAATTTTTTCCTGGCACCTTTGTGGGTAGGATCGATAGCCAGAGTTCTTTTCCATTCTTCCCTTGCTTTTCTCATATCTCCTCTACGTTCATAAACCATTCCCAGATTATAATAGGCTTGGGCAAACAAGGGATTAACCTTTATTGCTTCCTTGAACTCCTCCGCAGCCTCTTTATACCGTCCCTTGATAAGATAAATCATTCCCAGGTTATTATGGGCCTGGCTGAAGGGAGGATAAATTTTCAGAGCTTCCTTGAATTCATATTCTGCCTCGTCATAAAATCCAATTGTTCCCAGGAAATCCCCCTTATCGAAGTGGCTGTAGGGAGAGGGGAATTCTTTTCTCTGAATAGTAAATTTATGTTTCCGGATAAGCTCTCTGTTAGCCGGCACATCTTTTACAAATATTACCGAGTTTTCATCATAATAGACCATTTTCCAGGAGCTATCCCCATATAGCTTTACAATCAACTTCCCGGTATCCAAGGAGGCATGGCTCAATAAGAAAAAATTGATGTTGTACCTTTTCACTACTTCGGCATAAGGTAATTCCCCCCTCATTAAGCGCTGATAATAATTATAAAATCCTTCGCCATATAGCTCCGTTCGTCCATCGATGAAGACCTTTCTTTCCGGAGCAAGCCTCCAGATGAGGTAATTCCCAATATCAAAATTATTGAACATGGGACCGGGGATATTTTCTTTCTCAATGAAATCAACGGCTTTGCGAGGATATGCTAATTCTGAAAACCCCAAGCCGAACTCTCTTAAACTTCCTTCTCTCAGATAGTAATCATTGGAAATTATCTGAACCAGGTATCGAGTTACTACAAGAATAAGCAAAACGGCCCCTATCCTGCCCAATAGCCGTCTGTGCTTCTCCCTCCCGATTCTTTTAACCGCATCCCGTATCTTCGGGGAGATATTCTTTAGGTTAAGAAGAGTTAGCGGCAGAGCCACAAAGGCAAAGAGGGCTATATTTCTCCCAGCAGAGAGAAAAAGAAAGAGAAAAATACTATAAACAAGAAGATTCCCGATATTCGTCTTCTTCAAGTTAAGGAAAAATGAGGCTGCCGATAAGATTATTAATATCCTGGCATAATACAAAGAATGGGAAAGAGGATAATTATGCGAAGGAAAAGGGGGGCGAAGTTCGCTGATATTGCTCATGAATATTTTTGAACCGCTTTCTATCCGCGCCAGGGTTAGGAAAGGAAACAATGCTCCTCTATAGGTATTGGGGTTCAGGAAAGAAACAAGAATACTGATTAAACCCACTGCCAATAGTTGAAGACTTTGCTTGCGTTTTGAAAGACAACTGCTTTCGCTCATTAATCCCCCCAGAAGATAACTGAATATCAGCACTATCCCCACGATGAAATACCCATGTATATTCACCCAGAGGAGTTGGAGAAGAGGAAGGAAGAAAATAAACTTTTTGCCTGTCTGTCTGTAACTATGCAAAATGAATAGATAGATAGATACAAATAAGAGAGTGATTATCTCGGGCCGCTCAGCGAATCTCTCGCTTGAGACTAAAACGGTTAAGAGGAAAAGGAAACCAACTATGGCATAGTTAACTTTCCGCCCTCCTATCTTAAGCAGGATCAGGAAAGCAGCGCTTAAAGTTGCTACTTTAAAGATGATTAGACCGTTTACCCCCATCAATTTATAGATAAGGTACAAAACCACCTGAAACAACCATTCATGATCAATCCAGGAACGGCCGGATACGGTATAAGAGAAGACATCCTGTTTAGGTATCTGCCCGGTCTTCAGGATCAGTTCTCCCGTCTTGAGATGCAGTCCCACATCCGGATCGCTTACTTTGTAAACGGAAAGGCCTACTAATAAGGCAAACAGACTGAGGAAAAGGATATATTTTAAGAACTTATCCACAGTTGAGGATGAGGAAATCTCCCGGGATAGCTTCGGGTCACTCTCCGGCATCGACTTTTTCCTTTAGAGTTGAGAAGGATTCTTAAAAGAGATAACTACTTTTCATTTATCAGAGGAGTCGGGAGAAAGGGTGTTCGTTTTTAGAGGCAACGTCTTCAGATATTCTTTCAGAGCCGCGATTCTTTCCGAACTAAGGGGGTGAGTGGAAAGCCAGCCGCGTCTGCTCCCCCTCTTTTTTTCCTCTTCCTGTAACTTTTTCAGAAGAGTTAAGGCTGCCCGCGGATCGAATCCGGCTTTGTAGGCATAACCTGTTCCCAAACGGTCCGCCAGAAGTTCATCTTCCTGACTGTACGCCAGGGAGAGAATATTAATGGCCTGGGCAGTAAATTTTGCCGCCTCCCGGGTTCCCTTTTTAGCCATAAGCGCAACGGTAAGGAGAGTATAGAGCTTATAGGCCTGGAGTCTCTTTACTCCGTGGCGGGCAGTAATATGGGCAATCTCATGACCGAGGACCACCGCTAACTCATCCTCGTTCACTTTGTCTACCAAAGCCTTGGTAACATATACCGGTCCCCCGGGAAGAGCCAGAGCGTTAAGGTCTTTCCGGTCCAGAATCTTGAAGCTATAAGGGAGGGCTATTCGGTCGGAAGCAAAAGCCACCCTTCTCCCAATCCATTCCACATACTGAGCTTTCTCTTTACTTATCTTATATTTTTTCTCCAATTTCTTAGCCATGGCCTGACCAATGGCAATCTCTTTCTCGCGAGAGTACATGCTTGTCTCTTCTTTACCGGTGGCCGGGTTATAGGTAGTAGCGCAGCCGGTCAGGAATAAGAGAAAGATAGGAAAGGCAATTTTAAAGAGCTTTGTCAATTTCATTCTCCCCTTAAAGATTGGAGATGGGCCAGAATACAAAGGGGAAGAACCCGGAGGTTATATCCCCCCTCTAAAGCAGATATAATTTTTCCCTCACAGACATCTTCAGCCATATCTCTGATTAAGTCGGTAAATTTTCCGAAATCCTCTTCGGTCAGGTTCATTCCCCCTAACGGGTCATCCTTATGCCCATCGAATCCAGCGGAGATAAAGATTATCTCAGGAACAAATTCCCGCACCCGGGGAATAAGAACCCGGGAAAAGATATCCAGATAATCCTTACCCGTGCTCCCGGAAGGAAAAGGAAAATTCATATTGTAACCTTTCCCTTGCCCTCTTCCCCTCTCCTCAACCAATCCTGTTCCCGGAAAAAGAGAAGCCTGGTGAAAAGAAACGTAAAAGACGGAAGGGTCATCGTAAAAAATATCCTGGGTGCCATTCCCATGGTGGACATCCCAATCAATGATAAGAACTCTTTTAAGGTGATACCTTTCCTGAACATAACGAGCAGCAACAGCTACATTATTAAAAAGGCAAAACCCCATCCCTTTACCTGGACCGGCATGATGGCCGGGAGGACGAATCAAGGCTAAGGCACTCTTTACTTTTCCCTGGATAACTGCGTCGGCAGCGCTCAGGAGTCCTCCCACAGCCAGAAGAGCTACCTGAAAAGAAAAGGGGGAAATATAAGTGTCGGCATCCAGCCGCCTTTTCCCTTCTCGACAGAGAGAAGCAACTTTGTGGATGTAAGCACTTCGGTGAACATATTCCAACTCTTCTACAGTTGCTCTTCGAGGAGAAATGCTCCTTAATTTCTCCATCAGTCTCTTTTTCTCAAGAATTTTGATGATCTCTCTTAAACGGCCGGCATTTTCCGGATGAATTTTCAAATCATGCTTCAGATAATCAGGATGATAGACCAAACCGATAGTCACTTGCAGAAATCCTTTTAGCCTTAGTCCATGCTTGGTATTAACAACAAAAGCACGGAATCAAAAAGATGTGAGGATCCTTATGACAACCCTTTAAGCTTTAACGTAATCTTTGAAAACTATTCTGACAGGATACCCAAATAAAATATCGATTGAACAAACTCTGCAGATAGGATTAAGAATAATAAGGGGAGAAAAAATCAGAGGATTTTCTTCCCGTTTTTATTTCTTCTTTTCAGTAACTTTAATAATAACACCTGAAAGTTATCCCGTCAAGATGATTTCCTTTTGAAAAAAGTTTATAAATTCTACAGTATCAAAGTCTTGGGAGCAGAAAATCCTTGACAGATTTTTCCGCGCGTGCTAACTTTTATTCGTAGTTCTTAATAGTCTCAAAAATAGTTTCAAACGTTTAGTCTGGTAATTTTAGAATTCAGGTAAGAATGCACTTAAATGCTTCAAATGTTCAAATTTTTAAACATTATTATCGCATTGTACATTAAATTAAACATTTCTAAAAAAAGAAAGGATGTAAGCCAGTAAAAAAATATTGGGTAACTCTGTAAAAACAAGGAGGTTGTGATGAGAAAGCGAACTTTCTTCTTTTCCTGGCACGAAAATTGCAGTGAATTAAAGATAAAGAACAGAGGATTCAGGGAATTAAAGATGAAAAACTTGGTTTCAGAGGCTTTAAAGAAGCAAACACTGTCAGTAACAAGGATAATGCTTATGTTTTCCCTACTTATAGGCGTTGCTTTTTCTTCTCCCGTGATAGCGCAGCAAACCCTTCTGGAGCAAGGAATAACTTATTATAGAGCAGAAAGTTACGAAGAGGCCTTAAAAGTCTTAAAGAAAGCAAGAAAAATGGAACCGGATTCTTCTATGGCTGCTTATTATTTAGGCATCACCTACAAAAAACTTCAGAACTACCGGAAAGCTCAACCTAATCTGGAAGCTGCAGTTACTTTAACTCCTGAAATACCCGGGGCAGTTTTAGAATTAGCAGAACTTTATTACCAGCTCAATGAATTAAAAAAAGCAGAAAAAAATGTGAAATTGGCTGAGGAAAAAGGTATAAGGCCAGCCCAGACAGTTTTTTTAAAAGGTCTTATTTTCCTTAAAGAAGGAAAGAACCCCGAGGCTATTAAAGCTTTCAACACCGCTAAGGAACTGGATAAAACTCTTACCCAGACCGCAGATTACCAGATAGGTCTTGCCTATTTAAAGAAGAAAGAATTCTCCCCGGCTAAACAGGTTTTCCAGGAGGTAGTTATTACTGATCCCAACTCGGATATCGCCGCTTTTGCCGATCAATACATAGAAATGATGGCCAGAGAAGAGGAAGAAGCCAAACCTTTTAAGTTTTCTTTAGGACTTGCTTATCAATATGATGATAATGTTCTTTTAAAACCAAGCGATGCAACAGTGGCTGCAAACATAACAGATGAG
This sequence comes from Nitrospirota bacterium, assembly GCA_013151555.1. Lineage (GTDB taxonomy): Bacteria > NPL-UPA2 > NPL-UPA2 > NPL-UPA2 > JAADIA01 > JAADIA01. The sequence goes on along the minus strand of JAADIA010000014.1, from coordinate 16,348 downwards.
AATGATTTCCGGGAAGTTCTGACTTTCAAAGGGGAATATGGAAAAAGGTATAGCGACCGTTATGGAATTAAGCTTCAATATTCTCTTTATCGATCCCACCAGCATGACCTGGGGAAATATAATGTCTTCAGTAACAACTTTACGATGGCACCTACTTACTATCTGGGTAAGAACATGATGAGTTTTCCTTTAACTTACAATCGTACTCTTGTGGATGATCGGGACTATTTGAGTACAGCCGGGATAACTCCTCTTTATAACTTTATGATAGGAATGACTCAGATGGGCCAGGTCTTTTTTAAATTTCAGAGAAAAGATTTTTTAAGAACGCCTCTCAATGCGGACGAAAACCGGGATTCAGACAATTTTGTAGTAGGAGGAGGATGGTTCCGCTTTTTCAACCGGAATAAAGGATTTTTCGGCCTGCGTTATGAGTTGAACAAAGAGGATACGGATGGAAATAATTGGCGATACATAGGAAACAAAGGCACGATAAGCCTGCTTGTTCCTTTTAAAGAGAAATTCAGATTGAATGTTTCCTCTTCAGCATTTATTCAGGACTTTCAAGAAACTCATACTATCTTTAATAAAAAAAGGAAAGATAAAATATATACCATATCTACTCTTCTTGCTTACAAGCTACGCAAGGATCTGGAATTACAACTTCAGTATATTCATATAAGAGATGATTCCAACCTCATTATCTATGATTATGAGAGAAATATCTACAGTTTAGGTGTTGAGTATAAATTTTAAGGAGGGAACAAATTATGCGTAATAGACAGAGCTGGAAAGCCACAATGTTTTTCTTGATCATGCTTTTCTCTACTTCTTTTGTCTCTGCCGGGACAGTAGGTAATTTTACCTACATTGAAGGAAGAGTGGATGTGTTTAAAGCAGGTGCGGAAACGGCCACACCGGCAGTAGTAGATGAAAACATTTCTGCCGGTGATATTTTAAGGACAAAAGGCCTCTCCAAGGCAGAGATAACTTTTCAGGATGGGAGCATCCTGAGGTTAGCCCCTAATTCGGTAGTAAAAATTGAAAAATATCTCCTTGACGACAAGGGAAGGAGAAGAAAAGGTGATATCAGTCTGGCCCGGGGAAAAATAAGGATGATCGTAACAAGGTCCCGAACCTCATCTCCTTTTATAATTAATACTCCTAATGCCTCGGGTAAAACTAAAGGTTCGGATATATTTGTATTTTACCAGATACAATCAACCGGAATGCTGATGGTGAAGGGAAATCTTTCCCTTACCGGAGCCAATTTTCCGGGTGAGGCGATCAATTTACCGGCAGGAACAACAGCAATAGTACCCTGGGATAAGAAACCTGCCCCCCCCCGCTTCTATTTCGATGTAGAAAGAAAGAGATTTGAGACAGAGACTTCGCCCACAAAAAGAACTATATTAGCAAAACGAGCCCCGAAAAAGAAGAAAAAGAAGGAAGACATATTCGGTTACACTCCGGCAGAATCCACGGCTTATGCAGAGACGGTGGCCATTGGAGGCCCGGGAGATAATCGTCGAATTCCGAATGCCGCAAAGGAACCTTTTTCCCGACCGTTCATTCTTAGTAACACCAGTGGAGGCAGCGGCCCCGGAGGCAGCATCACCAGTGCACCCATTCTTTTCAGCAGCAATCTGGAAGGATTTTTTAGCGACATCTTTAGCGGTATCTTGAACGGCTCTATCGCCGCCGGAGCAGATTCCGGTCCCTTCACTCTTAATAACGCTGTTTACACCGGAAGCGAAACAACCTGGCTCTTACACACAATAAATGGAACCTCAAATGACGGAGGAAGTTTCTACGGATGGATGGCAGGGAATTGGCCTCCGGCAACCTGGAATAGCTTTTTCGCCGGACTTTATGTTGACGGAAACGGCATAGCCGGATATTTAACGGGGAACCTTTCCGGAACCCACGCTTCACCTATGAGCGGAGGAGGAATTCTTACCCTTGGTCCCGTCGGTCCCATTACTCTGGCCGATACGGTAACTAACTCCCTCTCTGAGCCTTCAATCTTTAGCGGCGCCGGAAACGGAAACTTTGAAATTGATAACGGGGGTATTATCAAAGCTCTTAATATAGAAAGCGCAACTATTGGAATAGAAAATCAAAGCTGGGGTATATGGAGAGCAAAATATGAAGGTTCCTATGCACCTCTAATTTCTGCCTGGACCCTGGCGGCAGGTTCTTCTACTGCCGGAGGAGAGGAAAGCTGGCTGGGAACTATCAAGGGCACCGCGGATACCGACTGGGCAGCCGGAAAACTTTCCGGAACCTTCAGAGGATATCGGATGAGAGCGGTAGGAACAGGTATTGCTATCAGTACCATGTCCGGAAATGTCCTCGGTACTTATGAAGACACTACCTGGCAGGCCGCCGGAGCGGGCACCTGGGTAGAAATAACCACCCTTGATGCTGCTGCCCTGGGTTACGATAATATCGGCGGACTGGACAACTTCGTCTCCATTCCCGTTTCCGAAACTTATTCTTCGCTGTTAACAGGAGCAGGGGCATTTGCTGCCGGAGGCAGCATCGAAGGCACCATGGATACCACCTTCTTCACTAACGAGTTCCTCTCTCATTTCTCGGGTGCCTGGGCATCATTGATAGAGGGAACACACACCGGACCCACCGGAAACAACTGGAGTCTCAATATGAGTAAGGGTGGAGACACGGTTACGATAACGGGTGCACAGTGGTCCGGAGGCAAATGGATTGGAGCGGTAACCGGTTCCACCGGTGGAAATATTAACTTTAAAGGGGCTGCCGGAGGAACTTACGATGCCGGCAACTTCTCCGGGGTAGGTTCCGGAACCTGGAAAATCCCTACGCCTGGAGTTACTTTTTAACTAAGATCATCAAGAAAGGAGTGAATAAAATGACTAAGAAATCACTTTTCCCTAAGAAATCACTTTTCCTTCCCTTATTATTGCTGTTTCTTTTATTTTCTGCCGCTAATGTTTATAGCTATGAGGACGACATCGGCTACACGGCCCTTAAAGACCGCCTGGGAAGCAATACCCCCGACGGAACCGGAGTTCCGGTGATGCAGGTAGAAGCCCTGGATATTTACGGGCAATATATGTCGGACGTGAATCTCATCCCCGATTTTTCCGGCAAAACATTCACCGATAAGACCGGTTTAAGCACCGATAGCAGCCATGCCACAAGCGTGGGAAAAAATTTCTTTGGAAGACTGACCAGTATAGCTCCGGGAATTACCGATATCTGGAACTATGAAGCCGGTGATTTTCTCTTTAATAATTTAAGGGTCGATTCGGGATTGGGACCAGTAAGTTTCGGAGACCGGAAGATAATAAATAATAGCTGGATAGGTTATTCTTCCCTGCCCTACCGGAACCTGAAAAGCCTGAGCAGGATTGACGATGTAGTTGAGAAACAAAATATAGTAGTGGTAGCCGGGGTAGGCAATGGAGCCGATTCTATGTCCGGCACACCTAATAAAATACCCTTTAGCGCTTACAACGTAATTGCCGTGGGGCGTAGCGATGGAATCAGCAGTTATGGTCCTACTAGTATTGAGGGCCCCCGCGCCAAGCCGGATATTGTTGCTCCCCTCGGAAGTACCAGTGGAGCTACGCCGGTGGTGGGAGCAGCGGCAGCTCTCTTACTGGAAAAGGGTCAGGAATCTGATGCTCAAGCACCCGTGGTAATAAAGAGTCTTCTGATGGCCGGCGCGGAGAAACTACCCGGATGGCACAAAGGAAATGCCGGCTCAAGCGATGATATCAGTGTTCCTCTGGATTGGAAACAGGGAGCCGGCTCGCTGCGTATAGACCGCTCCTACGATATCCTTAACGCCGGAGAGCAGAAAGCAAGCGATACCGAAGATGTAACCCCGAGAGGCTGGGACTTTGGCTCTATAAGCGGCAATGACATCAACCAATACTTCTTCAATGTCACCGGAACAAACCAAGCGTTCCAGGCCGCCCTCACCTGGAATCGAGAAATAACCTCATACGGGGACGGAACTAATTTGGACGGAACCCGGCTCTGGAATCTTGACCTTGTCCTTCGGAAAGCCCCAGAAGACGGGCTGGAAGATATTTCTCTGGCAAGCTTTGACAGCTTCTATTATCCGGACGATATTATTCAGGAAAGCCGCAGCAACATCGATAATGTGGAATATATTTATCTCAACAACCTGAGTTCGGGTAGATATGTCCTGGAGGTTGAATCTATGCCAACACCATACGAAGGGACAGAAAATTACGGTCTCTCCTGGACAGTTATTCCTGAACCTTCAACTATAATTCTTCTTGGTTTCGGACTGATAGGGCTAGCCCTCCTGGCCCGGAAAGAAAGCTATTTGCTTAAAAACGAGAAGATATAATGTCCAATAGAAAAATAATGGGGAAGAGAACTTTCTTAATCCTTCCCCTTTTTTTCTTTATCCTTGTCGGATGTGCCCGGAATAAGCCGCCCCAGAATATTGCAGCTACCGTCAATGGCGAGCCCATATATGTAAAAGATTTGAAAAGAGAGATAGCCCGGAAGGCTCAACAGGACCCCTCCTATAAGTTAACTCCCCGGTCATTTGAAGAACAGCTCAATATTATGATAAACAGACGTCTCCTTATCCAGGAAGCCATGAAGAAAAAATTGGCGGGAAAGAAAAGGTTTGTGAATACCATAAGGTCATTCTGGGAACAGACTCTCATCAGAGACCTCATGGATTATAAAAAGGAGGAGGAGAAAAACTTTATATTTGTTACCGAAGAAGAAGTGAAAGACTATTATCAGAAGCTTTCTTCCCGGGTCACCTTTAAAATTTTGAGAAGTAAGGACAAAAAGTTCCTGGAAGATCTCCTTAACAAGAAAGAGTCCATAAAATGGGAAAAAACGATTGGTCCCGTAACCTATGAGGATATAAACTCTAAAGTCCTTCTCAAGGCTTTTTCTATGAAACAAGGAGAAATAAAGATATTCCCGGATAAGAATTCATACTATTTAGTCTCCATGACGGCAAAAGAATCTCTTGCCATACCTCCCCTCAGCAAACTTTACCCCCGGATAAAAGAGCGAATAAGAGAAGAAAAGCAGAGGCGGGCTTTCGAGGAATGGCTGGGAGAAATGAGGAGTAAAGCAAAGATCAAAATAAACAGGAAAATACTTCCGGGAGAAAACAATGCCAGCTAAGGCAAGGCTTAAAAAAAGAAGAAAATATTTTATTAAGAAGCGCTTTCAGACTAACTTTTTTATTAGATTTGCTATTCTGCTAATTCTGGAATCCTTTCTCATAGCCGGACTATTTATGTATTTATCCAGTGGCACCCTGACAACAGGTTACTCAGGTTCCCAGTTGACGATCGAAAGAACGTCCGAATTCTTCTCCTCCACCTTTCTCATTATCGCCCTCATCGTAGGAGTAATTGTAGCCCTGGCAGGGATGCTCACCTTCATGCTTCTTTCTCACCGGCTGGCCGGGCCCCTCTATCGGTTTGAGAGAAGCTTGGAAAATATAAGCAGAGGGGACCTTACCTATAGAATAAAGTTGAGATCTGCCGACCAACTCACGGACCTGCAGGAATCCCTGAATAAATTTACGGAAAACATGGAGAGGCAGATAATTGCTATGAAAGTAGATGTTAGTGAATCCTTACGGCTATTTTCAAAAAAAGAAGACCCCCAATCCCTTAAATACCTTGAAGAAAGACTGAATAAACTTAAAGAAGGGATGGAATCGTTTAAAACCTCAAGTATAGAGAAAGGATGATGTCTCTACCTCCCCGATTCTTTCAGCATCTTCTTCTTCTCCTTTTTCTTTCCACCTATCTTTCACCTGCTATTTCGGCGGAGGATTACAAAACCTTTGAGACAAAATATACTACTATCCATTATTCCAATGATAAAGATATAGACAAATTTATCTGGAGGATAGGAGGAAAAAGGCTCAATCTGGAGAGCGATACAACCCTGGCAAAATATAGAATAGATCGGATTATGGAAAGAGTGCAGACAATATTGGATATGCATCCGGAGGACATGCATATTGATATATTTCTCTCTAACATGTATAAAAAAATAAATAAGGTGGCTTTCTACTCTTACAAGAAGAACGCTATTTATATTGTCGTAGACAATGCCAACGACGGCGTTCTGGCTCATGAGATGGCTCATGCAGTGATAAGTTCTTATTTCGGCACTCCCCCCCCGGCTAAGATGCAGGAAATTCTTGCCCAGTACGTAGATAAACAGCTCTGGTCCGATTACTGATTTTGTAAACGAAATCACATGGTAACGAATCTTAAATCTTCTCTCAAGAGATAAAATAGCTGCTACTTTGAGTAATACCGGCCTGCCCCGAGGGTTAATTAACCGGCATGCTTAAGGTATCTCATTCGCAGGTCATAGAGAAGATTCTCCACAAGGTTAGCTTCCTCTTTATTCAGATTCCCTTCTGTTTTCTTTCTAAGCATATCTATAAGGTCAATGATATATCTCGCCTGCTGATAATCAGGCTTAACCTTATCCTCCCCCTGAGGATCAGAAAGTTCTCCCATGAACAGTAAAGCCTGCATTCCCAACCCGGAGACAAAGGTGGCGAAATCAGGCTCGGGAAGAGATCCTTTGCTCTCCGACTCTTTCCCTGTCGAAGTTTCCTTCGCTTCCTTAGAGTCTCCAACCATCTCTTCCTCTTGCTTTTCTTTCTTCACTCTTGCTTTCCAGGCTTCATCCACCTTCTTCTTGGTTTCCACTGCTTTCTCCCTCCCTATAGCAGAAGACAGCTATCAGATTTTTTCTGTTCTCTGTTTTCTGTCTTCTGTCTTCTGTCTTCTGTTCTCTGTCTTCTATCTTTTATCATCTGATTACAATTCCCGCATAGCCAACAACGCTGTCGTAATCGCCACTGGTATCTCCTGAAGTCATATATTGAACTAATTCCGCCTTCTTAGCTCCCAGTTCCTTACAGACAACCAGATTCGTAGCCACGGGAGCATAACCACACATAGAAATATCCAGGTCATGCACTTTCTCCAATAATTTTTTCTCGTTTAACTCCAGAATAGCTTTAATAGCCTCCCCATCTTTATTCTCAGCACTTTTCTGAGACTCATAATGAGTCATATCGGAACTGGCAACGATAACAGCTTTTGTTTTCCTGGATTTAATCACCCGGGATATGGCTTCTCCTATCTCCCGATAGATGCTCAGATCCGCAGGAGAAAGAATAATAGGAACAAAACGGAAATCTTGCCTCAAGCATTGAAGGAAAGGAAGCTGTACCTCAAGAGAGTGTTCATAGCAATGAGCTTTCTCGTCATCCCTCAGATTCCGGCTCTCTGAGAGAATCTCCTTTGCCATCTTAGAATCTATCTCTACCGAACCCAGAGGAGTTTTCCATCTACCCCCGGTCATGATAGAGAAAGGGACTCCCCGACCAGTATGATTAGGACCAAGGAGAATAAACGTCTCCGTCGGAATTATCCGGGAATAGACAGCTCCAGCCACTTTTCCCGAATAAATATAGCCGGCGTGAGGAGAAACTACTCCCACCGTCTCTTCGCTCTTCGCTCTTCTATCTATAAAACTTTTGATTTGCTTCTTCAAAGCTTCCTCAGAATCAGGATAAAACTGCCCCGCCACTACTGCTTCTCTATCCATTTCTATTTTCCTCTCATCCTGTTCAGGTTAAACCACGGATTTAGCGAATTGTCAGAGATTGTAGATAGAAGCCAAATCTTACAGACTATATGCTATAATCTATAATTTGTAACCTTGGTATTTATTATATCTCATCCGGTTCTCTTTTTCAAGTTGACAAGATTGCAAAATAGTGATATATTTAACAGAGGTGATAAGAATGACATTTAAACTATCTTTAGAACAAAAACATATCCAGACATTAGTTCTCTCTCCTCAAATGCAGCAGGCTATTTACCTCCTTCAAGTCCCTATGCTCGAACTGAGACAGTTTCTCCAGCAACAACTAGTCCAAAATCCCGTCCTGGAAGAGATAGAAAACGTGGAATCCTCTCTCTCAGAAGAAAAGCCTCCTATAGAGTTAAAAGACAATGATTATGAACCGGATATCAAAGAAGAGATGGAGCGGTTATCCAGATTCAACGGAGAATGGCAAGGATACCTCAAAGGTGTCGGTTCCTTGAAGAGAGTCGAGCCGGAAGATGAAGGAAAACGCCGTTTTTTTGAGAATTCCCTTACCCAGCAACCTTCCCTCCAGGAACATCTCCTCCGCCAACTTCGCTTGTCTTCTCTCTCCCCCCGGGAAGAAGAGATAGGAGAAACAATTATCGGGAATATTGACGGGAACGGTTATCTACGGGCTTCCAGGGAAGATTTGGCTAAAAACATAGCCGCCACCAATCAGGAAGTAGAAAAAGTCCTTTCCTTAATTCAATCTTTTGATCCTTCCGGAGTAGGAGCGAAAAATCTGAAAGAATGCTTGCTCATCCAGTTAAAGAACCAGGGGAAAGAAGATACTTTAGAGGCAAAGATAATAGCAGAGCATTTAAAGGATCTGGAGAAGAGAAGATATACTCGGATAACCAAACGACTCGGAGTCTCCCTGGATAAAGTAACGAAAGCCGCCAAAGTCATATCTCGCCTCGAGCCTAAACCGGGAAGAAATTTCTTCCCTGAAAAAAATCATCCCATTATCCCCGAACTCATCCTGAAAAAAATAGATGGAGAATATTACATAATTACTAATGACGGAGACCTCCCCCGATTGCGAGTTAGTCCTCTTTACCGGAAATTGATGAAAAAGGAAAATTCCGAATTGGAAGCTCGAAGGTACCTCGTGGAAAAATTCAAATCGGCGATGTGGGTAATTAAAAGTATCGAGCAGCGGAGAAAAACCATCCGCCGGGTAACCGAATGTATCGTCAAAAAACAACGGGAGTTCTTAGACAAAGGAATAGAATATCTTAAACCCTGCACCCTGAGCGAGATCGCTAAGGAGATTGGGATGCACGAATCTACGGTCAGCCGAGTAACAACTAATAAGTATATCGATACTCCTCAAGGCACTTTTGAGCTAAAATTCTTCTTCACCGGCGAGATTATCACCAAAGATAACGGCTCTCTTTCTTCAAGGAGCATCAGGGCTAAAATTAGAGAACTGATCGAGGCTGAAGATAAACAACATCCTCTAAGCGATATTAAGATAGCTAAAATTCTTCTTAATCAGGGTATCAATATTGCCCGCCGTACCATAGCCAAATACCGGGAATCCCTCAAAATACTTCCCTCAACCATGAGAAAAAGATACTGATAAGCAAAGCACTCCCCTTAAAAAGTGCTTCTTCTTCCCCGTTTTAAAAATATTGTCAGGTCATCAATGACAGCATAAATGCAAGGGATGATAATCAAAGTCAGAACTGTGGCAAAGAGCAGGCCCCAAACGATAGCCAAAGCGGCCGGCTGGAGGAAAGGATCCCCTCCCCCGATCCCATAGGCAACAGAAGCTAATCCCAGAACAGTAGTTAGGGTCGTTAGAATTACCGGTCTCAATCTAAGCCGTCCGGCTTCAATGATGGAATGGCGCCGGTCAACCCCTTTTTTCCGCAATCTATTTATGAAATCCACCAAGACGATAGAATCATTCACCACTACTCCGCTTAAGCCAACCACCCCTAAAATAGCCATAAAAGAAAAAGGCTCTCCATGAAGCAGAAAAGCGATGATTACCCCGATGAGACCAAAGGGAATAGCCAACATGACTATCAGGGGTTGAGTAAGAGAATTAAAATTGGTCGCCAGGATCATAAATATCAAAAAGAAAGCTAAGGCGAAAGCCCGGAAGAGGCTTCTCATTGATTTCTGGGTTTCCTCTTGTTCCCCCCCATACTTTATGACATAACCGGGATAGTCAATATTTTTAAAATGTTTAGCTACCATCTGATTGAGCCTTAAAGAACTAATCTTCTTAGGATTTACATTGGCGCTTACCGTAATCACCCTCTTTCCATCCAGATGATTAATAACAGACATTCCCTTCCTTTTCTCTACCCTTCCCACTTCCTTAAGAGGAATAAGATTACCAAACCGGTTAGGTATCAGTATTTCCTGAAAGGTATTCATCTTGCTTCTTTCCGAAGAGGGAAAACGGACAATAACATCTATCGCTTTTTCTGCTTCGATTCGCTTTATAGAAGTTGCTGTTCCTCCCTCGAAAGCATTACGGATCGTAGCAGCGATATCTTCAATAGAAAGATAGGCCCGGGAAGCTTTGGCTTCATCCACTATCACCCTTATCTGATCTTGCTCCGGCCGGTAGTCAGACTGGACATCAATAGCCCCCTTTATAGGTTTTATAAAATCCCGGAACTGACCGGATATTTTCTTCAAAGTGCTATATTTATTACCCTGAATATGGATAGCGACCGCTTTCCCTACCGGGGGACCGGCCTGAGGCATCTCGAAATAAACATGCTTAAAACCTTGAACATTTTTTACCTTTTCCCGAAGGCTCTCCTTAATCTCAAAAGCGTCCCGTTTCCTCCGGCGCGGGGGGGTAAGATAAACGGTAACCTGAGCCAGATTACTACCCCGTCGAATATAAGGGTCGGTCATATCTTCCTGAAATATACCCACTTGCGTAACAAAAGTATCGAGCTCATTCGAAGGAAGCTTCTCTATCAGGGATTCAATTTGCTTCACTAACTTATTAGTTTTATCCAGCGGCGTTCCCAAAGGGGCTTCAGCTTTCACAAAGAAATATTCGATACCTGCAGAGGGAAAAAGAATGAAAGTCCCCTTTTTGACAGCAATAAATACAATACCGAGGGAGGCTACAAACAGGCAGAGGATTACCAGATATCTTCTTTTCACTGCTCCCTGGAGAAGGCGAGTATAACCATTCAACAGTTTTTTGAACCAGGAAGATTCCTTCTTGGACCGAACACGGCCGGACTTGTCTTTCCTTACTTTTACAAAATCGGACAGATGGGAAGGAAGGATAACAAATGCTTCCAGGAGAGAGACTGCCAGGGCTATGATGACCACCATAGGAATATAACGAACAAACTTGCCGATTACTCCCGACATAAATAAAAGAGGACCGAAGGCTGCCATAGTAGTCAGCACCGTAGCAGTAACCGGTTTCATCACCTCCTGGGTCCCCACTATAGCCGCTTCCCGGGGAGGCATTCCTTTTTCCATGTAACGATAGACATTCTCGGATATGATTATCCCATCATCTACTAACATTCCCAGGACAATAATCAGCCCGAACATACTGATAAGGTTGATGCTTATTCCCAGGTAACTCATAATGGCGAAGGTAGTGAAAAAAGCAATGGGCAAACCCAGGGCCGTCATAACAGCTACATAGCGGTTTAAGAAAATGAGAAGGGAAATAATTACCAGACTTACCCCAATCCAGCCATTGTTTCTTAATACATTCAGCCGGCGTTGAATATAAAAGGAAAGATCATTGACATAGGAAACTTTCAGTTCCGGGGAAGCATCTTTTCTGAAGTTTCTAACGATTCTTTTGATATCCCGCACTATATTAATTGTATCTCCGGATTCCCTTTTAACAACGACGAGATTGATAGCCCGGGTACCCAGGGTCTTATTGAGAACATCTTCTTCTTTAAAAGCCCTTTTAACCTGAGCGACATCTTTCACTTTAAGATAATTGCCGGACTCATTAGCTCTGATGATTACATCTTCTATCTCAGCGACGGTTTGAAATTCGCCTGTCGTTCGGATACTGAATTTTCTTTGAGAGGTAGTCAACTTTCCTGCCGGGATATTTACATTATGGCTACGGAGAGCAGACATTATCTCTCTCAGAGAAAGATGATATTCCTTCAATTTTTCCGGAGCAACCTCTACCCATATCTCCTCATCCCTGAACCCCCGGCGATTGACAGCCGCTACCCCCTTAATATCCTCGAGCCTGTCCTGGAGCCTTTCTGCATACACCTGCAATTTTCCTTCCGGGAGCCGACCGCTCATAGAGACTTCGATTACGGGAAACTCTTTCATGGCTATTTCCCTTACTTCAGGATCTTCAACTCCCTCCGGAAAACCTCTTACTCTATCAACTGCTCGCTGAATATCGTTTATTACTTTATCCTCATTCTTCACATCGGGACTTAGCTTTAAGTTGATAGCCGACAAATTCTCTAAGGAAGAAGAGCTTATCTCTTCTACATCATCCACCTTTTTCAACTCCCTCTCCAGAGGAATAGTTACCAGCTTCTCTACCTCTGCGGCAGGAGCTCCGGCATAAATAGTATTTATCATCACCCGGTTAAAGGAGACCGGAGGATAAGCTTCCCGCTGCATATGGAAAATAGCAAAAACGCCGGCTAATAAGAGAAATAAAGAGAGGAGGTTGACAAAAAGGGAATGTTTTACGGAAAATTCAGCTAATTTCATAAAGAGGTACTCCGGTTAGACACTCATTTACCCTGATGAATATGGATACCAATATATACTGACAAAACAAAAAAATATGACAGGATTAACCGGATAAACCGGATTCTTAAAAAATTTTTACAAGTTTTTCCCACCTAAGCAGATTCTTAAAAAAACTATCTTGTATATCGTGTTAATCCTGTCTATTCTTAAATTATTTTTGTTTTTTTATTTTAATTCCTATCCTTATTTTTTATTTTATCTTCAACTCATACTCATCGTAGCTGAATGTTTTTCGCATAATTTTTTAGTTTATTCCCCATTTGCTGAGAAGAGTATTCTGAGTCCGTTCTAAATCGACTAGAGATTTGCGATAATCCACTAATGACTCTACCGCCGCTATCTCTGCTTTTAAAAGGTCTTCCTGAAAACGGATGAGAATATCGCTGCCGGACCGGCCTTGTTTAAACTTTTTCTCTTCCTCTCCCAACTTCAATCTTTGCAGTTTCTCTACCTCAAGTTGTTGCCCGGCACGTTCCTGATTTACCTTCACGGCTCTTACCCTTTCATCCACTTCAGTAACGATAATGCGTTCTATCTTCTGCATATCTACCAGGGACCGGGCTTTTTCCAACGCGGCTCTATCATATTCGCTTTTAGCCTTCCGATTTCCAAGAGGCAGGCTGAACTTTATCCCTACGAAATAAGTAGGATTATTCTCTCCGAAAATATCGTCTACAGCAGTGCCATACCGAGCATCCAACCCATTTCGAGCCAGGGAGCCAACTAAATCTATCTGGGGCCAACGGGAATTGGCCTTCATGTCCAACCGAATGTTTTTAGCTTTGATATCATTTTTAACCCGTTGATAATCTCTGCGATGGGCAAAAGCCTCCCTCAATTTAGGTTCTAAAAGGATATCTTCTTTTTCCATCTTTAACTTGTTCCGGGGCATAATCCGGGCAGGAGTAGAATCATTCATCAGGAGTTTCAACCTCTTAATAGCCGATTGAACTTCGTTTTTAGCGATAAGGAGCCCCAGTTGGCGGAGGCGAAGGTTGGCTTCCGAAGCATAGATATCCGTTTCTTCAACTAACCCGGTTTTTATTCTCTCCTTATTCAGATTAAAAAGTTCCTTTGCCCATTTCAGCATTCCTTCCTTAATTTTTAGTTCCCTATAAGCAAGAACCAAATTCCAATAGGCTTTCTCCGTATCTGCTATAGCGGTTTCAATTCGGTCTAAAGATGCAGAATCGGCATTCTTAATATCAAGCTTAGTTATTTCGATACCTCCCCGGTCTATAAGACCACCCCGGTTTTTACCTAAAGGCTGAGTCAGAGAAAGCTTCAGGGTAGATTCGTAACTGGGATTGAAAGCTGCGAAAGAGGAATCGGTTGACTCCCGCGTGTTGCTGAAGTCCAGGTCAATCTCAGTACCCCGGGACAATTTCTTTGATAGGCCCAGATTATAATCAGCCCGGGTGTTTTCCGTTCCTAAAAGAGTGCTCGATCTCTTGCTGCGGTCGTCAGCATAGTCTACTCCCCCCTTTAAAATAGGATCAAAGATAGCCTTTCGAAAGGGCAAATCAGTTTTCTTTATCGAGGCATCAAAGCGGGCCAGCTTCACATCCAGATTATTATTTATAGTCCTCTGGATAACCTCGGGCAACGAGAGGTAAATAACTTCTTCCTCCTGACCTTGCTCAGAGCCCCAGGCATAGATATCCTCAATAAAGAAAAAGGCAAAGATAAAAACCATTACAGAAAACAATAATTTCATATCTCGGAACATCCTATGATCCGGCACATTTTCTCCTGCAATTTAACCAACGCCCCGCTCTTCTTTCTTCCCAGGGATTCAAGAATAGGAATATAGAAATCCTCTATTTGCCGCCTGATTTTGACAACTATATCCTTGCCTTCATCGGTAATTTCTATTTCTACAATCCGCCGGTCCCGCCGGCTTCGTCTTCTCCTGACCATCTTCTTCTTCACCAACCTGTCGGTCATGGCCGTAACCGCGCTTGTCGTTACATAAAGACAGCCAGCAACCCGGCTCATTTTACAAACTCCTTCATCGGCAAGAACAGAAAGAAGGTTATACTGAGCAATACTGATTTTATTCTTATTTAACTCCCCCAGGATCCGGGAGAACAGCCGCCGGTGAACTTTTTCTAAGCTATCCTGTATTTTTCGGGCATCCTTCCTTACTGCATCATCGAGCATATCCTTGATTCCCTTAATAGTTAAGTACGTTAACTGTTTACTATCTTAATTATACCACCTCGCAAAAAACCTGTCAAGTCCCCCCAAAAAAATTACGAATAAATGCCGGATTACCATCTATATAAAAAAACAGAATCCGGTCTAAGGCAGGATACGGATGGATAAAAATAGAGGGTGGCACTATCACAGAAAGGGGCAAAGGTTATTTAATCATGAAGACAATCAGCATCAGGGCAACTACTTCCATTAATTCAACCGTTGCCCCCAAGACCTCGCTGGTTACTCCTCCAAGCTTCTTCATGCTGAACCAGCGAACAGCCAGGATGGATAAATAAACGATTAGCATAAGGGGAATAACAAAAAACCTGAAGAGCAGCAAGGAGATAATAAAAGTGATAATGCTGGCTCTCAGGGGACCTCGATAATCATTTTTGTTGCAAGCAGAGACATTGTCCTCCTTGCTCATCTCTCCGGCATAAGTTCCTATTATCACCATTGCCCAGCGGCCGATGACGGGCATGAGAAGAAGAGCCCTAAACTCTACAACCTTAACCAAACCATAAAGGAGAGCTAATTTAACTAATAACAGGAAGATCAAACTGATTCCTCCCTTAACGCCAAGTCGGTTCTCTCGCATAACAGAC
Source organism: Nitrospirota bacterium (assembly GCA_013151555.1). GTDB lineage: Bacteria > NPL-UPA2 > NPL-UPA2 > NPL-UPA2 > JAADIA01 > JAADIA01. The sequence goes on along the minus strand of JAADIA010000014.1, from coordinate 1,112 downwards.
AAGGTCTCTTCCCTGCCCTTCCGGCTGAAAAAACCCTCACAAGCATTAGCAAACCCCTCAAGAGGCAAAGCTCCCGTGAGAATAACAAGGGCCGTCAGGACCAGAGCTTTAGCTGCCAGAGGCGGAAATAAGAAGGAACTTATAAGATTAACCAGGACCAGAACTACTCCCAGGAGCAGTCCCACCAGAGGGAAGTAGACCCTTGATTTAGTCCGATCCTCTTCCCTAACTGTCCCTTGCAGCTTTGTAGGTATAATGGTCAAGGATTGTAAGGCTACTAAGAAACCTCTCATATTTTAATTCCTTTTTCTTTCCCGAGATAATGAGAGCCTATGAGTATTTCCCTCGCTCTGCCCGGGACAAACTCACCCATTTTCATCCAATCAGAACAACGCGCCCGAGAGGATTCGAACCTCCCACCTCTGGCTCCGGAGGCCATCGCTCTATCCGCTGAGCTACGGGCGCAACTTATTTAATTCGAATTACTTATAGCTTTCCGGAAAAAGGCTTTCCTGCCGTGGTGTCCATTATGCCTCATATCATGAAACCTGCAGTGCTTATGCCTGATCTTACTAAGAGCTACAAGGAAAGCCGGCTTAATATCTCCATAAGGCGTTCCATCCGGCTTGCAAAAGACATTGGCCCTGTCTTTTTTTTAACATCTTTTAGCGTATTTGTCAATAACTCATTCATGGGATGTCATTCATGGGATGTCAAGCCAAAATAGAAATGTCCTATTTTGCCTTGACATAACTCCTGATTTAACTTGATTTTCATTTAGGGTTCTGATAAAATCCATTTAAACCGAAGGATATCTATTATGATAGCCAATTTGATAAGAGAACTTATTCTTTTATCTTTATTGATGCACTATTAGCGTTGGAAACATACATAAGGGTGAAGATTAAAAGCGTTGAGTCTTGCTTTATTATTATTTTCAACATATAAAGTTTCAGAAAGTCTTTTTGGTTCTAAGGCATGTAAAATAAAGAGGAGCAAAAAATGAGCAAAAAATCATCTAATACAAATAAGAAGAAATATTATATCCCCCTTGTGGTCTTAGGAATTTTATTGATTGCCGGGATAATTTATTTAAGTAGTAATAGGACAAA
>JAADIA010000007.1 GCA_013151555.1 Nitrospirota bacterium | reverse complement strand
TTAAAAATTCCTATGCTTCGATAAGAAAACAGATAAAGTTTTAGAGATTTTGCCTCCAGGCATTTCTTGTCAGGGATATATTGGATGTTCACGATTCCAAAGTCGGGTTGCCCCGTTCGAGGGCAGAGGGAAGTAAATTCCGGACATTCGAAAGTTACCCGATAATCTCTCCCGGGATACCGATTCTCAAAGGTTTCTAATTTTGCCTCTTGCGGGGAAGAGGGATAACCGGTTACCTTCCGGCCGAGAAGCGTTAAGCTTTCACCCCTTCCCGTTTCTGTCTTTTTAGCCATTTTCTTAGTCTCCTCCTACTTCTTAGCCATGGATATACACTGATAAGAAATAAAAACTTAAAAATCTTAACCACAGATTACCCAGATTATCACAAGATTCTTAATAATAATTCCTGAAAAATTTTATTATGCTCTCGTGTAAATCTTGTGTAATCTCGTGGTTTCATCTCTTTTAATTGGTTTTATCCGTGTAAATCCATAGCTGTCTTATTTTCTCTGTGTTCTCTATAGTTTATGTTCCCTAAGCAAGAGGATCATCAACGCCTGCTTCCTGAAACCCTTTCCGGCGCAGTCGACAACTATCGCACCGGCCACAGGGTCTTCCCTCCGGAGAAGGATCATAACAGCTATGAGTAAGAGAATAATCTACTCCCAGGGATATCCCCTTCCTGATAATCTCAGCTTTGGTCAAATTAAGAAGGGGCGCATGAAGTTTTAATCTCTTTCCTTCCACTGCTGCCCTGGTAGCTAAATTAGCCATCTTTTCGAAAGCAGCGAGGTACTCAGGACGACAGTCGGGATAACCACTATAGTCAATAGCATTGGCTCCTATAAAGATATCGTTTATCCCTAAAACCTCGGCCCAACCGAGGGCATAGGAGAGAAAAATAGTATTACGAGCAGGAACATAAGTTATCGGAATTCCTTTTCCTATGGGCTGATCCCGAGGGACCTCTATCTCATCCGTTAAGGCAGAGCCCCCGATCTCCCTCAAGTTTATCTTGATAACCTGATGTTCTTTGACCTTCAGAGTTTCAACTATCTTCCGGGCGGATTCTATCTCCTGAGAATGCCTCTGTCCATAGTCAAAAGTCAGAGCAAAGATTTGAAGTCCTTCGCTTTCAGCTATCGCCAGAGCGGTAGTTGAATCTATTCCTCCGCTGAGAAGAACCAGAGCTTTCTTACCCATTTTACACCTTTCTCAAGTGCTGCGGCCAGATATATTTTTGCATTTGTAACTGCAAGCGGACCGGGAGAGCATCCCGGAGAATCCATTCGGCTAAAGTTTCCGCTTGTAACCTTCCCATGGCTGGAGAAACAAGAACTCTCACCTTTCGCCCCAAGTCATACCGGGAGATAATCGCCTTTGCCCACTGGTAATCGGTCCGGCTGCTCAAGACAAATTTGACCTCATCGTTCTTTTTCAACCTCTTCATGTTTTCCCAGTCCATCTTCTCCGACATTCCGCTATCCGGACATTTTATATCTATAATCCTGATAACCCGGGGATCGACACGACTGATATCCTGGCTTCCATTCGTTTCCAGAAGCACTTGATAACCATTTTCCAAAAGTTTTTCCATGAGAGAATATGCTTCCTCCTGCAACAGCGGTTCTCCTCCCGTCACTTCTACCAGGGAACAAGAAAAGGCTCTCACTCTTTTCAAGACCTCTGCAAGGTTCAAGTCCTTACCCTCTTCATAAGCATAGGTGGTATCACAGTAAGAACATCTCAAGTTACAACCGGTCAGACGGACAAAAATACAGGGCAAGCCCGCATAAGTAGATTCACCTTGAATACTTTTAAATATCTCGTTTATTTTCATAAGGAAATTTTTTTGAATCACAGTCCATGTTTTTTAGAGGACTATCCAAATTTTAAGACGGTAGGAACAAAACGAGCCAGGAGGGAACAACTATGTTCTTCGGGAGAGATATCTTTTAAAAGCTGTTTTACTGTTTCCAGGTTTGCTTTCTCAAAGGTGTTCCTCTCATTTATCTCCCCGGTCCTATCCGCCTCGGGTTCATAAGAAAGCACTATCTTTCCTCCGGCTTCGTAAACGGCCATGCCGCCTTTTTTCCCCACTCCCGCCAACCGCCTCTTATCCCGGAGAAGAATAAATATGCGGTAGGAATCACCTCTTTTGGCAGCAATGATATTTTCGGTATGATGCTCGTTTAAGCTCTGCCATTCTCTGATAATCCTGTTCGCTACGTGTTCGTTTCTTATTTTATCCTTCCCTTCTACTATCCAGACCGGAAGATAATAATTGGGATAGGAAACTCTTATCTCGTCGTTTGCATATACTATGTCTTCTTCCTTCTTTATCCTGATCTCTTCCAGGGGAAATTCTTCCGTGGTTACCTGTAAATGCTCATGCTTTTTGATAGAAGCCCCGGCCAGTCCATTATATACACTCCGGAAAGTTCCTTCCGTTTTATCTATGAACTCGTTAGCTATCCGGAGAATCTCTCTTCGATATTGTTGAGGTCGGTGTTCTGCATTCATCAAGGTAAAATGATTATCTGTTATATAAGCAAAATTTGCTCCCAGATAAAATTTTTCTCCCGCCAACTCAATTTCTAAAAGAACCTCCCCCGGATTCTGCCGGTCAATATTTGTCTTACAAAGATAACAAGCATTCCCCTTCTTATCCTTATTAATCAATTGTGTCTCATCAACATCTCCAGCAATAACTCCCCGTTCCACGAGAAGAAGATGGTCTTTTCTTAACTCCCGGTCTGGATTCCATTGTAAGCAGAAGGTAATACCTGTATCCGGATCAAAAAATTGCTTCTCTTCCTTTCCCCTTGGTTGCAACGGATCTCCTAAGACAAACCCGCTTTCAACTTGTTGACGGTATAAAGCAAGGAGAGTATAACTTAATCCCGCGCACTCTCTTAAATCGTTTAAGCTCTTCAACAACTCCCGGCGTTCTTTGGTAGAGGTCCGGACAATTTTCTCAAAGAGAGATTTCGCCTTATCTGGAACTTCAGCTTTTTGCCGGGAATTCTTTTTTTGATTCAATTTTATTTCTCGATTATTCTTGACCGGATCCGGAAGATTAACAAAAAATTTAATTTTCACTGGTCTGGATCACTTCCTCCAACCTGATAACTTCATCCTGTTTGTCTGCTTAGTCTTATCTGATTTTTTTCATTCCGTATTTTTCCTGAGAGACCCGCATTTAACCGAGTTTCTTTACTAACTGAGCAACTCTCTGACCCAACCTTTTGCATTGAGAGTCCGCGCGGCTATCCGGAGCACCAATAGCCACGGTACCGTAATGACCTCCCTGAGAGTCTCCCTGAATAATCATCCCATGGATGAGAAAAGCCTTAAGGATATCCATAATAGTAGTTTCATTACCTCCCCCGATGTTAGCAGAGGAAGAGAAAGCCGCGCCTACTTTTCCTTCCAACTGTCCATGAAACTTAACGCTCTTATCGAGAAGAGATTTGATTTCCGCCGCCGGTGAACCATAATAAGTAGGAGAACCCAGCACTATTCCCTCCGCTTCAAGGAATTCTTCCGGTTGAACATCCCCCACCTTCTTCACCTCAACTTCTACTCCTTCGCTTTTAGCTCCTTCCCCCACCAGTTGAGCCATCTTCTCCGTATTCCCCGTGCGAGAATAGTAGATAACCAATACCTTAGCCATCATCTTTCCTCCCGTCATAAAGTGACTATCCTTAGCGAAGAGTCCTAATGACTTGAACCTCAGCTATCTTCCACCTGTTCTCTATCTTCTTCCAACGCATCTCAATCTCGCGCGCCTCAATTACCTGTTTATCTCCTCGAGAGTCAGGTCCCGTTGCCTTGACGGTCATTGTCGTTCTTGCCGTTACCTGCTTATCTCCTATGATAATCGAGATATCATAAAAGTCAACATCAATTTTGTTCACCATTTTCCGAGCCTGGTAGACAGTAGACATAAGCATATCATGTCCCCTGATTTCCGGAATAGGAGCGCCTACTGCAATTCGACAATTCCGGGTAAAAAGCGTTTTTATCTTCTGGATATTAGCCAGAGCCATAACCTCATTCTCGTTTCCCGATTTAGATACCATAGATGCCAGGGAGATTAGACTCTTACGAATTTGGCGTTCATCCCGATTCCGGGTACTAAGAAAGATAATGATAAAGAGTCCAGCCAGCAGTAAGATTAAAGCCGGGACAATCTTTTTCAAAACAAAGGTCCTCCCACAATTTTATGACGTTTTACCCGTCCGTGCAGATGCTCCTCAAGAGGCATTTGCCGATTGTCGCCAACGACGAAAAACTCGTCCGAGTCAATCTTTATTTCAGGCATGTTCCAATTGTAATCGCTTTTCAGATAAGGCTCCGGGGTCGGCTGTCCATTTATGATAAGAGCACCTTCCCGGAACGCCAGACGTTCTCCCGGCAAGCCAATAACTCTCTTAAGCAGCATAATTCGCCTTCCTGCTAAGCTAATAGCGACTATATCCCCCCGGCGAGGCTCACGGAACCGGTAACGGAGAGTATTCACAAAGTTGACGGAACCATTACGATAAGTAGGCTCCATGCTGCTACCATTTATCCGAACCGGCAGAAGTATAAACTTAAACAGAAGAAAGAAGATAACCGCCAGGACACCCGCGCGCCAAAATGTCCGGCGGGGATACTTTCCTACCGTAATCCTCTTAATTATTCTTCTAAAGCTCATGAGAAAACTTAGCACACCTTATCCGGGGTTAATAAAACAGTCCTTCTTAATCTCTCATTCCCTCCTTTGTGCCCTTGCCACTTTGTGCCTTCTATTTTTTTGTGTCTTACCTTTCAAAAACCCCTCGTTTTACAGGGGCTCCACAATAGATGCATATAGTATGCCGGCGGGAGAGTTTCCGTTTGCAAGATGCGCAAGTGTCAACTTTACTCTTGGCAGCTACTTTTCCATCCAGCACTCCATCCCGCAAATCAATATTTTGAACCCGGGTTGCCAACTCCTCATCCGTATATTCATGTTGCTCTTTCACCATCTCCCATAAGGCCTCGGTAATCATCAAAAGCCTCTCTACTTGATGCTCAAGGTAAAGACTCTCCGCATTTGCCCGCCGGGCTTCTGCTCGTGCAGATTTATCAATACCGGCAGACTGTCCGTTTTGAGGAAAGTATAAACCATACATCTCCACCCTCCTTTTAATGAGCACATTACTTAGTGAAACTAAGTAATAAGTGCGAATTAACTCCGCAGCTTAAGGGGAAATTATCGCAGAGAATTTCCCCTTGTTTAAGCAAGTGAGTGAGCACATTGCCCACCCAAGGCGGACAATAAGTGCGAATTAACCCATACCAGAGAAGATGCCAAAAAATTATCGTAGAGAATTTTCGCATATCCCCCAAAGCGGGATACATCTACAACATACGTACTATTATGTCGAGCAAGCTCGACCACTACAACGCAGAGCTATTCGGCCTTTCCCTCAATAAGTTTTAAAAACTCTTCTTCATTAATGACCTTAAGACCGAGCCTTTCCGCTTTTCTCAGTTTTGAGCCGGGGTTACTCCCGACAACCAGATAGTCGGTCTTTTTGCTCACACTGGAGGATACCTTTCCCCCTAATTTCTTTATTCTGCCCCGGGCTTCATCCCGGCTCATAGAAGAGAGGATACCTGTAAAGCAGAAAGTGAGCTCATGGAGTTTCCCCCGGGGAACCTTCTTCCGGACCGGGAATATCACTCCTCCGGCTCGAAGTTTCTTCAAGAGATTCAAGTTCCGTTCATCATGGAAGAATCCATATACGGTCTTAGCTGCGATGGGGCCGACTTCATCTATCTCTTCCAACCTCTCCAGCCGGGCTTCTTCTAAAGCTTCTATGGTCCCAAACTCTTCGGCCAATACCTCGGCAACATGTTCTCCCACATGACGGATTCCCAGAGCATAAATAATCCGGGAAAGAGGTCTGTTCTTACTGGCCTTAATAGCTTCAATAATATTCCGAGCAGATTTATCAGCCATTCTTTCCAGACCAATCAATTGCTCTTTTTTTAGAGAATATAGATCGCCGACGTCTTTTAGAATCTCCCGTTTGAGTAGTTGTTCTATTAGTTTAGAACCCAGGCCCTTGATATCCATCGCTCCCCGGGAGGCAAAATGTTTTATCCCTCTTTCTACCTGGGCAGGGCAAGATATGTTAAGGCAACGACGGGCAACTTCTCCCTCGACCCGGACCACCAACCCTTTGCAACTGGGACATTCCTCAGGCATCCTGAATTTTTTCTCTTTACCGGTCCGGCGGGAAGGGAGAGGTTTAACTACTTCCGGGATAACATCACCTGCCCGGCGGACTATCACATAGTCACCGACACGAATATCTTTCTCGTTCATCTGGTCTTCATTATGGAGGGTAGCACTAGAGACGGTTACTCCCCCTATCCTTACAGGCTCTAATTTAGCCACAGGAGTAAGCACTCCGGTTCTTCCCACCTGGACGTCTATTTCCAATATCCTGGTCGTTTCTTCCCTCGGAGGGAACTTATAAGCAACGGCCCAGCGAGGTTCCCGGGTTCTGGTCCCCAATCTCTTTCTTAAGTCGAAACGGTTTACTTTAATAACTATTCCATCTACTTCAAGAGGAAGCTCCTCTCTTGCCTCAGCCAATTCATCGTAATACTGAAATATTTCTTTCAGGTTTCTACAAAGGCGGACCCTTTCAATAGTCGGTAATCCCAAAGCTTTTAAGGCCGCCAGCATCTCTATCTGACTTTTAAACTCAGCTTTTCGAACTTCTCCTATATCATAAAAGAATATGTTTAGAGGACGGGAAGCCGTCACTTTAGGATCGAGCTGTCTTAGAGAACCGGCAGCAGCATTGCGGGGATTAGCAAACAGCTTTTCTCCTCTTTTAGCCTGCCCGGAATTTAACTCTTTAAACTTCTCCACCTTTATATAAACTTCTCCTCTAACTTCCAGATAATCCGGAATAGAGATTCCTTTCAATCGCTGCGGGATATCCCTTAACATCTTAAGGTTCCAGGTAACATCTTCTCCGGTCATTCCATCTCCTCGAGTAGAACCACGCACAAAGAGACCCTCTTCATAGACTAACTCTACTGCACATCCGTCCAACTTTGGTTCAACTACCAATTCTATATCTTCCCTCGTCCCCAAGCCTTTCTTTACCCTTTCCACCCATTCCTCCACTTCCTTCCGGTCAAAAGCATTTCCCAGACTAAGCATAGGTACAGTATGAGGGACAGGATCGAAAGTTTTCAAGGGAGGGGTTTTTCCTACTCGCTGAGTAGGAGAATCGGGGGTAAGCAAAGAAGGATATTTCTTCTCTATCTCTTGAAGTGCTCTCATTAATCTATCATATTCAGCATCGGAAATTTCCGGGTCATCCAGAATATAATAACGATAATCATGATAGTTTATCTGAGAGCGAAGGTCTTTAACCCGCATTTTCACTTTCTCGGGAATTTTTACACTTTCCATTATCCTCTCTCTGCTTTCTTATCTGTATCTTGCTCTTACACTTCTCCTTCTATAATTATCCGTGGCTTATCTTTTCCGGTCAAGAAAAGGCAAAAATCTTTTCACAAGGGGTCTTTTCTGCATCTGAGATATAAGAAATCTAATTTCCGGCAGAGCAGCACGAGCAGCTTTTTCCCCTTTTATTATACACTCTTCAGCCCGGGAAAATTGGGCCCAATTGACATCCTCAACGTCAGGTTCGATAACTATATCAGCGGCAATTAATTTGAGCCGGTTAAGTTCATGAGCCCTAATATCATCAGCCTGAAACATAATATCCAGGCCATGTTTGAATTCTCTTCCCATAACTTTCTTCTCCAGATTAACGGCAATCACCATATCCATCCCCGAACGACGAGTGATATCTACGGGAACAGAACTAATTATACCTCCATCCATAAGGAGACGTCCCTTCAGCTTAAGAGGAGGGAAGATGCCGGGAATAGAACAACTGGCCAGGATAGCCTCCGCCATCTGTCCCTGATTAAGAATAACCTCTTCACCTTTCTCCAGGTCCGTGGCTACTGCCACAAAAGGAATTTTTGTTTGCTCAAAACTTGACGTTCCGATTATTTCTTCAATTAACTGATAGATACCATCAGCTTCTATCAAATATTTCTTAACTGTACGCAAATTGTAGATGTAAAGTCCTTTGAGAAAGGAGGCTATTCTGGTAGGAAAAGTTAAATGTTTCTTTCCCGGGGTAAAAGAAGGAGGAGAAAAATTTTCCAAACCGGCTACTTCTTGTCTTTTAAGAAGAGGTAATATTCTTTTTTCAAGGATCTCAGCATCCAGGTGAAGCGCAAAGAATCCTCCGATCAAAGAGCCGATACTCGTTCCGGCAATCATACTAATCGCGATGTTTTCTTCCTGAAACACTTTTAGCACTCCGATATGAGCCAATCCTCGTGCTCCTCCACCTCCCAAGGCTAAACCAATCTTCTGTTTTCTTTTATTCAGCATTATTTATATCCCGGTCCTATTTTATCCTATGACATAAGGGTTTTTTTGCTTAAATATTGGGAGTTCAACACCCGCGGTCTCCTCCACCCTCTTTAAACAATCCTGCATTACTTTTTCAAATCTTCCTGCTGAGGCAATAGCCCGGGGTGAAATTTCCAGGGTGATATCGCCGGAAAAGTCAAACTTCTTGAGAAGTGCTAAATAACCGGACAAGGGAATAGTCCCGGCAGACAACGGTTGGTGATCCTCTCCCCTTTGTACGTCATGGAGATGAACATGTTTTACTTTCTTCACAAAGTCCGCTGAGGGAATAAGAGAAACTCCCTTGCGCAAATAGGAAAAATAAGCATGGCCGGTATCCCAGCAAATACCCAGGTCTGTCTCCCTGATGGTCTCCAAAACCTCTGGATAGCTATCTCCTATCCGGAAGAAATGTTCTTCCGGAGAAGGAGCAATCTGAAGTTCAGAAACAATCAGGACCTCCAGATTCTTCCTCTGAGCATATCTTTCCAGCCATTTAAAGAAACAGTTGGTCCGTTCCAGGAAATAGTTTCTCTCTTTCCTGCTAAAAGGAGATTCTTGAATCTCAGCTGTTGAGGCTCCATGAAGAATCAATACTGTTCTTCTCCCCTGAATCCGGCTGACCTTATGAGAAATTTCCAGGAAGCAGCGTCCCCTTTCCCGGGCAATATTACCTTTCTTATCCTCGAAACAAGCCGGGTTATTTTCTCCTTTAGTATAAGGATGAAGGTTTATTTTCAGGTCGTGTTTAAGACATCTATCCAGGAGAGACAGCACCTCCTTTTCCTCAAACTCCGCCTTCAGAGAAAACTCTACTGTCTTTAAACCCAGATCAGCTATCGTCTGTAAAGGATCCTCAATGCCGGAAAACACTTTCTGCCAATCGGGATGACAATAAAAATCCGCTTCCAGTTTTGCTCCCAGAACGCTATTAAAAGACAATATCTATTTCTCCTGTATCTTGATCTGCCTTGCCTTAGACCCAAACAGATTAGAAGTTCCGAAATTCTAAATCAGAGAAGGGGGAGCAAGCTCCCCCTTCTCTATCTATCTATTATCTATGGTTATTCCTGGTAATCAAGAGATAGTCTTCTTCCTTAGAAAAGTTACTTTATATGCCTTGATAGTAATCAGGTTAGCTTTAACTTACCCGAAACAGCATCTATCCCTTCCCTACAATCTTATACATTCCTGTTCCACAATCGGGACATTTACCTTTCATGGCCGAACGGCCGTTTTTCATAGTCACTTTTTCAGCATTGGACATATTCTTCTTAGCTTTGCACTTGACACAATAAGCTTCTACCGGATCACAACCACAGGGATTACTCATCTATCCTCACCTCCTCTCAAAAAACAGGATACTATCTTTTACACCTCATCTTTTAATCAAACTACCATAAATGTCCTCGCACAGCAAGCACTTTTTTGACTTATTCCACAGTTGCCACATCTAATACGGCAATCGGAAGTTTGTTTGCCATCCTCCGCTTTTTTCCTTTCCGCCAGCAAAAACTTCTTATCCACCCCACTCTCCAGATGTTCCCAGGGAAAGATCTCATCATCATCCCTTTTCCGGTGAGCATAAAAATAAGGGTCCAGACCCGATTCCCGGAAAGCATTCGTCCAATAGCCAAATTGAAAATGCTCCTTCCAGCCATCAAATCGGCATCCCTTTTCCCAGGCTTTAAGAACGACCTGGCCCAACCTTCTATCTCCCCGGGCAAAGACAGCTTCCAGGAAGCTCATTTCTGCATTGTGCCATTTAAGCTTTACTTTCTTTTTCCTCAAACGCTCCCGTAAAAATTTTTGTTTCTCCTCAAGAACTTCTTGCCTTTCCATTCCTTCCCATTGGAAAGGAGTATGAGCCTTAGGAACAAAAGAAGAAAGGCTTAAATTCAAACGCACCTTCTCCCGGCAACATCTATCTACCAAGTCGACAATCCCTTCCAGGTCCTCCTTTCTCTCTCCCGGGAGACCAATCATAAAGTAGAGTTTAATTCGTCTCCATCCTGCCTGAGATAAACGGCCAACGGTAGTAAGCAAATCTTCTTCCCGGACATTTTTATTAATCGTCTGTCGGAGATGCTCGCTTCCCACTTCAGGAGCAAAAGTAAAACCCGGTTTCTTTCCCCTGGCTATCTTTTTTGCCCATTCCAAAGAGAAATTATCTACATGGAGAGACGGTAAAGAAAGAGAAATTTTCCGGGGATCAAACTTTTCCCATAGTCTCGTCATCAATTCCTCCAGGCAACTATAATCGCCGCTGCTCAGGGAAGAAAGGGATATTTCGTCATAGCCCGTATTCTTAACAGACTCCGCTGCTATTTTCAGAAGAACCTCCGGAGATCTTTCCCTTACCGGACGGTAAAGAATTCCTGCCTGGCAGAAACGACACCCACGACTACATCCTCTCATTATCTCCAGAGTAATCCGGTCGTGAACAATATCCAGATACGGGACCAGAGGAGCTAAGGGATAAAAAGCTTGATTAAGGTCGGTTATTACTCTCTTCCGGATTCGGGAAGGGACATCTTTATCTTTCGGTTCAATAGACTCGATTGTTCCGTCTTTTTTATAACTAACCCGGTACAAGGAAGGAATATAAACACCTTCGATTTGTGCTAAGCGATGGAATAGCTCTTTCTTTGTCTTTTTTCCGGGCTCAGCCTTTTCTTCCTTGCAAGCCTCAACAATTTCTTCTATTACTTCCTCTCCGTCCCCAAGAACAAAAGCATCTATAAAATCGGCTAACGGTTCCGCACTGAAAGCTCCGATTCCACCGGCCAGAATCAAGGGAAAGGCTTCTTTTCTTTCTTCAGCCTTAAGCGGCAGGCCGGCCAGGTTGAGCATATTAAGGATGTTGGTATAGCTAAGCTCATAGGGTAAGGTAAAACCAATAATATCAAATTCCTGAAGAGGTAAATGCGATTCCAGGGAAAACAAAGGAATCCCTTTCCTCCGCATCAAATTCTCCATATCTATCCAGGGAGCATAGACTCGCTCGGCAACCACTTCTTCCCGGGTATTCAAGAGGTGATAAAGGATTTTTAAACCCAGATGAGACATTCCCACCTCGTAAACATCGGGAAAAGCTAAGGCTACCCGCACCTTCATTTTCCGATGGTCTTTATGCACACTATTCCACTCGTTACCGATATAACGAGCCGGACGGGAAACAAGAGGCAATATTCCGGACAGGTTTAAAGATTTAGTTTTGACTTGGCTAGAAGACATGCTCGGACTCCATTTTAGATTGCGTCTTGATTTATATCATATCCTCTATATGCTGTCAAAGAAAGATCCCGGACAAAGAGGAATTGCATGTTTTGGAACAGGTTATGATAAGAAAGCAATTATCACCTTGATATACGTCTTACTTCTCCAGTTTGAAATCGATATAATTCAGGTTGAAAAGCCCACCCACGATGCGCACGGTCAGGACATGCCTGCCTTTGGGCAGGACCACTCCTCGCCTGGTAACGGTAATCCATTTACCCCATCCCCCGGTAACACCTTTCATCATGATATCTGCAACGAGTCTTCCCTCCACTTCCAGACGAATACCCTTTTCTACTCCTTCAGGAGACCCCGGACCGGCAGAAAACGGAACTGTAACCGTATACCTCCCGCTCTGTTTGACGTCCACCGTATACTTGAGCCATTCCCCACCATAAATCCAGCCGATACTCTTGCCTGACGTATCCACCCCTTCCTTGATCCTAAAATTAGTCTTCGCTGATGCTGCTCCTACATTTTTCTTGTCGGTATCATTATAAGCAACACCCTGGCCACCTTCATCAAAGTACTCCACCTCTATGCGTCCGGGAATGTTCTGAGCCCTTCCCTTGTACGGCCGACTTGGAGTAAGGCTTTCTACATAGAATTCTCTGGGTCCGGAGATTCCCACCAGACCATCGTTGTCTTTTGCCATTACCACAAATACATGTTCGGTCAATAAGCTCGTCACCCCCCTTAAATTAGCCGGCCTCATATAGTCCGTCTTCGCGTAATAGGCCTTATTGAAGGTCACTTTGAAACGGTAGGGAGAAGCTGTCTTTGTCTCCAGCAAATACCCGTTGTCGAAAAGGTATACTTCCCGAATTTTACCATCCTTATCTTCAGCTGAAGCGGTAATGGTTACACTATCGTTTTTCTTCACGCTTTGCAGCCCGGCCTTGGGAGAGGTTATAACCACCCGGGGTTTCTTCTTCTCCCCGTTGTCCTTTCTATACACTCTCACATAATCAATGACGTAGTAGTCCGGCAACTTTGCATCCCGGTAATCACCTGTCCAACTTACCTGCTTAACACTAGACGAGAGCCAGACACGGCAGGGCTGGGTAGTCACTGCCTGCTCCTTGCCCCAGCGCAGAACTTCCTTACCATCAATGTAAAAAATATATTCTAACGGCGTCCACTTCAGTCCAAAAACGTGAAAGGCATCCCAATTGCTTACCCGGGTAACCTGGGTGAAGGATTTAGCATAGGCAGACGGAACACCTACATGAAGGGCCTCCTGGATTACATCTTGGTTCCACGACTTCTTGAAGAAGTCTTCAAAGATATCGATCTCCAGCCCATTAAGGAAAGGATTTGCTCCTCCTCTTGCATTTCTCATCAGCCAGAAGGCCGCCCACCACCCAGGCTCTTTGGTAAGTTTCAAACGCGCCTCGAAATAGCCATAAAGGTAGCTGGTCTTTGACTTCATTCTACCAACAACGAGGTTACCTTGCTTATCTTTGCTGAACTTGATAATAACATGACCTTTACCATCGAGATAAACGTTCTCCTTCCTGGCATAGCCTTTCGGCCCGCCTTCTCCCAGATTAAACGGCCCATTCTCAAGGACCTGCCACTTGCGGGTATCAAGTTCAGTTCCCTCGAACTCATCCCCCCAAACTTGTTTCCAGGTTTTGTCAGCCGAAACATCGAACTGTTCTGCTTGAACCTTCTCAGAACCTTCATCTTGAATTTTCTCAACCTTAACGATACTTGCCTCAAAATCGTCCACAACCATCTGAGCCCGGATACCGGCAGTGTGATTGACAATGCGAATCCCCGTTCGCAATGCGAGCGACGGCAGGGTAGGAAGAACTTTGTATAAACTCTGCTCCCCTGTAGGGCTTCCGGATATTGTGACTACCTTCTTGTTGAAAGCAATAATATAATTATCGCGTCCGAAAAACAAGTCCAACCGCAGGGGAAGACTGTTCGCTGAACATACCCCTTCATAAAGATACCGGCCGAAGCCGGGTCTTTTCTGGCCCGTTTTCTCATACAGGACCAACTTCAGGTCTTTACCCTTGCCTTTATAAGTAACGATCAGGGAAAGCGTCGTAGATGCTGTGAATGGCTCGTATTGTCCTGCCTGAAGGTTCGTAACCGGCGTCAGGAAGAAACGCGCTGAACATTCCAGGTCGTCTTTCCCACTCAACTGATCCGAGAACCGGTCCAGGATAAAAGAGATGTGCAGATAGCGGTCTTTTCCCTCCGGCAAGAACAGGTCCTGGTTAGGATAATAGAGCATGTTCCCGGCATACTTTTCCTGACTTCCGACAGTATAGATACCCTTGCCGGCCCGGATCCGGACAGAGGGAGCCACCTTCTCGAAAATGATATCCGGACTTCCATATCGGTGGTCCTTCCGGTTAAAGTCATCGGTAAAAATCTTCTTTAGAAGCGTGTAGTCTACCTTAACCGGCATATCCTCACCCTGAACTAATGAAGGTACACCTATCTGTAATATTACCATTAATAACAGATATCCTACCTTCCGCGGAATGGGGCAATTGAAAATTTTTCCTTTTCGCCTGAATTCCCCGGGCCGGACTTCCGGAATTAAACATACTTTTTCGGGGGACCAACCGCCCGAGCGGGCCTGTCTAAAACGAAGTTTTTCCATTCCCGCATTTCTCCTCTCTTTTTCTATGGCTATTGATAAAACAGGAGTTCTCCCAGTCAGAAACAAAAAAACTCTAAAGTTTAAAATTTCAAAACATAAATCTTCGCATGTTGATATTAAGGAGAAGACCAACAGAGAGCATAGTAACCAACAACGACGATCCCCCGTAACTCATGAGGGGAAGAGGCAACCCGGTTATCGGCAGCATTCCCATTGTCATCCCTATATTAATAAAAATGTGAAGACTAATCATCATTGTCAATCCCGCAGCTAAAAGAGCCCCGGAACTATCTTTTGCCCGGAGAGCAATAGCCACTCCCCGACTGAGAAGGAAAAAATAAAGCAAGAGAAGAAAAGATGACCCTACAAACCCCCATTCCTCTCCCACCACCGGGAAAATGAAATCAGTGTATTGGGCCGTTAGAAATTGGAGATGCGTTTGGGACCCATTCAGCCATCCCTTGCCCCAAAATTGCCCGGAGCCAATAGCAATCTTTGACTGGTTAAGGCTATAGGCAACACCCAGAGGATCGAGGTCAGGGTTAAGAAATACTTTCAGGCGTCCCTTCTGGTAATCCTTGAGAACAAAATGGTAGGTTAGCGGAGCAACAATTAGAACTCCGATAAGAACAATAACCGCCAGATGCCGCGGTTTCGCCCCCGCGAGATAAAGCATGATAAGAAGAATAGGAAGAAGGATAAAAGCCGTTCCTAAATCCGGCTGTTTGATAATAAGAATAAAGGGGAAGAGAACCAACCCGAAAGGAACAAGAAGCTTTCTAACCCTCTTGATTTCCCGTTTTCTATCTCTCAAGTAGCAAGCCAGGGCAAGAATGACCGTTATTTTTATCAGTTCCGAGGGTTGAAAAGAGAAAAAGCCCAAGTTAATCCATCTCTGGGATCCCCGGGATACTGTCCCGAAGATAAAAACCAGAATAAGCAAAAGGATATTTAAGCCGTAGAGATGGTAAGCATATTTCATTAGCTTCTGATAATCTATCATAATAACGGCCAGAAGAGAAAATAAACCAATCGCTGCCCAGATAAGCTGGCGTAAGGGATAGCTAACCCCCGCAGAAGAAAAGAGCTGTCCCCGATAATAAGAAGCGCTATATATCATAGCTATTCCGATTAAAGTTATCAGCAAGGTAAGAAGAAAAAGGATATAATCAAAATTTTTTAATAATCTGCGGTCGATCATTTCTTGTTTCCCTGAAAAAAAAGTGTTTGACAGGATTAACCGGATAAACTGGATTTTTTAACTTTTCTTTATTTCCTCATATTTATCCTCTTTAATCCAGTAAATCCTGTCATATTTTCTTTTTAATTTTTCCGTGTTCATCCGGGCCTATTTTATTTTCCTGTCTAAAAAAAGCTTCCAGCATTTTTTTTGCCAGAGGAGCAGCAGCTACTCCTCCCCATCCTCCGTGTTCCACCAGAACAGCTAAAGCGATTTTGGGGTTTTTGAAGGGAGCAAAGGCAACGAACCAGGCATCGTCGCGTAACTCATAGGGTTTCGCTTCTCCCGGCCTGAACTTCCGATCCGTTGTCTCAGCTGTCCCTGTCTTCCCGGCCACTTTCACCGAATCCATCCTCGCTCTCCATCCTGTCCCCCGTTTTCCTTTTTTATTAACCACTTCCAATAAACCGCTCTTAACCACATCAAGATTAGCTTTTGAAACAGAAAGTTTCGCTTTTAACTGAACAGGAAAAGATTTTATTTTTTTCCCTTCCGGAGATATAATCTCTTTAACTATCCTGGGCCGGTAAATTTTTCCTCCATTGGCAACAGTAGCTATGAGATTAGCCATCTGGAGAGGAGTAACCTGCAGAGCTCCCTGTCCAATGGAAAGATTAGCAACTTCTCCTCGCGGCCATCTCCGTCTCCATTTTCTGTCCGGAACCAGTCCTTTCTTCTCATAAGGAAGATCAATCCCGGTAATTTCTCCCAGTCCGAACTGGCGCGCAAAATAGGCGATATTATCAACACCCAGAGCTTCTCCCAGTTTATAAAAGAAAGGGTCGGAGGAATAAGCTAAAGCTTCGATTAAATTTAGCCGTTCACCATCAACAGTTAAGGTTGTTTCCGGTTTTATCACTCCCTTCTCTAAAGCTGCTGAAGCAATAACTATCTTAAAGGTGGAAGCGGGAGGATAAAGACCGGCAATAGCTCGATTAAAGAAAGGCCGGCCGGGATGTTCAGATACTTCTTTGAATTTCTTCGGAGAAAGATATTTAGTAAAGATATTAGGGTCGAAGGCCGGAGAACTGGCTAAAGCTAAAACATCTCCATTCTCCGGGTCGATTGCCACAATGGCCCCTCTCTTACCCTCCAGAGATTTCTCTGCCACTTCCTGTAGTTCCTTATCAATAGTAAGGATAAGATTATCCCCGGCAATTGCTTCCCTCTCTCCCAGAATTCCTCTTTGCTCTCCTCGAGAGTTTACCAAAACCTCCCGTCCCCCATTATTTCCTTTTAAATAACGCTGAAAAGTCTTCTCTATACCTGTCCGACCGACAAGCTCTCCTTCCCGATATCCGGAAGCTTCTCTTTTTTTGTCTTCCATCCGTCCCAGGTAACCAAGAAGATGAGCGGCCAATTCCCCAAAAGGGTAATCACGCCTTGGTTCAGCCTGGATGAAGACTCCCGGAAAATCGCTCTTCCTTTCTTCTATGGTAGTAATAATCTTCATATCTACCTCGTTCTTGATAACTACCGGTTGAAAGGGATTGAAAGAACGAGACTTAATCTTCTTAAGAACCTTTTCTTTATCTATCTTAAAAAGCTGACTCAACCTTTCGACCGTTTCCTGAGCACCTTTCAATTCCTGAGGAATAATAACTATCTTAAAAAGGGGTTGATTGTCAGCTAAGAGCACTCCCTTACGGTCATAGATGTCTCCCCGGCAAGCTTTCAGGGAAACCAAACGGATATAGTTTTTCTCCGATAATTCTTTGAACATTTTTCCCTGAACTATCTGCTTGTACCAAAGACCACTCAGGAGAATGAGAAAACCTAAGATACCGCAGCCTACTACCAATCTCATCCTTCTTCGCATATCTTCCATATCCTCAGGACGCCGGATAACTCGTGAGGAATGGTATCCTAATCGCATATTTTTAATTACCTCATAAAAGAAATCGTCCCTACAGAGACTCAAAGTTTTTCAGGATTCGAGGTTTCAAGCGTTTTTTAAAAATTTCCCCGGGCCCCATTGAATCCTGATTTTCCTTCTGTGCTCTCCTGGCAATTTATACTTTTCTGGTTCTTTTTGTACGCGTATGAAAAGATATCCGCCGCCGCCTTCTTCGCCGCCAACGATCTCTTTGCTCAGAAGGCTGATGAGATCCTTGCCATCTTCCGAAAATCCTCTTCATCCCCCAAAAAAAGGGGGGAGAAAGAAGAGTATTGATAAGGACAGTAATAGCTGTTACCTTAAAGGCTGCTGATAGAAGAGGAGAAGCCATTTTGTAAAAGAAGATTAAAGAAAGATAGAGTATTTCATGGATAAGGATAAGTACGAAAGAGGTTACCAATTGAACGAGGATATTTTTTTGATATAACTTAGTCCCCAGGAAACCACTAAGGGAACCAACCACTGTCTTGGACAAAGTTCCTGTCCCCATTAAACTTCCGGAGACGGAATCCTCAAGTATTCCTCCCATAAATCCCGTCAGTCCTCCTTGTATCTCCCCCCGGTAGAGACCGAAAAAGATGGTTAAGAGAAGAATTAAATCAATTCTTACTCCGTAAAGTCTTGAGGGGGATAAAATAGTGGTTTGTAAAATCAAGAAGACGGTTATCAGCAGAATCCGGAGAAAGATAGTCATGGGCAAGTTAATTCTCTGCGATTACAATTTAAGTTGACTGAATTAATAGGATTTGTTAAGTTTAAATGTAACCCGTGTCAAAATTTCTTTAATACTAAGACTTCTTCCAACCTGGAAAAGTCAACAGAAGGAAGAACCTCCGCTTTTTGAAGAAAGCTTTCCTTTTTTATGGAAACAATCTTTCCTATTCTCAAACTTGACGGATATCTTCCTCCCAAACCAGAGGAAATAACCAGATCTCCTTTCTTGATATCAGCCTCGGGAGAGAGATAGACCATCTCACAGAGCGCAGTTCCTCTTCCCCTTACCACTCCATTTTCCCGGCTTCTTTGTATCAGGCCGCCAACGGAAGCGGATCTATCTAAAATAAGCCGAACTTGAGAAGTATTCCTTCCGGTTTCATCTATATACCCAACAATTCCCTCAGCCGTAATCACGGGCATTCCCTTTTGAATTCCTTCTTTTTTTCCTTTGTCAATAGTCACTATTCTATACCAATTAGTTGGTTCCCTTCCAATAACTTTGGCTCCCACACTGTCTGCTAAAAGTTCTTCAAAAGATGTTCTCTCTTTAAAAATCAATAACCTTCGGAGTCTTTGATTCTCTAATTTTTCCTCTTCCAATTCAACTATTTTAGAATTTAGACGGGCAACCTCTTTCTGAAGGTCCTCCTTACCGCTATCAGCAGAAAGATTTTCCTTAAATCTGACCAGCCTCGTCCAACTGGAAGTCAAAACCTTTTGGAAGGGAGCAAGAAAGGAAAGAAAAATATCTGAAGAAGAGTCACTTGTAAACCTTAGAGTCAAGATAAGGAAAGATAAAAAAATTAGGACCCCGGGGACGAGCACCTTTCTGCGTTTGAAGAAGCTCAAGAAAAGTCCTCCTGCCTCGTTTTGCTCGAAGGGAAAAGCTATATAATCTTCTCAAGGTCCGGGTAATCATAGGCTGGAATAAGTTTCGTGACAGCCTCTTAAAAAGGATTGGAGAATTGCTTAATCTACGCTTATGGCCACCTGTTTCAGGATTTTAATCTCATCCAATATCTTACCTGTACCCATAACCACCGTATTTAAAGGATTTTCAGCTATATGTACCGGCAGACCTGTTTCCTCATTTAACAGTTTATCCAACCCTCTAAGGAGAGCACCACCACCGGCCATGACTATTCCCCTATCCACCAGGTCAGCGGACAACTCCGGAGGAGTTTGTTCCAGAGTCAATTTCACCGTCTCTACAATAGCGTTAATGGTTTCACTCAATGCTTCCCGTATCTCCTGAGAGGAAATCGTTAATATCTTCGGTAATCCAGCCACCAGGTCTCTTCCCTTAACATCCATAGTCGTTTCCTCATCCAGGGGGAAAGCCGACCCAATCTTTATCTTTACTTCCTCTGCCGTCCGTT
>JAADIA010000018.1 GCA_013151555.1 Nitrospirota bacterium | reverse complement strand
GGACATAAACAAAGAAATTGCGATTACCAAACCATTCTGCATAAGGATAATCAGAGCCTAAGGCGACTGTCTGTTTAAACCCTAAATTCCACCAGTCGTATAAAGCCTTCATATGGTTAGCATCGACCTCAATAAAATCGCTTTTGCCAAGTGGTGCGTCAATGGCAAGGCCCCGTTCTGCCTTGAATATTGTCCCATTGTGGGCATAGCCGTTTACGCCACCGTCTCTGTGCGTCAGGTCGAGTGCTTTTTCATAAACATAATACATGGAAGGGTCCCAGTGCGATCGGGCGTTGTTAATCATCAGGATATGTCCGCGTTCATGGGTGCGGGGATTTTCTTGACCGGAGCGGATGAAGTAATCGCCCTGGGAATATGTTCCTTTGTCACCCCACGCGTACTGCAAATAATACTCGCGGGTTATATCTCCCATCTGTAATATGCTTGCAAAATGAATATCTTCGGCTTTTGCCCATTCCAAGATGTCTTCATTGTTTTTCCCGTCTCGATATACATGAACATGGTCGTCGGCTGAATACCATCCTTCTTTTGGTAAATTGAAATATCTCTCAAGTTGAATCGGATATTTTTTGGTTTCTCCTGCTTTTATTTGAAAACGTTCCTTACGGCGTTTATATTCTATCCCTTTTTTTATCACAAGCAAAACATCTCCCGGTCGTATTGCCATCTTAAACGTTCCCCGGGTATAGAATACCCGCTTGCTCTTTGAAGGCCATGTAGGGTCATAGTTTAATCCTTCTGCCGTCTTATGATCCCAGGGGTACAGGGGAAGGGTCTCGGGAGGATAGTTGAAGCGTCCATCTGAATAAACCCCAACCCGTGCGGAGGTAAGTTCTCCTTTCTCATCTCTAACCGTTACTTTCAGGTAGGCAGGTTTCTTCGTGGTAATGGGTAAGGGAAGACTTCCTATTTCTTTGTTATCAGAATCTTTTATGGTGATATTTAGGGTGCTTTTTCCTAAAGGGAGCTCGCTAAGGCGCACTAAATAGAGAATGGTGCTGCCGGGTGAATACTGGATAGAATCGGGCAAATAGTTGAGGGAGAAATCTTGCGAATTTCGCATGTTGAAAGTTTTAAATCTTAAAAAGGCTTTATCCGGTTTTTCAATATCAGAGATTTCTACAAAAATACCCTGGAACATTATCTCTGCCGTAAGTGGAGCTAAATCCGGGGTCTTAAGATAGACCGGTTTGCCGTCGCGAATGCGGATTCGAACGGTTACCGGCCACTTTTGAATGCCGTATTTATAAGGCCAGAGATATTGACGGTCGGAAACAAACCACCACCATGGTGGACGAGGTTTTATGTTTACGTCACGAGATAACTTCGGGAAATAGCTTATTACATCAATCCGCTTCAATTGAGTGGTCCGGTTAAATCCCGGTCTCCATCTCTCTTGTCCGTCGGCTTGAAATGCGGCAGATATAAGGAGAATAAAGAAGGAAAAAAATATCCCTCTAAGAAGATGAAAACGGATTGGTGAATACGTGGCCCGTCCTCCTCATTGAAATCAGCTATCCTTTTATCCCCGGAAAGTTCTCAAGCAGGTCAATTGCCTTTTAATGCTTTTATCTCTCCAGGGTTTTCTTGATAATCTCGGCGCCTCTTCTCCCGGACAGGAGCATGCCTCCGAAAGTGGGACCCATACGGGGAAGTCCGTAGGTAGTAGCTACGGACATGCCAGTGGCAATCAGGCCGGGATGAACTTCACCGGTATGTTCTACCAAAAGGTCCTCTGATTTTTCTACCCACATGGCTCCAAATCCCTGAGTTTTAACCAGTCCTCTCTCTTCCATTTTTTTGACTACACAGGCATCGTGCCCGGTAGCATCGACGACTACTTTGGTTTCCAGGGCCACGGGGTCAACGCAAGTGATTTCCCGGGGAAGAGCCTTTATCGGTGTCCAGTTGATAACTACACCGGCCACCCGGTTTTCTTCTCTCAGGACGACATCGTCAAATATCGTCATATTGGCAAACTTTACTCCAGCGTCGCAAGCAGCCGCAATAAGTTTGGAACAGGCATGCGGGCCATCGGTTACGTATAACCCTTTAGAGAATTCAGTGAAAGGTATTCCTAACTCTGAGAGGATTTCCTGCCCGGGTGCTCTTACCGTCACCTTATTCATCAGGTAACCCCCGATCCAGAAACCGCCCCCCAAATAGTTGTTCCTCTCCACGATGAGGACTTTAACCCCTTGCTTGGCTAAGTCCCGGCCGGCCATAAGACCACTTGGCCCGGCTCCAATGATGAGGCAATCGCTCTCCACATATTCCTGGAACTGCTTAGCAAACTCACTGACAATAGCTCGAGTAACCTCTTTCTCGCCTACGGCACTAAAAATATTTTCAACCATCTCTATTTGTCTCCTTTCTTTTTGTCCAGGGGGTATCTTATCAGAGACCGGGTCGTTGGTCAAGGCCTTTTTGTGAATTATCGGGTAAAAATTTGATTCAAGCGGATTTCTGCCGGTGCTAAGATCAGGATTCTTCTTTTTTCTTGTTCTTACAAGCAACTTATGATATTCTATCCTCTATAGAAATCGGTAAGCATATGGATTTGGAGTTTATGGCGTAACTCATTGGTATTCAGAAACTATGGATATGATTAACTCACCTCCGAAAGGATTAATTGGAGTTTTGATAACTCCTTTCAATGATAAAGGGAAGATCGATGCCCGGAGTCTGGAAAATCTTATAAATTATACCCGGAACGATGTCGAAGGTTTTCTTGCCGGGGTTAGTTATACCGGAGAGGGATTTCTTCTCCCGAATGAGAAGAAACTTGAACTTATAAGGATATCTTTAGAGATAATCAGGGGGAGGGTTCCTCTGTTTTTAGGGATTACCGGAAATAGTTATGAAGAGACGGCGGAGAACATCGTTTTTCTGGAAAAGATAAGGAACGAGTTAAACTATTCCGGAAAAATTTTCCTCTTCGATTGTCCTCTCTGGTACCACAGTAATCGAGGTCTTCCTTATCATTATCGGGAATTAGGGAAATTGACGAAACTCCCTTTTGTCCTCTATAATAATCCTTATCTGATCAACCGTCTTAAGGGTCATCTCCGGAGGAGAAATATCAGGACAAATGTTTTGAAAAAGCTGTCCGAGAATGCACAGATAGCGGGATTAAAACATAGTGGAGAGATGAGGAGAAGCCTTAATTATCTAAGAGCTGTTCGGGAGAGGAAGAGTTTTATCTTTTATGACGGGAATGAACTTAACTTCTTGAATAGCCCCGGCCCGGGAGGGATTATTTCTGCGGGAGTGAATATTCTGCCTAAGGATTGGAGAGAAATAGTTGATTCTTCTTTGAACCCTCATGATTCCCGGAAGGAGGATCCTGGTTACTGTCGCCATTTATGGGAAACGGGAGAGAAGTTAAAACTTTTTCATTTTGCTTATCGTTCTAATCCGGCGGCTATAATCAAGACGGCTTTAAAATGTATGGGAATTATTAAAAGTAAGCGGGTGGTTGAGGGAACAGCCTCTATTTCTGATGAGGAGGAAAGAAAGATTATTCATCTCCTCACCGAGTATGGTCTTATCAAGTAGGACTTTAGACTATGAACCATAGTCTAAAAGATTTTTTTGGTTTTGTCTGAAGTCTAAAGTCTGAATTGCGGGTCTTTTTAGGGAGGTTTCTTAAGTGATCATCGAACGAGCTAAAGAGGTTCTCCGAATAGAAGCGGAAGCGATAGAGGCGCTGATAGACAGGATTGGGGAAAGCTTTTCCCTGGCGGTGGAGATGATCTTGAAAAGCAAGGGAAGGGTGGTGGTTACCGGAATAGGAAAATCCGGTCACATCGGTAGGAAGATAGCCGCCACTCTGGCCAGTACGGGAACGCCGTCTTTATTCCTTCACCCTGTTGAGGGCCGGCACGGTGATCTGGGAATGGTTACCGGAGATGATGTCGTCTTAGCTATCTCCAATAGTGGGGAGACTGCTGAAATAAAAGAACTTCTTCCTTTTATTAAAGAAATCGGGGCCAAGGTGATTGTCCTTACCGGGAAAGCGGACTCTACCTTAGCTAAAGATAGCCATATTATTTTAGATGTGAGTGTGGAAAAAGAGGCTTGTCCTTTAGGGTTAGCTCCTACGGCCAGCACTACTGCTTCTTTAGCTATGGGGGATGCTTTGGCTATGACTCTTCTGGACAAACGGGGTTTTAAAAAGAAAGATTTTGCGCGTTTCCATCCCGGGGGAAGTCTGGGAAAGAAGTCGCGGAGAAAAAAATAATGTGTGGTATCGTAGGATATATCGGGGACAGAAAAGCCGTTCCTATTTTGTTGGAAGGGCTCAAGAGATTAGAGTACCGGGGTTATGACTCGGCGGGGATAGCTACTCTTAATAGAGGTAAGCTGACTGTCCGTCGCTGTCAGGGGAAGATCCGGGGATTGGAAAAGGTCTTAAAGAAAAAGCCTGTTGAAGGCCGGATAGGGTTAGGACATACTCGCTGGGCAACGCATGGGAGACCATCGGAGGAAAATGCTCATCCCCATACTGATTGCCGGGGAAGCTTGGTTGTTGTTCATAATGGGATTATAGAGAATTATCTTTCCCTTAAGGAAGAGTTGGGCAAAGAAGGACATGTGTTCAGGTCGGAGACAGATACAGAGATAATTGCTCATCTTATCGAAAAGTATCTTTGCGACAGTCTGGAGGAGGCCGTACGGAAAGCGCTCCGCCGGGTGAAGGGTTCTTATGCTCTGGGAGCGATGTGGAAAGGGGATTCCGAGAAGATAATAGTTGCTCGCAGCGGCAGCCCTCTGATTATCGGGCTTAAGGAAGGAGAATGTTTCTTGGCCTCCGATATTCCGGCAATTCTGAAAGAGACCAGGAAAGTAATCTATCTTGAGAATGGCGAGATAGCTATCTTGAGCCGGGAAGGGGTGAAGGTTAAGACGCTGGGTAATAAACCGGTGGCTAAGAAAGCAACTGAAATCTCCTGGGATACTCGATTAGCTGAGAAAGAAGGCTATCCTCATTTTATGCTGAAAGAAATTTATGAGCAGCCCCGGGCTATTGAAGAAACCATCTGGGGCCGGATATCTGAGGATGGGTCCAATATTTATTTAAAAGAGATTGGGCTATCCAAACGGGAAGTAAAATCTATAAAGAGAATAATTATCATTGCTTGCGGTACTTCCTGGCATGCGGGTTTGGTGGCGGAGTATATGTTGGAAGAATATACCCGTATTCCTGTGGAAGTAGAATATGCCGCCGAGTTCAGATACCGGAACCCTATCATCGATAAACATACTCTTATTATAGCTATCAGCCAGTCGGGGGAAACGGCGGACACTTTAGCTGCAGTGAAAGAGGCGCGGGGTGCCGGGGGAAAAGTAATCTCTATATGTAATGTAAGGGGCAGTTCGATAACCCGTGAATCCGACGGAGTAATTTATACTCATGCCGGTCCGGAGATTGGCGTTGCTTCTACGAAAGCTTTTACGTCCCAATTGACCGTGCTCTATATGCTTACCTTGTTTTTAGGCCGGGCGAGGGAGACTATTTCCCCGACAGCTTGCAAAAAGATGATTACTGCTTTGAGGAAAGTTCTTGAGAAGTTGAAGCTTTTGTTGGAAGACGACCGGAGGATTGTAGCCATCGCCGACCGTTTCTACCGGCATAATAACTTCCTTTACCTGGGACGAGGGAAAGGTTTTCCGATTGCCCTGGAGGGAGCTTTGAAGTTGAAAGAAGTCTCCTACATTCATGCTGAGGGATATCCGGCAGCGGAAATGAAACATGGACCCATTGCTTTAATTGACAAGAAAATGCCCGTGGTGGTTATTGCTCTCAAAGGCCGCCGGTATGAGAAAATTTTGTCAAATATCGAGGAGGTTAAAGCGCGAAGAGGAACGGTGATTGCCCTGGCTAGCGAGGGGGATGAAGAAATTAAGCAGAAAGCAGATGAGGTAATCTATATTCCCCGGACGATTGTTCCCCTGACGCCGATCTTAGCAGTAGTTCCCTTACAGCTCCTGGCTTACCATATGGCTGTGAAACGGGGTTGTTCGGTGGACCAGCCCCGCAATTTAGCCAAGAGCGTTACGGTGGAGTGAGGAAGATGATTCTGGTAATTGATAACTACGATTCTTTTACTTATAATCTTGTCCAGTACCTGGGAGAGTTGGGAGCGGATGTTTCCGTACACCGGAATGATAAGATAGATATTCAAACAATCCGAAAGATGAAGCCAAAAAAAATTCTTATCTCTCCCGGCCCGGGAACGCCCTCTCAAGCAGGGATTTCTAATGAGGTTATTAAGACTTTTGGGAAAGATATTCCTCTCCTGGGAGTTTGTCTGGGACATCAATGTCTTGCTCATGTTTTCGGAGGGAAAATAGTTCGGGCTAAACGCTTGATGCATGGAAAGACTTCTCTCATCCACCATAATAAAAAAGATATTTATCAAGGGTTAAAAAATCCTTTTGTTGCCACCCGTTATCATTCTTTGATCCTTGCACGGGATAGCGTTCCTGCCTGTCTGAAAATAACGGCGGAGACGGAGGAGAAAGAAATAATGGGTCTGAAACACCGGAAATATCCTCTCTGGGGGGTGCAGTTCCACCCGGAATCCATCCTCACGGAAGAGGGGAAAAAGCTCCTGGACAATTTCTTGAAGATGTAAAAACACCACAGAGAGCACAGAAAAGAATTAAAATCAAGATAAATATTAGACTAAATCAACCACAGAAGCACGGAACTAAGGAAACACGGAAGAATTAATATCTTACATTTTTCTTTAAATTTAAAAAAATAATCTGTTGTTATAAATTTTTTAAGTATTTCTCTGTGTTCTCCGTGTTTCTGCGGTGAAGAAGTTTTCTTGAAATATAGATAACGGGTGAAGGATATGATGCTGAACGAGCTTACTGCTCATGAGATACACGATTTAATTGTTGCTAAGAAGATCAGTGTCTTTGAGGTTACAGAGGCCATACTTGAACGCATAGAGGCGGTAGGAGAAAAAGTAAATGCTTACCTGTCGGTGATGGGGGAAGAGGCTCTCCGGGAAGCAAAAAAGATTGATGCTGCTATTGCCGGAGGCCGGGAAGTCGCTCCTCTCACTGGTATCCCGATAGCAATTAAGGACAATATGTGCCTGAGGGGAGCAGCTACTACTTGTTCTTCTAAAATTCTTGATAACTTTCGTCCCCCTTATGATGCTACGGTTGTGGACAAGTTGAGGCAGGAGAGAGCTGTTTTCATCGGCAAGACCAATATGGACGAGTTCGCGATGGGTTCTTCTACGGAGAATTCTCGTTCCGGGATTACGCATAATCCCTGGGATTTATCTACTGTTCCCGGTGGCTCCAGCGGGGGATCAGCAGCTGCTGTGGCTGCCGGTGAGACAATTATGGCTCTCGGTTCCGATACCGGTGGTTCCATCCGCCAGCCGGCATCTTTCTGCGGAGTGGTGGGAATGAAGCCTACCTATGGTTTGGTTTCCCGATACGGTCTGGTAGCCTTTGCGTCTTCATTGGACCAGATTGGTCCGCTTACCAAAGATGTTACCGATGCTGCTTACTTGATGAATGCTCTCTGTGGTCATGACCGGAAAGACAGCACTTCGGTAAATAGAGAAGTCCCTGATTATCCGCAGGCTTTGGTCAATGATGTTAAAGGGTTGAAAATAGGGATCCCCCGGGAATATTTTGGGGAAGGAATAGATAGGGAGGTAAGAGAAACCGTAGAACGGACTATCCGACTCTTAAGCAAATTGGGCGCGAAGATAAAAGAGACTTCCTTGCCTCATACCGAGTATGCTGTGGCTACTTATTATCTGATTGCTACGGCTGAGGCCAGCTCTAACTTAGCTCGTTATGATGGAGTGCAGTATGGATATAGAGTTGGTAAGCAGGAATCTCTATCCGGAAACTCGACGATAGATATGTACGAACAGACAAGAGCAGAGGGTTTCGGAGATGAAGTGAAAAGAAGAATTATGCTGGGTACTTACGGATTAAGCGCGGGTTACTACGAGGCTTATTACCTGAGAGCTCAGAAGGTTAGGACGCTTATTAAACAGGACTTTGACCGGGCTTTTGAGGAATTCGATTGTCTTCTTACTCCTACTGCTCCTACAGCCGCCTTTAAAATCGGTGAGAAGATGGATGATCCTTTGCAGATGTATCTCTCGGACATTTTTACCATATCCGTTAACCTGGCAGGAATACCTGCTCTGGCTATTCCCGGTGGTTTTACCGGGGGGGGATTGCCTATCGGTCTTCAGCTAATAGCCAAGCCCTTTGCCGAGGAAACATTGTTCAGGATCGCCTATACTTACGAACAGAATACGGACTATCATAAGAGAAAATGTAACCTGTAGTTAGTTAATAGCTTGACTGTATAGGAATATCCTTTTCAACTTGTTGAGCATAAAAAGGTTAAAAATTAACGACTTAAGAAAGACCACGGAAACACGGAATAACGGCAAACACGGAATAATGAATTTAGAATTAAGAAAGAAAAATAAGTCAAATTTTTCCGTGATTCTGTGCTTCCGTGGTTAAAAGTCCGTCCGAAGGGCGATAATTTACTGGGACATCTTGATGCAATATGAAACTGTGATAGGATTAGAAGTACATGCGGGGCTGTCCACTAATTCGAAGATTTTTTGTGGTTGCAGCACGAAGTTCGGAGCCAGTCCCAATTCCCAGACTTGTCCCGTCTGTCTGGGTCTTCCCGGCGTGCTTCCTGTTTTGAACGAGGCAGCGGTCGAGGATGCCATAAAAGTTGCTTTAGCCTTGAATTGTCAAGTTTCTCCTTACAGCAAATTCGACCGAAAGAATTATTATTACCCGGACCTTCCCAAAAACTATCAGATATCCCAGAACTATCTTCCCGTTGCTTTCAAAGGTTACCTGGATGTTCCTCTGGAGAAGGGAACGAAGCGGGTGGGTATTGACAATATTCACCTGGAAGAAGATGCCGGGAAGAATATTCATGGAGGAGGCGCTGATGCGGGGGAGAGTTTGGTGGATCTTAACCGGGCGGGGATTCCTCTTATAGAGATAGTTACTCAACCGGATATGAGAAGTCTGGAGGAAGTAGAGAAATTCATGATTTCTCTGAGAGATATTTTGCTCTATCTGGGTGTTTGTGACTGCTGTATGGAAGAAGGTTCCCTCCGCTTTGAGGCCAATATTTCTCTAAGGTTAGAGGGAGAATCCCGGCTGGGAAACCGGGTGGAAATGAAAAACTTGAATTCTTTCAAAATGGTCTCCAAGGCTCTCCAGCATGAAATGAGAAGACAGGGAGAAGTTTTAAAAGAAGGGGGCCATATAAAAGCAGAGACGCGTCTCTGGGATGAAGAAAAGGAAGTAACCTCAACTATGCGCAGCAAGGAGGAAGCTCACGACTATCGTTATTTCCCGGAACCGGATCTTTCTCCCTTGATAATCAAAGATAATTGGATAGATAGGGTTCGAAAAGCAATGCCGGAATTACCCCGGGAACGTAAGCTTCGTTTCTCCCGGGAATACAAAATCCCGGAATATGATGCTCAGGTTCTCATTGCCGATAAGTATTTAGCGGATTTCTATGAGGATACGGTGAAACTTTTTCCGGAGGCGAAGATGGTCAGCAATTGGGTGATGGGGGAACTTCTGAGAGGATTGAAAGAGAGGAATATAAATATTGAAGAATGTCTCTTACCGGCGACGCATTTCGCAAATATGCTTAATATGATTAAGAAGGGAGCAATCAGCGGTCGGATAGCCAAGGATGTATTTGCCGAGATGCTTGATACCGGCAAGGAGGCTGAGGAGATAGTCAAGGAAAAGGGTTGGAGTCAGATGAGCGATGAGGATGAAGTGAGTAGGATAGCCGACGAAATAATTGAGAAGAATCCTCAATCGGTGAGAGATTTCCAGGGCGGAAAGGAGAAGGCTCTGGGATTTTTTATCGGGCAAGTGATGAAAGTGACCCGGGGTAAGGCTAACCCTCAGTTGGTAAATAAGTTACTTAAGGAAAAGCTGGGTAAGCTGAAGTAATAAATGAGTCATTAACGGCAAATAAGAGAATGTTTAATTGGTGGGATTTTAGGCTTAATAAAGAAAAACCGGAATAAGTTTTCAAAAAACTTTACATTGCTTAAGACTTTATGATATTGTAGGAAGAAAAGGAGAGTAAAGATGAGATTGAATCGGTGGTTAGCAGGTATCATAATTATATTTGTCGTTCTGTCTTCGGGAGGGCAGGCTTCAGGTAAGAGTGATAAAGACCTTTATAAGCAACTGAAACTTTTTGCCGATACCCTGGATATTGTCCAGAAGCAGTATGTGGAAAAGGTGGATGCCCAAAAACTGATTTATGGGGCTTTGAAAGGGATGCTTGCCTCCCTGGACCCTCACAGCCAGTTTATGAGTCCGGACCTGTATGGTGAACTCAAGATACAGAGCCAGGGTCACTTTGGAGGTTTGGGGATGATGGTTACCGTAAAAGATAATTTTCTGACGGTTATCTCTCCCCTGGAAGATACTCCGGCCTCTCGAGCGGGTATTAAGTCCGGGGATATTATTATCAAGATAGAAGGCAAGCCGACAAAGGATATGACCCTTATGGAAGCGGTAAAGAAACTGCGGGGGCCGGAGGGTACTCCGGTAACTATTACCGTGATCCGTGACCGGAAACTGATTCCTGAGATTACTCTTACCCGGGAAAATATTGAGTTGCCTGCCGTGAAAAATGCTCACATAGTTGAGGATGGAATCGGTTACATTCGTCTCGTCGAATTCCGGGAGGGTACAGGAAAGGAATTGGAAGCGGCGCTTCAGAAATTGGAAGGGGAGGGGATGAAAGGGCTGATTCTGGATCTGCGGAACAATCCCGGCGGACTTTTAACAATGGCGGTGGCAGTGGCTAATAAGTTTCTTCCTAAAGGAGATATGATCGTCTATACCAGGGGACGAACGCCCGGAAGTAATCGTGATTTCCGTGCTCGAGTGAAACCTCATCCTAACTATCCGCTTGTATTGTTGGTCAATGGTGGCAGTGCCAGTGCCTCTGAAATCGTTGCCGGAGCTATCCAGGACTGGAATAGAGGTATAATCATCGGGACAAAGACTTTCGGTAAGGCCACGGTTCAGACGATTCTTCCTCTTGGCGATGGTTCAGCTCTGAGGTTGACCACGGCGAAGTATTTTACTCCCAAGGGACGCTCTATCCATGAGGAGAAGATTGTCCCGGATATTATTGTTAAGAGAAGAACGGTTAAAGAAGAGAATGTGTCTCTTCCTCACAAGGAAGGCGAGGAGAATAAAGCAGAAGAACAAAACTCTTTGAAGACAAGAGAAGCGCAGGATAACCAATTGCAGCAGGCCGTCAGCATCTTGAAAGCCTGGCCTACTTTTGAGGCTATGTTTAATAGTTTAAAGGAGGCGAAGAGTGGGAAATAAAAAGGGCGGTTCTTCCCGGATGGTAATCTTCGGACTGCTGCTCATCCTTATAGGAGGATTTCTCTTTCTTGACTTCCTGCAAGCACGGAAGGGAGGGGATTCTCTTCTTCCCTGGCCTTCTTTGATTGACTATGGAGCAATTTCCCGAAAGATTTATTTCAGCACGGGAGAGGCTCTCGCCGGAATGGGGATATCTAATAAGAATTTAATTCTCCAGTATCCTGAGGAGAAAAAGGAAGGAAAACGAGAATGGATTCACTTCACATCTCAAATTAGAGTTCCGGCCACTCGATCATTGCAGGAATATCGTGATGACATAAAGAAGGCAGTAGAAAAAGTGGGAGGAAGGATACTCAGCTCTCGCACTTTTGAAAGCAAAAAGACGCAATCGTTAATGATGACTATCGGTATTAAAACCATCGCTACTTATTCCCTTACTTTGGAGCAACCCAAAAAACAACTGTTAAAACCTTAGTGCTCCAGTGCTCCGGTCAAAGCATTAAAGTTATTAATTGGAGCACTCAAGTACTGGAGCACTTATCTTGCTGATTCTGGGAATTGAAACTTCCTGTGATGAAACGGCGGCATCTATCGTTGAAGATGGTAAAATAATCCGTTCAAACGTTGTTGCCTCCCAGTTAAGTCTGCACAGAAGATTTGGGGGCGTAGTCCCGGAATTAGCCAGCCGCGCCCATCTTCAGGCTATCTCCCCGGTTTTGGAAAAAGCCTGCCAACAAGCCGGAGTTTCCCTGCAAGATCTAGGTGGTATCGCCGTGACTTATGGCCCCGGGTTAATCGGTTCCCTCCTTGTGGGAGTATCCGTGGCCAAGTCCCTGAGTTATGTTCATAACCTACCCTTCATTGGAATCAATCATTTGGAAGGACATATCCATTCTGCTTCTTTAAGCCATTCTATCAATCCTCCTTTCGTTTCTCTCATTGCTTCGGGGGGGCATACCAGCCTCGTCTTTATTAAGGGAGATAGTGATTACAAGCTCCTGGGAGCTACCCGGGACGATGCGGCAGGAGAAGCTTATGACAAGGTCGCCCAACTCCTGGGCTTGGGGTATCCAGGGGGACCGGAAATAGATAAGTTGGCTCAGAGAGGAGATAAAGACAAAATCAGATTTCCCCGACCTTATTTACCTAACTCCTTCGATTTCAGTTTCAGCGGTTTAAAGACCGCCGTCCTTTATTACCTGAGGGACAGAAAAAAGTTGCCGGTTACGGGATTCAAGTTGCGAGATGCGGATTATACCCTTCCGGGCACAGGCAAGTTATCGGTTAGCGAAGTAGCTGACATTGCTGCCAGTTTCCAGGCGGCTGTTGTTGACGTTCTGGTAAAGAAAAGTTTCCGAGCCGTTATGGAGACGAAAGTAAAGACGCTGGTAGTGGGGGGTGGGGTAACGGCTAACCGCGGTTTACGAAAAGCTCTCCGGGATAAAGCTGAAGAAGATAAGATAAAAGTCTACATGCCTCCCCCTGACCTGGCTACCGACAATGCCGCTATGGTAGCTGCTTCCGGTTACCATCGGATTAAGAAAGGAGAGAGAAGTAATCCTCTCACCTTGAACGCCGTCGCTAATCTAAGCCTGTAAAAAAATAAGGGTTCAAGGAAAAGGTTTAACGATTCAATCATATCTCTTCTAAGATAGCATGAGCAATGTCGGCAGCATGAGAGTTGATTCGCTTCAAGTTGTCCAGAACGTCCAGATGAATAGAGCTCGTCTCTCTGGTCTCCGGTAATTCTTTCCCCAGACGGAAAAGATGAGCCCGACGCAAATTTCTTTCCAGCCGGTCGGTTTCATTCTTAGAATCAATGATCTTTTTAGCAAGCTCCCGGTCATTATCAGCAAGGGCATCTTTAACCATCTCCAGGCTGTCCATTATCTTCTTGTGCATCTTTTCTAAGTCCATTCCACCTTCTATGGAAAAAGAGAGGGCTTTCTCTATCTTTTTCTGGGCTAACTCCATCAGGTTATTATCCACCAGGTCGCCGATATGTTCCAGATCACTGGTGATATAAAGCAGGCTGATGCCTCTTTTAGATTCTTCGTTGCTTAACCTCCTCTGGGAGAGACGGGTAAGGTAACTGATATTCTCCCGGCTGAGAGCATCAATTATTCTTTCTTTCTCTCTCAGTTTTTCGAGGAGGTTTTCATCGTTCTCGGAGATAACGGAGAAGCTTTCCTTAACCATCTCCCGAACCATCCCGGCCATGCGAGAGATCTCTTTAGCAGCTTGATTGAGAGCTAAAGAAGGAACATCTAATACTTTCTCATCCAAATAGCGGCTCTTACTTATTGATTCTCTCCCGGGTTTTGAGGGAAGTAACTTTTTAACAAGATGAGACATGGTTGCAACAAAAGGTAAGAATAGAAGAGTATTTATTACATTAAAGATTGTATGAGCATTAGCTATCTGGCGGGCGGCATATATTGAGGTAGTGTCAATCAATTTTCCAAAGGGAGTGAGAAAAGGAAGGAAGATAATTACTCCTATTACTTTAAAAAGAAAGTGAGCTAAAGCTACCTGTTTCCCTTCCCGGGAGCTTCCTATACTTGCCAGGAGAGCCGTAGCCGTAGTGCCGATGTTTGCTCCCAGGATTATCGGCAGGGCTCCGTTAAGAGTTAATAATCCCTGAGCGGATAGAGTGATCGCCAGGGCCAAGGTGGCTGCACTTGACTGGATAACGGCGGTGAAGGCTGTGGCCAGGAGTAGTCCCAGGAAAGGTTTCTCTCCCAGGCTGAGAAGGAATCTGGTGAAATGCGGGGAAGATTTTAAGGGGGCGGAGGCAGATGACATTATTCCCATTCCCAGGAAGATGAAACCAAATCCCAGAAGAGCCCTCCCGAAGCGTTCCGTCTTCTTCTGTTTTTTAATGAGAGTCAGGGAAAAACCCAGAGCGATGAGCAGAGGCGCATAATCGGTTATCTTGAAGGCAATCAACTGCACTGTTAAAGTGGTTCCGATGGCGGCTCCTAAGATTACTCCGATGGCCTGTCTCAATTCCATAAGGGCAGTGTCAGCAAAACTAACCAACATAACAGTTGTAGCGCTGGAGCTCTGAGTAGCCACAGCAACTAAGAGACCAACAATCATTCCCAGGAAACGGTTCCTGGTTAGTAATCCCAGGATGGCCCGGAGGTGTCCTCCGGCAATCTTTTGCAACTCCTCGCTGGCTAACCGCATTCCGTAGAGGAATATGGCTAACCCCCCGACCAAGCCAAAAGCTAAAAGGCTTATCTCCCGGCTATTCATATGGCAATTCTCCCTCTTTGAGAGGGTATCATACCAGCGCTGAAGATTCAATCAAAAATGGTTGCACTATCTTTTGAAGTGTAGTAAAGTATAATTCATGTAGTTATGTTATCTAAAGGAGGCGATGGCTTTATGAAAACTATAGGTGGAGTCTTGGGGCGGTCTCCCTTTGGCCCTCTGCATGAGCATATGATGAAAGTAAATGACTGTTTGAAGATGCTCAAGCCCTTGATGGAAAGTTTCCTGGAGCAGGATTACCGGAAGGTAGCCGATAAGGCCGGGCGTATTTCCAAATTGGAGCATGAGGCGGATATGATAAAAGGGATTATTAAAAAAAGTCTCTCCAGAAGTCTCTTTGTCTCTGTAGAAAGAGCGGATATCTTAGCCTGTCTAAAGGAACAAGATAGAATCGCTGATTCCTGTGAGGATGTTGCCAAGCTCTTGGAGATGAGGAAGACGGAGGTGCCCCCGGTTTTGCAGGAAAGTCTCCTCAAGCTGACCGATAAGGTAATGAAGGCGGTTGAGGCGGTAAGGGAGGTCAGCAAGGAATTGAAAAATTTGGCAGAGAGCTCCTATAATAGAAGTAAGTTAGACAAGCTCTTGAAAACCTTAGAATTGGCTGCCCGAAGGGAATGGGAGGCAGATGAAATACAGCTCGATTTTGCTAAGAAGTTGTTCGGGATAGAAACGAAGCTAACTCCGGTTTCCGTTTTCTTCCTGATAAATATCTCCAGGGAAGTAGGAGCTATTGCCGATCATGCTGAGAACGTAGCCGACTGTTTGAACAGGATAATCTCAGGTAGGTAAAGCATCAATAAATTGGGAATAAATATCGGAACTATGGTCACTGTCCGGTGGATGGCGGGTTTCCTATTAACTAATATTGCCCGGGCAGTCAGGGACTCCCGGTGTTCGGAGAGGGTATTGTCTTAAAATGGATACTGATTCGCTCAAACAACTTTTGAAAGAAGTCCGGGCCGGCAAGGTATCTACAGAGAAAGCTTTCCGGAAACTGAAATCCCTGCCTTATCAGAACCTCGGTTTTGCCCGGGTGGATACCCACCGGTCTTTAAGGAAAGGTTTCCCGGAGACTATCTTCTGTCAGGGGAAAGCAACAGACGAGATAGTAAAGATTATCGATAGATTGGTAAGAGAAAAAATCGATGTTTTAGCTACCCGGGCCACTGAGACGGTCTTCCAGGCTGTCAAGGAGTATCACCCTCATGCTTGCTACTTTGAGAAGGCTGGAGTTATTGTTATCAAGAAAGAAAGCAAAACGAAAAAAAGAAGAACGAAGAAATCGCCGTTACGGACAAAAGGAACAATCCTGGTCATTACCGCGGGTACTTCCGATATTCCTGTAGCTGAAGAAGCTGTCGTCACAGCCGAGTTTATGGGGAGTAAAGTAAAGAAAGTATATGATGTGGGGGTGGCCGGGATACATCGTCTTTTCGATCAGCGAGGGGAGCTCTTGAAAGCGAAAGTTATTGTCGTCGTGGCGGGAATGGAGGGAGCATTAGCCAGTGTAGTGGGAGGGATGGTCGAGTGCCCGGTTATTGCTGTACCTACCAGCATTGGCTATGGAGCTAATTTCCAGGGAGTTGCTCCCCTCCTTACGATGCTTAATAGTTGTGCTCCCGGGATAGCCGTAGTTAATATAGATAACGGTTACGGGGCCGGCTATATGGCCAGCCTGATAGTTGGCGTTGATAGATGAGGCAGAAGAAAGATTAAGGGTTCAAGGGGTAAAGCTTAAAGATGAAAATTGCATATTTCGATTGCTTCTCCGGCATCAGCGGAGATATGATTTTAGGGGCGTTAATCGATGCCGGTTTATCTGTAGAAGCATTGCGTAAGGAACTAAAGAAACTGAAGCTTGAGGATTACCGGATAAAAGTCAAAACCGTAAAGCGCCGAAACTTGAGAGGGAAACAGTTCCTGGTAGAAACTACCGGGAGTAAGAAAAAAGAAAAGGAACGTTCTTTAAGTCAGATCCTAAGATTAATAGAAAAAAGCCGGCTCGACCGGAAAGTTAAAGAGAAAAGTAAAAAAACTTTTAATAAACTGGGAGCGGCTGAGGCTAAAGCTCATGACCAAAAACAGGAAACGGTTCATTTTCACGAAGTAGGAGCTGTTGACTCTATAGTGGATATCGTAGGCGCGTTTACGGGTCTGCAGGTGTTGGGAATTGATAAGGTCTATAGCTCTCCTCTCTCCCTGGGGAGAGGATGGGTTGATTGTCAGGGAGGACAATTGCCGGTGCCTGTTCCTGCTACCATAGAGCTTCTTAAAGATGTTCCGGTTTTGCCGTCTGAGGAAAAGGTGGAGTTGGTTACTCCCACGGGAGCTGCGGTCATTACCGTCCTGGCTGAGAGTTTTGGTGATGTTCCTCCGATGAAGATAGAAGCCGTTGGCTATGGAGTCGGGTCCAGAAACCTTTCTACCCGGCCGAATCTTTTGAGAGTGATTATCGGTCAATCGCCGGGAGAAGGCGAGCAGGATGAAATTGTTGTTATCGAGACTAATATTGACGATATGAACCCTCAGGTCTATAACTACCTTCAGGAGAGATTGTTCGAAGAGGCGGCCCTGGATGTCTTCCTGACGCCTGTGCAGATGAAGAAGGGCCGGCCGGGGACGCTTGTTACTGTCTTGGCTGAACCTCCTCGCGTTGAGGCTCTCATTGCTATTATTTTTGCAGAAACCTCTTCCCTGGGAGTGAGGACCTACCGGACAAAACGTCGAAAACTGTCTCGGGTGGTAAAAGAGGTTAAAACAAAATATGGAAAGGTTAAAGTCAAAATAGCCGGGACGGATGAGAAGGTAAGACACCTGTCTCCGGAGTATGAAGATTGCCGAAAGATAGCTCAACAAAAGGGGATACCTTTTCGGGAAGTCTATAAGGAAGCCCAAAAAACAGGATAAGTGGTAAGTTGTAAGGATTAAGTTTTTCTTAATAATCTTACATATCCCAGGTACCTTTCTTGCTTTGTGTCCTTATAATCAAGCTGCGAGTTAGAAGGATAAAGACTATGAAAGGAATTATTGACCGGATAGAAGAAGGGGTAGGGGTGGTCCAGCTGGAAGAAGGAGGGGAGATGCTCTTACCTGCTGACAGGTTTCCGCCAGGCAGTGAGGAGGGAAGTGTCCTTGAGATTATTATCACTCTGGATAAGAAAGCGACTATGGAAAGGCGGGAAGATATCAGGAAGAGGCAGGAAAGATTGAAATAAATTAATCCTCACTATGCTTGTTACCTCCGGTAAATCAGATCTTCTCTTTGAGCGCGCGGATATAGCAGTGAGTGCCGAAGGCACGAAACTTTTTCTTAAAGCCTTCCAGCTCCTTTTCCAGTTCCTCCGGCTTTACATCATATCTTTTAAGAAGAGATTCCTTCACCGCTTCCTTAACTTTTGCAGTGGCCATTACCGGGTTGTATCCTTCCAGGTCCTTGAAACTAAGAGTGGCTAAGTCTCCAACCTTATAGAGTTTTTCTTCCTCATCCGTTGTCAATTCTAAAGATTCTATCTCTTTATTTATCAGGGAAATAGGGGAGGTTTCTTCATCTGTTGTTTTCACTTGCGGAGAGGTATGAACGGGTACTTCCGGAAGAGAATTCTGCGCGTGAGGTTCAATCTTTTTTGTCGGAGGGGAGGCTGTTTCCGGAGCTGGGATCTTCTCCGGGTTTCCCTTGTTCTGAGCTTGCTTTTCCTGCAGACCTTTTTTAATTACCTGAGATAATTTTAGCATTTTACCATTCCTTTAAGTCTTTGGCTACTTCTTGAATTATATCTTCTTCTATCTTTACTATCTTCCGGCCGAATCCGGCAAGAAGGCTCAAGTCACAAATGTTGTTTATCATCCTTGGACAACCCTTCGAGTAATCATAAATCACTTTTAGGGCATCCTTGGTAAAGACTTCTTCTTTTTTTCCGGCTGTCTTCAGGCGATGATTTATATAGTTGCCTGTCTCTACTTCGTTGAGAAATACCAGGTGGTGTCTGATTCCTATCCGTTGTCTCAGCTGGGGAATACGATTAACTTTTTCCCTTAGTTCCGGCTGTCCTAAGAGAAGGAGGGTGAGAAGGAACTGATTATTGAATTGAAAATTGAGGAGCAATCTCAACTCTTCAAAAACTTCCCTCTCTTCAATCAATTGAGCTTCATCTATAACTACTACTGTATGTCTGTTAATACTGGCGTTTCTGCTTAAGATATCGTTGAGATTGTTGAGGAGGTCAACTTTTTTTTCCGGAAGAGTGGTGTCACCTAATTGGCGGGCAATCTCCCTGAGAAATTCCAGGGAAGGAAGTTTGGAATTAGTGAGGATAGCTACCTGAAATTTGTTAGGGTCGATACTGTCCAGGAGGACCCGGCTTAAAACAGTCTTACCGCTCCCATATTCTCCACTGAGAATAGCTGCCCCCTTTTTTTCTTCTATAGCATAAAGCAACCTCATCAGGGCTTCCTCATGTTGAGGAGAACGATAGAGGAAACGAGGGTCTGGAGTATTCTCAAAAGGTTTCTCTTTTAGCCCCCAATATTGCTCATACATTATATTATTTTTCCCTTCCAAACAAAAATTATACTCCTTTTATCTCATCTTGACAATAAAAAATTGTGGTCAAGGGGGCACCTGTTTAGGTAACCCTTTCTTCTCTGAGGGCTTTGATTCTTTCCAGGATGGGGGGATGGCTGTATTGTAAAAACACTTTTAAGGGATGAGGAGTTAAATTCGATAGGTTGCTCACACTCAGTTTTTTTAAGGCGGTAATCATGGCTTCCGGTTGTTTATATGTGGAAACTGCGTAAACATCTGCTTCGTATTCATGCTTTCTGGAAAGAATATGGACCAGGATGGAGAATAGCAGGTTTATGGGTACATAGAGAAAACCGAAAAAGAATAAGCTGGCATAAATTGAAGTCTTTTCCATTTTAAAAGCTGAAAACAACCCCGGGTTATTTATGAATAAGGAAAGAATAAAGAACATTAATCCTGTGGTGATGATGGAAATGATGATGGATTTGAGGATATGCTTTTTTTTGTAATGTCCCATTTCGTGGGCCAGGACGGAAACGAGTTCCTCAACGGTATGCTTCTCAATAAGCGTGTCAAATAATACGATTCGCCTGAATTTGCCGAAACCGGTGAAGAAGGCATTGGATTTGGTAGAGCGTTTTGAGCCGTCCATTTTGAAAACGCCTTTTATTTTAAAGCCTTGAGATTTAGCATAGTCCTCAATAGCCTTTTTGAGTTCTCCCTCTTCAAGAGGAATAAACTTGTTAAACAGCGGCATGATTACCACGGGGGCTATAAACATCAGGAATATTTGGAATATAGTCAGGGCTATCCAGCCGTAGAGCCAGGCTAAATTACCGGCTTTACCGAAAAACCAGAGGATGCCGGAGAAAACAATCCCTCCGATGATGGCTGTCAGGAGCCAGGATTTTAATATATCCAGGATAAAGGTTTTGAGAGAGGTTCTGTTAAAACCGTATTTTTCTTCGATGACAAATGTGTGATAGGCGGAAAAGGGAAGGTGAAGGAATTGAAAAGCGAAGAGGAGAATTCCGGCAAAGATCAGGCCTGTTGAGATAGGACCTACATGGAAGCTTCTTGCCCATCGGTCAACGATGTTGAAACCACCAGTCAGAATAAAGGCCAGGGTAATTATAAGAAAAAACGTCTCAGTGACTGTTTCAAAACCGGTATTTTCTTTCAGGTAATTTTGTGCTTGTTTGTATTTTTCCGCATCGTAGTATCCTTTAAATTCTCCGGGTAAATCAGTCCGGAGATGCCGGAGGTTCAAGCTCTCAACAATAAGGTTTAAAACATAATTTCCGATTAAAATGGCCAGAATAATTATCAGGTAAACATTCATTCCCATCTCCTGTTATCGTTTAGGTCTATCTCCTGTCTTAGATGGATTCGGCATCTCTTTCCGGTATCCAACACTGCCGTCCGTCGGGTAGCCGGATATGCTGCCAGCCGCTGCGTTTTTCAAGCAGGATAAACTCTGTACCCTCGTGAAGGGGTTCTTTGAAACTGGGTTGGTAACTTTCTCCATCGCCTTTCCGGGCTACTACCTCTGCTGAAATAATTACCCCTTCTTTCAGCCTTTGTTGGAAAGAGAAATCAAGGCAGAGGGAAAACAGCAGGGCCGCAGCGAGAAGGCCGGTTCCGTATATTCCTGCCTTCAGGGGTAAGTTTCTCTTGATGAACAAGGTGATTATGGCCAGAATCCAGAAGGTATCAAAGAAGATGACAAAAAACAGAAATTTTGTTTTCAGGCTTAGATCGTAATGCCAAAAGAAAAGCGTCTCCAGGAATCTTCTCTCTGTCTTTTCTTCAATTTTGTCCCGGCGGCGGGCGCGAGCGTACTTTAGATTCTGACGCAGGTTGGAATCGGCAGGGATGAGTTTCTCGGCTCTTTTGTAGTAAAGGATAGCCTTGCCCAGTTCGCCCCGGCGGAAATAAGCGTTCCCTATGTTGTAAAAAAGCCGGCCGTTCCTGATATTTCCCTCGTTAACAATTTTTTCAAAGCGGAGGATAGCTTGCATATAGAGGGTTTTCGCTTCCTGAGGGCTGGTTGCCGCCAGCTCGTTTGCCTGACGGAAGAATTTATTCCCCTGGCTGAATAGGGTATATATCTGTCCCCGGGTCAGGGAGGACTTTTCCGCTCTGATAGCTTGAGGGAAGAGAGTAATAGCGGATAAGAAGATTAGAAGGATTGTCCCTACCCGTCTATTGTTAATCATAACCATTTCTCCAGATGTTTCGTAACCTCCCGGGCAGTGCTTAGAAGTTCTTCTCTATCTTCTCGTGAGCTCCCGGAGATGCCGAAGCGGCCGGCATCACAGGTATCGAATATGTGTTTTAACCGGCGAACGGTTTCCCCGTCCACGCCGTTATTGGCCAGGAGGCGTTCCACTTCGCTGAAGGTGAGACCGGCGGCCGGGATATTGAATTTATCGGCCAGGTAGTTTCTCACTTCTTTTATGAGTTCTTCGTAGTATCCGGGTTCGTCATTAATCCGGTTTTTTACCTTCTTAAATCCCCGGTTGATTTTCCTGTAGGCGGTTTTTCTTCTCCGACCGGAGATATCAGCTTTGGCCCTATCCCGCCTCCTGATGGTAAAGAGGCAGATAAGGTAGAAAACCATGGGACCGAAGAGAGCTCCTAACCAGGACCAGCTGTGGAATAGGGTGGAGGGGTTAAATCCTTGGTCTTTCAGGACGTCCGGCCCTTCATAGTTATAGGCAATGCCTCCGGGAAGATTTTCCGGGTTGCTCTTTTCCGGTATTTCTCCTATTCCTTCGGCATTGGCTATGGTGACCACTTTCGTCCGATGAACGACGAGGGGTATAGGCTGGCTCCGGGCTATCTCGTAGCGACCGGTCTCCGGGTTGAAGTAGCTAATCTCCACCGGGGGAATCTCGGTTACTTTCTCGTTCCTGGCGCGGATGGTTTGGGTGAAGACCTTGACTTTGCCTTCAACCTTCCCGGAGGATATCTCCTTAGGAATCTTAAACCGGCTCTGGAGTTCCTCCTGCCGGTTGAGGTCCGGAGAGGGAATCCCCTGGAGATAGGAAGGTCCGGAAATCTTCATAGTCAAGGTAATGGGATCTCCTACCTTTACCTCGGTGGGGACAGCCGAAGTGCTGATATGATATTTGCCTACCAGTCCCGTGAAGTTAGGGGGTCTCCCCTCAGCCGGGAGATCGAGGACGGTCAGGCTCAGAGTATTGGAGGGGATGACATATTTCTTGTAAACTTTTTCCGGTCCGAAGTTGAATAAGTCTTCATCAAAATTGAAGAAGCCTTGTCGGTGGTTCCGGTATCCTTCCGGAACCTGACAGAAAACTTGAGCCTGGGACAATTTGAAGGTGCCGCTTCGCTTGGGAATAACTATTTTGGCGAAGGAGAGGGTAGTAAAGGAACGTCCT
This sequence comes from Nitrospirota bacterium, assembly GCA_013151555.1. GTDB lineage: Bacteria > NPL-UPA2 > NPL-UPA2 > NPL-UPA2 > JAADIA01 > JAADIA01. Next base: position 32,553 of record JAADIA010000018.1, on the reverse strand, counting down.
TCCAGAATTCCTTGTCCCTGCTGGGCGATTATTTCCTTCCCGTCCACCGGGATTTTGAAATATTTCTTGTTCTGGTCAAGTTTTACCTGAGGGTTAGCGAATTCAAAGTCGGGGTTGTCCTGGAGAAAGGGAACATTAAACTGAAATTTTTCCACATTCTTGCCGATGTACCAGGTGATTTTCAGGGTGAGGGGCTCGCCCACATAGACTGTTTCTTTAGATAAGCTCATCCGCAGTTTAAAATCTTCGTTCTTCTCGGGCGGCAGGGCATTGATGGATAGGGGTTGAGTGTTGAAAACCGTTCTCCCAACCTTTACCGGCAGGGGAGGTATCTTCAGGGTTCCTGCTCGACGGGGAGTGAGACGGTAAGAGAAGACGTATCCTTTTTTGACCACCCGCTGCATTCGGCCGTTGATGATGGTTATGGAGGTACTGCTATTCTGCTGGCCGCCTTGTTCCTCGATGAAGAAGTTTCCGGAAAGGGCAGATAGGTCGGGTTTCCCGGGTTGATCGTTTCCCTCTATCTGTATCTGGAAGAGAAAGGGTTCGCCCACATAGACTTCCTGGTTTCCCACCGCTGCTCTTACACGGATATCTTCTCCGAAAGCGGACCCGGGCAGGTAGAGGAGGAAGATTAATAAGAGAAGCCCCCCCCAACGCCATGTTCCCGAAGATGGAAAATAGAAGTCAGGAGTCAGTTTTTCTCCATTCTTTGTCCTCTGTCCTCTGTCTTCTGTCTTCTGTTCTCTGTCTTTTATCATCACCAATCCTTATCTACCGGTTGATAACTGTTGGCCTGGGGAAGGTTGCGCAACTCTCTATTCTTTTTCTCTTGCTCGAGAATGTCCCGGGCCAGGGTGTTACTTATCTGAACCTGTTTCTTCCGGAGTCCTTCTTTTTTCTCTTTACTCTTTCCCGTCTGCTGACTTCCTTTCTGTTTCCCTTTTTTCTGTTTTCCTTTTTTCTCCTCTTCTTTTTTCCGTTTGTTCCCTCCCGGGGAAGGGGGAGGAGAAGCCGGCTTCTTGAGCAGGTCGAGAGCCTTGTTCAGTTCCTGAAGAGCTTCCTCCTGGTTAGCCCGGGCTCCGGGAAGTTTTCCTTTTCTCAGTTCGTTCTCGGCCAGGGCCTGGGCCAGATTGGCCTTGTCCGTATGCCCGGCTATCTTGGCAAAGGGACGGTTCGATTTGGATGGGGTCTGGCGGCGGGAAAGGTCCCGCAGTTCCTTGGTCAGCTTTCCTGTTTTTTCCCGGGTCTTGCCTTGGCGTTCGGTCAGGGATTTCAGTTCCTTATCTGTGCTTTCTGTCACCTTATCCGGGGACTTGTTCCCCGCGGCTTTTCGGGTTTCTAACTCTTTTGTCTTTTTCAGCTCTTCTCCTTGAGCAGCGATGAGTTCTTTTAATTTTTTTGCTAAATTATTTGCTTTTTTCTGCCGGGCTTTCTGTTTTTCCTGCTGTTTCTTGAGTTTGTCGAGAATATCTTTCATGAGAATCCGGGCTACCTCAAGGTTATATTTGGCATCCTCATCGCTGGAGTCGAGGTCCAGAGTTTCCCGGTAAAGTCGGGTGCTTTCTTCCAGTTTGGAGAGAGCTTTCTGAGGGTCCTTGTCTTGATATTTCTTTGCTTCCTGAAAGGCCAGGTTTCCCAGGTTATACTTGGCCCGGGCTTCCAGCTTCACGTTAGTAGCCTTCTGGGCTGCCTGACGGAGAAGTTTCCGGGCTTTATCCAGGTTCCCCTCGGCGAGATAAGCATTCCCTTTATTGAAGTAAATCCGGGGAGATTCTGGTCGGGCCACGGATGCTTTCTCATATTTCCGGATGGCCTCATTGTATTTACCTTCCCGGTATAACCGGTTCCCTTCTTCTACCAGCCGGGAAGGGGAGGCGGCAAAAAGAGGTATTCCGGCTCCGGTCAGAAAGATGAGGAAGACAAATGAGAGAATTCGGGAATTTTTTTTCATCGTTCTTAAACTCCTCTTTTCCTTTCACTCATGAGGGCTTCCAGGGAAAGAAGTCCCAGGGCCAGGGCCAGAAATATCTGAAATTTTTCCTGATATCTCCTGATGGTCCGGGATTCTAATTCTCTCTTCTCGGCCCTGGCAATCAATTGCCGGTAGATGTTGCCTAAGTCAATAGTTCCTGTAGCTACCCCGAAATATTTTCCGCCGTTGGATACGTTTACAATCTTCCTTAGAGTATCTCCATCTAACTTGGACCAGACTTCCTGACCATGGTATTTGAGGAAGGTGCGATTACCGAATTTGTCGGTGATGGGAATTCTCTGACCCTGTTTCTCGTCGCCTAAGCCCACGGCGATGATGCGAATACCTTTTTTTCCTGCCTCTTTGGCTGCTTCTACGGGGAAACTATCGTGGTCTTCACCATCGGTGATGAGGATGATATCTTTGAATTTCTTCTCCGGGTCATCAAATACCTGGATGGCCTTGCGGATGGCATCTCCGATAAGGGTGCCTCCCCGGGAGGTGCTTTCCACGGATATGTTTTCTAAGGCCATGCGGAAGAATCCGTAGTCCAGGGTAAGGGGGCATTTCACCACGGCAGTCCCGGCAAAGGCTATCAAAGCTACCCGGTCTCCCTGGAGGACGTCCAGGACATCCCGAATGGCTATCTTGGCTCTCTCTAAACGGTTGGGTTTTAAGTCTTCAGCCAGCATGCTCCGGGATACGTCGAGGAGGAATACTATATCCCGCCCCCGCCGTTCTATTTTCTGGGGCTGAGGGTTCCAGCCCGGCCGGGTAAGGGTGAAGGCCAAAAAGATAAAGGCAAGGATAAGAAGAGCGGCCTTTACTTTCTGGCGCGCCGGGCTGAAGGAAACGCTGAGCTGGGGCAGGAGATGAACGGAGGCAAAGGTCTCCAGAACTTTTCTTTTCCTCCGAAAAACATAAAGGTAGAAGATGATGAGAAGGGGCACCAGCCATAATAGATACAGGTATCTCAGGTTGCCGAAATGCATCTCAAGGTATCCTCCGAAAGATAGTGTGGGAAATTAGTATTTCCAAAAGAAGGAGAAAAAGTCCGGCGATGATAAATTTAGGGAATAACTCCTGATAATCGAGATAGCGGAGGGACTCTATCTTGCTCTTCTCCAGATGGTCTATCTTCTCATAGACGGCCCGGAGGGATTTCTCATCCGTGGCCCGGCGGTAGATGCCTCCCGTCTTCTTTGCTATAGCCTTTAAGGTTTCTTCATCAAGGGTCATCCCTGTAGGCACTGTGTAATCTCCGAAAGGAGTGCGAATGGTAGCGACGCCTTCTCTTCCCCCGAAACCGATGGTATAAATTTTTATACCCCATTTCCGGGCCAGTTCGGCGGCTTCCAGGGGAGACATTTTACCGGCATTATTAACTCCATCAGTGAGCAGGATAATGACCTTGCTCTTTATCTGAAAGGGTTGGGAGCGGTTGGGGTTGTTCGTCATCTTCTTCAACTTTTCCTCAGCCGTCTGCAGACGAGCGGCAGCCAGGGCCAGAGCATCGCCAATAGCCGTTCCGTCTTCGCTTTTTATCTTGACGATGTGGATGTTCTTGAGAAACTGGAGCAGGGCTCCATGATCCAGAATGAGGGGGCAGATGGTATCCGCATAGCGGGCAAAGACCACCATACCGATGAGGTCATTCGGTCGCCCTTTTAAGGTTCTTCCGTTTCCCAGGACGAATTCCTTGAAGACCTTCTTTGCCACCTCCAGATTGTTGAGTCTTTGATCTCCATATTCCATCTCTGATGCCATGCTTCCGGAGTGGTCCAAGACCATCTCAATGGCTACACCCTGACTGAATTCCCGGACTATTTCCTTTCCCTTCTGCGGTCGGGCCAGGCCGATGATTAAAAGGGTGAGGGTGAGAAGCCGCAAGAAGAGGGGTAAGTGCCGGAAACGAAAGATGGGGGAGGGAGAAACTTGCTTGACGCTCTCCAGGGAAGGGAAACGGATGCTTCCGGTCCGCCCCTTTTTAAAATAACGGAAGAGAATTACGGGAATGATTAAGAGTAACAAAAAAGCCCAAGGGCTGTAGAAGCGCATCCTCTACTTCTCCATAGATGAGGATTTAAGAAATCCAGGATCTGAGAGGTCAAGTGAAAGTCCTGAAAAAATAAGCACTTGAATCCTCAAGTCCTCGAATCTTTGAATCCTTATTTTCAAGCAACAGCTACGGTTACGGTCTTTTCTTCCCGGGCTGTTTCTTTGATAAATCTCCGGGCGGCATCGAAGGTGTCCTGAATTTCTTTGATTTCCGGCCGGTAGTGGGCAAACTTGACCAGGTCGCAGGTTTGGAGAAAATCCTGAAGGAGTTCCTTTTGCTTCTTATCCAGTTCATTGCTTCCAGCCAGCTCGAGGAGGAATTCTTCCGTGGTGCGTTCGGGGGCCCGGAGACCGAACCGATTCTCGATATAGTGGCGAAGAATGTCGGAAATACGAATGTAAAATTCTTTAATTTGACCGTTTTCGATAAGCTTCTCCTTGTCTAACCTTCTTAGTTGCTCATAGGCAAGCTCATGGGGGGAAACGAGCCTGGGTTCTTCTCCTTTCCGGTGGCGTCTCCGCTGACGGAGAATGAGCAAGGTGACTATTGCTGTTCCTCCAATGGCTGCAGCAAGAGCGAGGTAGAGAAGAGGCTTTCTTGAAGGTGGCAGGGCAACCACATCTTTGGCTTTCCTGATAGAGAGGTTTTTTCTTTCCTTACCGATAAGAGAGGTGACCTTGATGGGTATTTCTTCCGTCTCTAACTGATGCTTCTTCTCCTTTTCGCTCCCCTTCTCTTTCTTTTTCGCCGGGACGGCTTCCTTATAGAACTTGATGGTCATTGCCGGGATCTTATAGTTTCCGGAAAGGAAGGGTTCCAGGCGATAAAGTTTTCGGAAGAGGATGCGCCCGTCGTTGGAAAGCTTCGGAGGAAAGTTCCGGTAGTCCCTTATCCTGAACTGTTCTAATTTCTTCCCGAACTGAGGAAATTCGACCCGGTAACCTTCTTTTATAGAGGCTTCAAGCTCCAGGTCCAGTTCGTCGGCCAGGGAGATTTTGCTCTTGCTCACCCGAACATGGACTGTTAAGGGGCCACGGGTGGTCACCTTATCTATTTCAAATTTCTTTTTCTCTGCCTCCGGCGCTTTCCGGGAAGAGCAGGAGGAAAGCAGAAAAACCGTCAGGGCAAATAGCCAGATAAGGCGCCTGCGCCGGGAATGTCTATCTGAATAAACCATGGTTACTCTTTCAGTCTATAGTTTATAATCTGTTCCAATTTATCATTTGGATTCAGTTGTCTGCCATTTCATATTCTTCTCTCCCGCAGGCGGAAGAATCTGACCAGGGGCCGGATATAGGAACGGTCGGTGCGTATATGTATCTGGTCCACATCCGCCGAGCGGAGAAGTTTCTCCAGTTCCCGGGCTCGCTCCAAAGAATATTTCTCGTATTCTTTTCTCTGGGTTTTACCCCGGGTATCGAAAAGTATGGTCTCACCCGTCTCGGCATCTTCCAGCTCGATGATTCCTACATCGGGAAGACTTATTTCACGCGGGTCGGTGATGGTCACGGCAATGAGGTCATGTCTCTTACTGACTACCCGCAGCGGTTTCTCAAATCCGCTATTGAGAAAGTCGGAGACCAGGAAAGCTACGGTGCGTTTGGTAGTCACCCGGCCCAGATAAGCTAAGGCCTGGCCGATATCGGTTTTACTCGCTGTCGGTTTAAAGTAAAGAAGCTCCCGGATAACCCGAAGCACATACTCTGACCCTTTCTGGGGAGGAAGAAATTTCTCGATGCGATCGGTAAAGATGATCAGTCCTACCTTATCATTGTTTTTTATAGCCGAGAAGGCCAGGAGAGCGCAGAGTTCGGCAGCGACTTCGTTCTTGAGCTGGTCCACTGAACCGAATCTGCCGGACGAGCTCAGGTCTACCAGAAGCATCACCGTCAATTCTCTCTCTTCGACGAACCGTTTCACATAAGGATGACCGAAGCGGGCGGTAACATTCCAGTCTATGGTTCTTATTTCGTCTCCGGGAAGATACTCCCGCACTTCCTCGAATTCCATTCCCTGTCCTTTGAAGACGCTCTGGTATTCGCCGGCCAGGACATCATTGACGGCATGATTGGTGGAAATCCGAATGCGGCGGATCTTTTTGACCAGTTCTCGGGGAATCATTTCAACCGTACCCCCACAACAAGTGTCCTACCATTTCCTTTATCAGGAAGGGCACTATTACCAGGAAGTGGCTGTATTCCGCGATGAGGACGCGGCGGGTAAAGAGTGGCCTGGAAGCAGCCGCCGGTGCCGGGGGGGTGGAGATTCTTGGAATCCAGCGAGGTACTTCTTCTTTATACTTGAGGTAGGCTTCGCCATATTCTCCCTCAAGCCTTATTTCTTCTCTCCGGGCCACTAAGGCATATATGATTCCCGAGTAAAGGAGAACAAAAGGCAGGAACCAGATTAACTCGGAAAGGATAGATGCCCCGGCAAGGATGAGGATGTTGCTGATGTAGAGGGGATTGCGGACATAATGATAGGGTCCACTGGTAGTCAGAATCCTCTCGGTTTTCAATATTTCCCGGTTCCTTATATGAGCCTGTGACCACATGCGCAGGAGTCCTGCTCCTATTATTATACTTATTCCCAGAGGCCAGACGAGATAGTGATTTTCGTATTCTTTATAGAAGACAAAGAGCATGACAATCCAAAGCGGTGTTAGCAATAAGCCCCGTTTATGATAGATGGCTTCCAGCACCCGGCGTTTTCCGGCATCCATTGGTTGAGAATTTGTTTTCATCAAGGTACCTCCACGTTATCGAAAATTTTCTGAATGATGTCTTCCGAGGTCATGTCCTCGGCCTCTGCTTCATAACTGATGATAACCCGGTGTCGAAGCACATCCGGGCCCACAGTCTTGATATCCTGGGGCGTCACATAACCGCGTCCCTGGAGAAGGGCATATGCTTTGGAAGTCATCGTGAGGTAAATGGAAGCTCGGGGAGAGGCTCCGTAACGGATGTATTCTTCCAACTCTAATCCATAATCCTTAGGGGTACGGGTGGCCTGGACGATGTCGATGATGTAATCTTGGATTTTATCATCCATATAGATCTCATCTACCAGGCGGCGTAACCGTAGAATATCTTCAGGACCCATTACCGGGTTGACTTCGGTGCGGGGAAGGGAATGGGCCATTCTCTGGACGATTGTTTTCTCTTCTCCTTTTTTCGGATAGGTAACTTTGAGTTTGAGCATGAAACGATCGATTTGAGCTTCCGGAAGAGGATAGGTTCCTTCCTGCTCAATAGGATTTTGGGTGGCCAGAACGATGAAAGGTTCTTCGAGGGGATAACTTTCTTCACCGATAGTTACCTGCCGTTCCTGCATGGCTTCCAGAAGGGCGCTCTGGACCTTGGCCGGGGCCCGGTTGATTTCATCGGCCAGAATGATGTTGGCAAAGATTGGTCCTTTCTTAACCGTAAAGTCTCCCGTCTTGGGATTGTAAATCAGGGTCCCGATCAGGTCCGCCGGGAGGAGGTCGGGAGTGAACTGTATCCTGTGGAATTTTGTCTGAAGGATACGGGAGAGAGTAGTTACGGCCAGGGTCTTGGCCAGGCCGGGTACTCCTTCGATGAGCACATGGCCGTTACAGAGCAAGCCTACAAGAAGCCTTTCCATCATATACTTCTGTCCGACAATGACTTTCTCTTGTTCCTTCTTTACTTCAAAGATAAGTTTACTTTCTTCTTCTACTCTGCCGGAGATCTGTTTGACATCTACTTCCATCGTTTTTCTCCTTTAATTTAATAATTAACTCCTTTGGGTCATCAAGTTCTTTCCCTCAGATATCGCCGGCGCCGGCGCCGGAAGAGAAAGAAGCCTGCCCCGGCCATCAGGGCGCCGGCGGTCCCGATCAAGACCGGTTGCCGGAAAAAGTAACCTGTTTTTTCCGAGAGACGATCCTCATTGCCCTGGATGATGATGGAGATAGGACGGCTCCTTACTGATTGGATGAGGCGGGAAGCAGGATCATGGTATTCAACAACGAGGGGCTGGATTTCTCTTCGGCCGGTTGCAATTGGTACAAGTTGATATTCTATCCGGGCCGAAACCATTTGTATATTGTTCTCCTCGTAAAGGCTCGTTGATTTGGAGATTCCAATAAGACGGAAACCGGCAAATTTTCCCGGGATAAGTTTCATGTTTTCAGTGAGGGCCTGACGGCCGGTACAGATTACCGTAAGGTGAAAGGGTTCCGATTTCCGGATGATAGTTTGGTCCAGGTTAACCCGGATATCGAGTTGTCCTTCTTGAGCAAAGGTTGAGGTCGTCAACCAGGATAAAATGAAAAACATGAAAAGAATCTTTCTCATTTCTCTCTTATTAATTTGGAAGATATTTATTAAAGATTCACCGGAAATACTTTATTAAACTAATAAGCAAGAAGTGTGCCAAAGAGAAAAAAAACGGAAATAATTAGCATAACATATTCAAGCAATAAGAGTTATAAAATAAAAAGAAGAAACGGAAAAGGAAGAATAAGAACTTAAAAAACCTCAAATGAGGTGGGCGGAGCCGGGATTTCCCCCAAAAAATACAGATAAGCCTTTTAAATGAAAATAGTTGCTTAGAAATTCCCTGGAACTGAAGAGAAAACCCGAAATGAGGTTTTTGAAAGGGGTAAGAAAACGGGCTCTATCTTCTTTATATACCATATTTTCGCACTCTATACTGCAAGGTCTTGTAGCTCAAGCCCAGCAATTCAGCTGCCTTGATCTGAGAACCGTTGGTTTTCTTCAAGGCTTGAATGATCAGCTCTCTTTCGTGAGCTTCCAGGGAAAATCCTTTATCGGGTAGGGGGAAAGAGGTCTCCGGATTTTGGTTGGATTTATTTCTGATCTGGGGAGGTAAGTCCTCCCGGCGAATAGTTTGACTTCCATTGAGGATGAGTGCTCTTTCGATGGTGGATTGAAGTTCCCGGACGTTCCCCGGCCAGTCGTAGTTCATCAGCGCTTCCAGGGCTTGAGGTTTGATAGAAGGGACGGCCTTCTTGTTACCTGAATGGTACCGGGTTAAGAAATGGTTCGCCAGCAAGGGAATGTCCTCCTTACGCTTTCTTAAAGGAGGAAGGAAGATGGAGATAACATTAATCCGGTAATAAAGGTCTTCCCGGAAGCGTCCGGATTTGAGTTCTTCTTCCATATTTTTATTGGTGGCCACAACCAGCCGGACGTCCACGGGAATGGATATGGAACTTCCCAGATGGCGGATTTCCCTTTCCTGAATAGCCCGGAGAAGTTTGGCCTGCATATTGATGTCCAACTCGGTAATCTCGTCCAGAAAGAAGGTGCCGCCGTTTGCTTCCTCAAAGATCCCTTTTTTTCTGGCGGTAGCGCCGGTGAAAGCTCCTTTTTCGTATCCAAAGAGTTCGCTCTCTAAAAGGGTATGAGGTATAGCGGCACAACTTAGGGGCAGGAATATCTGCTTTCTCCTCTTGGAATGGTAATGAATAGCCTTGGCTACGAGTTCTTTGCCGGTGCCGTTTTCTCCGTAGATGATAACAGTGCTGTTGGAAGGAGCAGCTTTGTCAATGAGGCGGAAGGTTTCCTGCATTAACGGGCTCTTGCCTACGATGTTATGGAAACTGTATCTATCTTCCAGCTCCGAATGCAGGCCCTTATTCTCCTGGCGAAGCCGACGGTAGTCAAGAGCTCTCTTTATCGTTACCTTGAGTTCTTCACTATCAAAGGGTTTGGTCAGATAATCGAAAGCTCCCAGTTTCATAGCTTGAACGGCACTTTTCACGCTCCCGTAAGCAGTCATCAGGATTATCGTTACTTCAGAGTCCATTTCTATCAAGGCTTGAAGAAGAGCAATCCCGTCCATCCCGGGCATTTTAAGGTCGGAGAGGACGACATCGTAGTTGTCCTGGCGGAAAAGGGATAAAGCTTCTTTGCCATCCCGGGCAGAGGTTATCTGATAGTTCTCCCTGGCTAAGGAGCGGCAAAGCATCTCTTTCTCGAAGCCTTTATCTTCTACTATGAGAATGCGACTGGATTTATCTGTCATTTGTTTGAACCTTCGTCCCCGGGAAGATATATGGTTACGTTGGTGCCTTTGCCTTCCTGGGAGTCAACCTCTACGTTGCCTCCATGGTCCCGGATTATCCGATGAACCGTAGCCAGCCCCAGGCCGCTACCTTCTTCTTTGGTGGTAAAATAAGGATTGAATATCTTGCTTTTATGTTCCGGAGATATTCCGCAGCCTGTATCGGTGAAGGATATTTCCACTGTCTTTTGAGATAATCTCGTAGCTATAACCAAAGTGCCTCCCTGAGGCATGGACTCGAAAGCGTTAATGATGATGTTCATAAAAGCCTGCCGGATTTGTTCGGTATCCAGATTGCTATCAGGGAGGTTATCTTCCAACTGTAACTTGATAGTTATTCCCTTTTCCCGGGCTTCCCTGTCCATTAAACTTAAAGTGTCTTTGAGGATAGCATTTACCTTTTCTGTCCGGAGATGGAGTTCCCGGGGTTTAGAAAAGTCTATTAGCCCTTTGACGATCCCATCCAGGTGGACTATCTCTCCCTTGATGTTCCGGATAATTTGGAAGTAGTCCTGCCGCATCTTATGGTCTTCAGGAGCAAAATCTTCCCGGAGATTATCGGCAGCGAACCCGATAGCGTTTAGGGGGTTCCGGATCTCATGGGCTGCCCCGGCAGCCAATTGCCCGAGGGCAGATAGTCGATTGGCCCGGTGCATTTGTTCTTCTATCTTCCGGTACCGGCGAAGGGACTTGGTCATTTGGTTGAAGGAACGAGCTAAGCTGCTAACCTCGTCTTCTCCCTGGGAAGGGATATCCTGGGAGAAATCACCTTGAGAAATCCTCTCCGTGGCCAGAGCCAGTTTCTTAAACGGGCGGAGGAACCGTCCGGATACTAAGATTATAAGAGCCGTAGCCAGGGTCCAGATGCTGAATGTGGTCAGAATACTTCTAAGACGCATGGTGGCGAACATCTTCTTGAAATCATCCCGGAACACGAGGATGTGAATGGAACCTATACGTTTGTTGTTCCTGATTAGCGGGACGACTACATTATATTTTTTATCGGAATTATTAGGAGTGCCGATTATCTGAGAAATAAATATTTGTTCACTTCCCGGCGCTAACTTTCCGTTTCCTTTTTTGGAATATAGCTCGGTGATTCCCTGGGTTCCCAATAACCTGCCGATTCGTTCCGGATTGGAGCTTAAAACGATTCTTTCTTTGTTATTGACCACTGAGACCTCGTAGACTCCCTTCTCTCTGCTTAACTTAGTGATGAACTGTTGGAGAAGAACAGTATCGGAATCCGGTTCTTTAGTCAACTGGGTTAGACTGAGTTGGGATACCTTGTTTAGGGAGCTGGCATGTTCTTCCAGACTCTCAATTAGAGAAGTTTCGTTTCGGTAATTGATGAGAAAAAGGAGAAGGATGGAAAGGGAAGAAAGAGAAACCATTATGAGGCTGAGTTTTGTTCTGAGTTTCATAGGGATTCACCTAACCGGGGTTATTCTCTTCCCGGGAAAAAGTCTACCTAAAGGGCGGCATAATTAAAAAAGCGTTTAGCGTTATTAGTTAAAGATTGCAGAGTAGTCCGCCTGGCGGGATATATCCTTCCCTGAACCAGTATAATTATATGAAAGCCGGGGATATTGGTCAATACATTTCTGGCGCTTCTCCCAAAATAGTATTGAGAGAAAGAATCTTTAAATAATTTCAGATAGGATAGACAGGATATAATTCTAAGAGTAGAAGAGATAGTGACAACAATCATTAAAGAGTTTGAATTGCCGTTAGTAAATTGTCTGACGGCCACCGGTCAGCAGGTAGGATTATGAAAAGAATTCAGGTATCCTCCTCAAAAGAAATGAGGCGCGAGGCAATGAGTTTTCTTGTGCTTTGACGGTTGGGGGAGAGGATGATATAATTCCTGTAGGTTTTCCGGAAAGTAAGAGAGCGCTTTTCCGGTAGATACCGGGGTGGTCAGTCGGGCGGAGAATAATGAATCTTAAAGAAATATTCGGGCCGGAAGGTCTCATTTCAAAAAGTTTGCCTGCTTACGAGTATCGTCCTCAGCAGTTCCGGATGGCCGAGGCGGTGGTTAAAGCTATAGATAACAAGAAGCACCTGATAGTTGAGGCGGGAACCGGGGTGGGTAAGAGTTTTTCCTATCTGGTTCCGGCTATCGGCTATGCCGTGGCTAACTCGGAAAGGGTAATTGTTTCTACCAAGACCATAAACCTTCAGGAGCAGCTTCTCAAAAGAGATATTCCTTTCCTTAAGCAAGTATTGCCTCTTTCTTTCAAAGCTGCTTTGGTTAAAGGGCGTTCCAACTATCTCTGTCTTCGTCGTTGGGAAAGGGAGCTGAAAAGTAAGGAGGAAGGTCTGTTTGATAACGTGGGGGAAGCCCGGGATTTGCAGATGATCGCCGATTGGCTTCAGGAAACTACGGATGGCAGCCTCTCTGATCTGGAAAAGTTGCCGTCGAACCGCATCTGGAATAAAGTTTGCTCGGAGCACGATAATTGTCTGGGGAAAGGGTGTTCCTACCGGGATAATTGTTTCTTTCAGAAAGCAAGGAAGAAAATATATGAGGCTCATCTCCTTATCGTTAATCATCATCTTTTCTTCTCCAACCTGGCTTTAAAAAAGGTGCAGGCGGACTTTCTCCCTCTTTGTAAATGCGTTGTTCTGGATGAAGCTCATCAAATAGAGTCGGTGGCCGGTGATTATCTGGGGATTGAGATTAGCAATTATCGGATCAAACATTTTTTAGATTCTCTCTCCACCCGGGAGAGGAAAAAAGGACTTCTGATTTATCTCAGGGCCGGGGATGCCTTAAAATATGTTGACCGGGCCCGGTCCCAGGCGGCGCTTTTCTTTAAGGATATCTTGAAATCAATGAGGAATATTGATTCTCCGATAAAGAGAATTCGTAAACCCGATTTTTTTTCTAACTGCCTGGATGGACCGCTGAGGGAGATATATTCATCTTTAAAAGAGCTGAAGTCAAGGGCAAAGACTAAAGAAGATGAATTGGAAATCAGTGCCTGGATGAGAAGATGCCTGGACTTGGCCGATGGATTGAATGCTTTTCTTGGCCAGACGCTGAAGGACCATGTTTACTGGATAGAAAGGGAAGGGAAAGGTTTCAAAAGGGTCGTTCTTAAATCTTCTCCTGTAAATATCAGTGTGGAATTGAGAGAAAACCTCTTTACGCAAGTACCTACCATTATTATGACCAGTGCTACTCTGGTTACCAATAATTCTTTTCAGTATTTTAAGGATAGGGTCGGGTTGGAAAACCCTCTGGAGTTGAAAGCCGGCTCGCCTTTTAATTATGAAAAACAAGTCCGCCTTTTTATCACAAAGAAAATGTCTGAGCCTCAGGAAGTGGAGAAATATCGGGAGGAAGCAATTGAAAAGATAAAACATTACCTCAAGCTGACTGAGGGGAGAGCTTTTGTTCTTTTCACCAGTTACAAGCTTATGAATGAGGTGCATCAAGCTCTTCAGCCTTTTCTGAAAGAGCAGGGAATCAATTCCTTCCGGCAGGGAGCGGGTATTCCCAGGAACATAATGCTGGAAAGGTTCCGGGAGGATGTTAACTCTGTTCTCTTTGGGACGGATAGTTTCTGGACCGGAGTAGATGTTCAAGGGGAAGCCTTGAGCAATGTCATTATTACTAAACTTCCCTTTGATGTTCCCGACCATCCTCTCAATGAAGCCAGGATCGAGAACATAAGGAAAAAGGGAGGAGACCCTTTTTTGGAATATAGCCTTCCCGAAGCCATTATTAAGTTAAAGCAGGGGTTTGGCAGGTTAATTCGCAATAAAGAAGATAAAGGTATTATCGCTATTCTCGACAGTCGTCTCCTCACCCGTTCTTATGGAAGACTCTTCCTTAATTCTCTTCCTCCTTGCCGGGTAATCGTTGATTAACTGATTTCCCCGAAGGGGTTGGGGAGAGCAGGGAGCGGGAGCGAACGTTGAGGGGGGCAGAGGTATCCCCCTCAAAAAGAAATGAGGAGCGAAGGTGAGGAATTTTCTTGCCAAAGAGGAAGTAGTTATGTTAGTATAACCTTGGTTTTAAGCCCCTATAGCTCAGTTGGGAGAGCACCTGACTCTTAATCAGGGTGTCCCAGGTTCGAGCCCTGGTGGGGGCACTGATGATGAGGGAGCAGTAATCAGGGAACAGGGATGAGGGATTAGAGGTCAGAGTAGTATTTTATGAAAACTGACCCCGGGTCTCTGACCCCTGTCTTTGATTCCAGGGCGGATGGCGGAACTGGCAGACGCGCGAGATTTAGGATCTCGTGGAGAATATCCGTGGAGGTTCAAGTCCTCTTCCGCCCATGAGAAGAGGTTTTTATAACTTTAACCTTTCGACCTTAAACTTTTAACTATAATTTGCGGGTGTAGCTCAGTGGTAGAGCGCTACCTTGCCAAGGTAGATGTCGTGGGTTCGAACCCCATCACCCGCTCTCCAAAGATAGAAAACAGAAGACAGAAGACAGAGAACAAAAGACAAAAAACAAAAAACAAAAAACAAAAAAACAGGGATTAGGGATTAGAAGAACCTTTATTTCTAATTTTATTTTCTGGCTTCTGATATCTGTTTTCTGACTTCTGTCTTTATGGGGGTGTTATGAAAATAGAAATAGAAAAACTACCCGAATGTAAGCAGCAATTTAAGATCGAGGTTTCGGCTGAAGAAGTTGACCGGCAATTTGAAATAACTTATAAGGAATTAGGAAGAGAAACCCGGGTGGATGGGTTCCGACAGGGAAAGGTGCCTCTCCCCATTTTAAAAAAGCGTTTTCGAGAAGTAGCCGCCAGTGAGGCCTTGAAGAAAATCGTTTCGGTTGCTTATACAGAAGCTGTGAAGGAGAAAAACATTTTTCCTTTGGGTGACCCGGATGTGAAAGTTGGGGAAGAGCTCCCTGAAGAGAAAAAACCTTTTTCTTTCCAGGTTACCATAGAGACCTGGCCGGACGTGAAGGTAAAGAAATATAAAGGGTTGTCTCTGGAAAGAGAAAGGATCGAAATTAGCAACGAGGAAATAGAGGCAGTTTTGGAGATGAAACGGGAAGAGAATGCCGACTTCCTTCCGGTAGAAGGTCGTCCGGTGCAAAAGGATGACTGGGTAGTGATCGATGTTAAAAGCTTCCTTGATGAGAAGCCGTTTCAAAGTGCGGAAGGATATCTTTTCCGCCTGGGTTCAGGTGTCTTTCCTCCTGAATTTGAAGAGAAACTGATTGGTAAATTACCGGAGGCGGATGAAGAGCAAGAAATAGAAGTTCCCTTGCCGGAGGGGAAATCATCGGCGAAGCTGCTTTATCGGGTTAAACTGAAAGGAATCAAGGAACGTCGGCTTCTCATCGTTGATGATGAGTTTGCCCGGGACCTGGGAGAGTTCAATAGCCTGGCGGAGCTGCGGGAAGATATCAAGAATAAGTTGGAAGCCCGGGCCCGGGAGGAAGAAGAAGGAAAGCTCCAGGGTGAGGCAGTTGATCTTCTAATAAAAGAGAATGAAATGGAACTTCCTTCTCGTTTGGTCGAGGAGCAGCTTGATCATCTGATGCTCGTCTCCCGGGCTTCGGATGAGGAGGAAGGGAAAAACGAGTTGCGGGAGAAACTTCGGCCTCTGGCTATCAAACAGGTTAAGTCCTCCCTGATTTTGGAGGAGATTTCCCGGAGAGAGAATATTGTAGCGACAGAGGAAGAAATAAAGAAAGAGGCGGAAGAAAGCAAGATTTCTCTTACCAAAGAAAATCGGGAAGATTTAGCTCATCGGATAAAAAGAAGGAAAACTTTGGATTTTCTGATAAACCAGGCCGAGGTGAAAGAGAAAGAGAAACCTTTGGTGCTTACCCCGGATCAGGTGAGGATGCTGATGCCCCAGGAGAAGAAGTTTCGCAAACCGGGCGGAGGGAGAATCATTGTTCCCTAATACTGAATTAAGGATTAAGACGCTTCGCTCTAAGGATTAAGTTTTTGCTTAATTCTTAATCCTTACAACTTAATGCTGAATAGGAGGTCAAAAATGGAGTGGAACAGATTGCCGGGAGTAGTGGTAGATGATGGGAGAGGAAGAATCCATTACGATATTTTCGACCGTCTTTTAAAAGAGAGAATAGTCTTTTTGGGTGGTTCGATGACGGTGGTCCGGGGCGGCTCGGCAGTCATCTCGGATTTAGAAGCTAATATTCTCATATCCCAGCTTCTTTATCTGGAATCAGAAGATGCCAATAAGGATATTTATCTTTATGTCAATAGTCCCGGTGGTTCGGTAACAGCCACGCTGGCGATCTATGACACTATGCAATATGTTAAACCCGATATTTCCACTATCTGTGTTGGCCAGGCTGCCAGCGGAGGAGCTTTGTTATTAGCTGCGGGAGCTAAGGGGAAGAGATTAGCTTTGCCTCATACTCGAGTTCTTCTCCATCAGCCGATGGGGGGCGCAGAAGGGCAGGCGACCGATATTGATATCCAGGCGCGGGAAATTCTCAGGTTGCGGAAAGAGTTGAATGAGATTTTTGCCAAGCATACGGGACAAGTACTGGAGAAAATTCAAAAGGATACAGATAGAGACTTTTTCCTGTCAGCTGAGCAGGCTGAAAAATATGGTATTATCGATGAGATAATTGGACGCAGAAAGTAGGCTTATTCCTGGTGTATGCCCACCGTTGTTTAGGTAAACTTGGTTAGTTTACCGGAATTTTTCCCGTCACAAAGCGTTGGCGGGAACAGCGCGAAGGATAAACCGGTTACGTCAGATTGGATATTTACAGAAGAAAGTTGGGGAAAGGTATAAATGAAGAACTCGAAAAAAAAATCCAAGAATTTGCCCTTGCTTCCATTGCGGGATGTGGTAGTCTTCCCGCACATGGTGATTCCTCTCCTGGTGGGGAGAGAATCTTCCCTGGAAGCGGTAGAGAAAACCATGGAGAAGGATCATCTGATTCTTCTTGCGGCTCAGAAGGAAGCTAAGGTTAATGATCCTACGGAAGCGGATATCCATCGAGTGGGAACGGTAGCTGAAATCCTCCAGGTTATTAAGCTTCCTGATAATTCTACGCGGGTGCTGGTGGAAGGAATATTCCGGGCTCGTCTCAAACAGTTTATCTCTTCTTCCCCTTTCTTTCAAGTGGAGATTGAGGAAATAAAGGTTGATATAAAACATACTCCTGAGATAGAAGCTTTGATGAGATCCGTGAAGACTCAATTTGATAACTATGTGAGGTTGAATCCCCGGATATCGGATGAGGTTGCTAATTCCTTAGCTAGCGTTGATGATCCGGAAAGATTAGCGGATACCGTAGCATCTCACCTTACCCTGAAGATTGAGGATAAACAACTCGTTCTGGAAACAGTCTTGCCGGAGGAGAGGTTGCGGAAATTGACGGCAATTTTAAGCATGGAAATAGAGATATTACAGATTGAAAGGAAAATATTCGGCGAGGTTCGTAAACAGGTGGAAAAGAGTCAAAAAGATTATTTCCTTCATGAACAACTTAAGGCCATTGAAAAAGAATTGGGAAAAAAAGACGAGTATGCGGTTGAGATAGAAAGTCTCCGGAAGAAGATTGCTGAGGCTAAAATGCCTAAGGAGGCAGAAGAGAAAGCAAACACGGAATTGGATCGTCTTTCCAGGATGATGCCGACTTCTCCGGAAGCTACGGTTATCCGCAATTATATCGATTGGTTAATCATTGTGCCCTGGTCAAAGAAGACCAAGGATAACCTTAACATTGAGAATGCCGAGAAGATTCTTAACGAGGACCACTATGGATTAGAGAAGGTCAAAGAAAGAATATTAGAGTTTTTAGCGGTGCGTAAACTGGTAAAGAAAATGAAAGGTCCTATTCTTTGTTTTGTAGGTCCTCCCGGAGTAGGAAAGACCTCTTTAGCTAAGTCTGTTTCCCGGGCTCTGGGAAGAAATTTTGTTCGCATGTCTTTGGGAGGGGTAAGAGATGAAGCCGAGATAAGAGGCCATCGGAGAACTTATATCGGGGCTTTGCCGGGAAGAATTATCCAGTCCATGAAAAAGGCCAAGACGAAGAACCCCGTATTTTTAATGGATGAAGTGGATAAGATGAGTGTTGATTTCAGGGGAGACCCTTCAGCGGCACTCCTGGAGGTTCTGGATCCGGAGCAGAATAACGCTTTTAATGACCATTATTTAGAAGTTGATTTTGATTTGTCCGATGTCTTTTTTATCACTACTGCCAATACTCAGCAGGCTATACCCCCTCCTTTGCAGGACCGGATGGAAATACTTCATCTTCCCGGCTATACGGAGGAGGAGAAAGTTAAAATTGCGGAGCTTTTTTTAATTCCCAAACAGTTGAAGGTTCACGGGTTGAAAGGAAAGGATCTTTCTATCTCTTCGCTTGCCCTCAGGCAAATCATCCGTTGCTATACTCGGGAAGCGGGGGTGAGAAATGTGGAGAGAGAGATAGCCTCTATCTGTCGCAAGGTAGCCAAGGTTGTAGCTCAAGCAAAGAAGAAAAGGGATAAAATTAAGATAACTGCCCGGAACTTATCTAAATATTTGGGCTCTCCTAAATATCATCTTACTAAGGCCGAGGAAAAGAACGAAGTAGGGGTAGCCACGGGATTGGCCTGGACGGAAGCGGGAGGGGACATAATGGCGGCAGAAGTCTCTACTATGAAGGGAAAAGGAAAACTTATTTTAACGGGGAAACTGGGAGAGGTAATGCAAGAGAGTGCTCAGGCAGCTCTCAGCTATATCCGTTCCCGGGCCAAGAATTTAAAAATCGGGGAAAGTTTTTATAAAAATCTTGATATTCATGTTCATATTCCGGAAGGAGCTATTCCCAAGGATGGCCCCTCAGCAGGGATTACTATGGCTACGGCGATAGTCTCTGCTTTAACGGGAAAGCCGGTGCATAAGGATATAGCCATGACGGGGGAAATTACCCTTCGAGGTAAAGTTTTGCCTGTCGGGGGAGTTAAGGATAAGGTTTTAGCTGCTCATCGAGTGGGAATGAAGACCGTTATCTTGCCGGGTGAGAACAAAAAAGATTTGGAAGAGATTCCTAAGAATGTTAAACGGGAACTGAATTTTCGTTTCGTGGAAAATATGGACGAGGTGCTTAAGATAGCTATTGAGAATAAAAAGAAAGTTAAAAGTTCAAAGTTAAAAGTTAAAAGTTCAAGGAGAAAAGAAAAACTATGAAAAAGAAATATTTGTTAGCGCCGGGGCCGACGCCTGTTCCTGCTGAAGTGTTGATGGCGATGAGTCAACCGATTATCCATCACCGGACCGCAGCATATAGAGAGATATTTTCGGAAGTTAATGAGGGGTTGAAGTATATCTTCCAGACGGAGAACGAGGTCCTTACCTTTACTTCTTCAGGGACAGGTGCTATGGAGGGAACTATAGCCAATCTTCTTTCTCCCGGCGATAAGATTTTGGTGGTCAGGGGAGGCAAGTTCGGAGAACGGTTTGGAGAGATAGGTGAAGCTTATGGGGTAGAAGTAATTCCTCTGGATGTGGAATGGGGAAGCCCGGTGGAGCCGGCAGACATTGCCCGAAAATTGGAAGAAAAGGGAGACATTAAAGCCGTCTTTACTACTTTATGTGAGACTTCTACGGGAGTAGCTAATGACATCAAAGGAATTGGGGCGGTAGTGAAGGACCATGAAGCTGTCCTGGTAGTCGATGCTATTAGCGGCCTGGGAGCAATGGAGTTCAAACCTGATGATTGGAAAGTCGATGTGACCGTAGCCGGGTCCCAAAAAGGATTAATGATTCCTCCCGGCTTAGCGTTTGTCAGTTTGAGCGAGAAGGGGTGGAAGTTAGTTGGAGAATCAAAGCTCCCTAAATATTATCTCAGTTTTGAGAAAACCAGGATAAGTCTGAAGAAAAACGACCACCCGTTTACTCCGGCTGTTTCCCTTGTGATAGCCTTGCGGGAAGCGGTGAAGATGATTAAGGAAGAGGGGTTGGAAAACGTTTGGGAAAGGCACGCTTGCCTGGCTGAAGCTACTCGCGCCGGGGTGACTGCTTTAGGACTGGAGTTGTTTGCTTCTCAAGCCCCGGCTAATGCCGTGACGGCAGTGAAGGTGCCGGAAGGAATTGATGGGACCGTCCTGGTTAAAAATATGCGTGAAAAACAGGGGGTAACCATTGCCGGAGGACAGGCCCATCTCAAAGGAAAAATTTTCCGCATTGCTCATTTGGGTTATGCGGGTCAGTTCGATGTTACCCTGGCTATGTCTGCTCTGGAGATGGTTCTCTCCGAATTGGGGTATAAGGTTGAGCTTGGCCGTGGGGTAGCAGCAGCAGAGAGAATACTGTTGGAGAGCAAAGGATGAAAACTACCGGAAGTAGACTATAGACAATAGATTATAGACCCAAGAGTAAAGGATTTTTTTGGTTGGGAGTCTAAGGTCTGAAGTCTAAAGTCTGCATTTTAAGTCATGGAGAGAAAGAAATGAAAATATTGGTTAGTGATCCTCTTGCTGAAGAAGGGTTGGAAATTCTCAGGAAGGAAAAGGACATTGAAGTAGAAGTTGCGGTAAAGCTTCCCTTGGAAGAATTGAAAGAGAAGATCAAAGATGCCGAGGCCTTAATTATCAGGAGTGGGACTAAGGTAACCAGGGATTTAATTAATGCGGCGAAGAACCTGAAAGTTGTCGGCCGGGCCGGGGTGGGAGTGGATAATGTAGATGTAGAAGCTGCCACTGAAAACGGAATCATCGTGATGAACAGCCCCGGAGCAAATACTATCTCTACGGCGGAACATACCGTTGCTTTACTTTTAGCTCTTTCCCGAAATATTCCCCATGCTTATATCTCTTTAAAAGAGGGCAAATGGGACCGGAAACGATTCATGGGGGTAGAAGTGCATGGAAAGGTTCTGGGAATAGTTGGGCTGGGGCGGATTGGGGGTGAGGTAGCTAAGAGGGTTCAGGCTTTAGGAATGCAAACAATTGCCTGTGATCCTTTTCTCTCTCCGGAAGCGGCTAAGAGATGGAAAGTAGAGCTTGTAGAGATGAAGGACTTATTGCGCCGGTCGGACTACATTACTGTCCATACTCCTTTCACCGAAGAGACAAAGCATCTGATCGGAAGCAAGGAATTTGCCTTAATGAAAGATGAGGTGAGGATTATCAACTGTGCCCGGGGAGGAATTATCGACGAGAAAGCTCTTTACGAAGCAATGAAGAGCGGCAAGGTTGCCGGAGCGGCCCTGGATGTTTATGAGGAAGAACCCCCGAATAAAAATCCTTTGCTGGAGCTGGATAATTTAGTGCTTACTCCTCATATCGGGGCGGCCACTAAAGAAGCTCAGAGGAATGTGGCTATAGAGATTGCTCATCAGATAGTGGATGTTCTTAAGGGAAGGACTATCCGTAACGCTGTTAATGTTCCTTCCATTGAACCGGAAGCTTATGAGGAAATAAAGCCTTATTTCGGAT
Organism: Nitrospirota bacterium; assembly: GCA_013151555.1. Taxonomy (GTDB): domain Bacteria; phylum NPL-UPA2; class NPL-UPA2; order NPL-UPA2; family JAADIA01; genus JAADIA01. Next base: position 11,071 of record JAADIA010000018.1, on the reverse strand, counting down.
TAGCGGAAAAGTTGGGTCGTCTCCAATCGCAACTCTTAAAAGGCCGTATTCTGGCCGTGCGAGTGAGGTACAGTGGGGAGATTATCAACTATGACCTTGCCCCGATAACGACGGCTATTTTAAAAGGTCTTTTAGAACCTATCTTGAAAGAAGCCGTCAACTATGTCAATGCTCCTGTTATTGCCAAGGAAAGGGAAATTAGCGTAACGGAGACGACAAGCGATACCCTGGAAGACTTTGCCAGTCTTATTTCCCTGGAGGTGAAAAGCACTCAGGATAAAGGATCGGTGTCCGGAACCCTTTTTAGCCGTCGGGATCCTCGAATTGTTCGCCTGGACGGTTTTCATGTGGATGCTGTTCCCCGAGGGTATATGCTTATTGCTTCCCATGAGGATAAGCCGGGGATCATCGGAAAGCTGGGAACTCTTCTTGGTGATGGAGGAATAAATATTGCTGCGATGACTTTAGGCCGGAAGGCAAAAGGGGGAAACGAACTAACTGTTCTCAATCTGGATGGTTCCGTTTCCGAAAAGATCTTGAAGGATATAGAAGAGATAAAGGAAATTCTCCAAGTTAGGTTAGCGAAGTTATGAGTGGTCGCCTACTGGCGGGGTCTTGCTCGCTTGGCTTTCTTATTCCTCGTCCGCCTGAGGCGGACTGTGGCATAACTGCTCTGCGTTTGCAAGACATCCTGGCGCGGCGACCCATAGAGAGGTAGATATGAGTGAAGGAAAAAGGAAAAATAAAATATACCTTGTTGATGTTACTAATAGAGACGGGGTGCAGACTTCTCGATTAGGGTTAGCTAAATTAGAGAAGACAATGATAAATATCTTCCTTAACGAGATGGGGGTATTCCAGAGTGAATTCGGTTTCCCTTATACCCATCATGAGATAAGTTATATTAATGCTAATTTAGAGTTGGCGGAGATGGGTGTTATCAAGCCTATGCGTTTGGAGGGCTGGTGCCCGATGATTCAAAGGGAGGTAGAGAATTCTTTTAAGCTTACCAAACTTAAACATGTGAATCTTTCCATCTCCACTTCGAAGCAGATGACTCTGGGGAAGTTTCAAGGGAGAAAGAACCGGGAAGACGTTCTTAAGATGATGATTCAATCCCTGGAGAAAGCTAAGGAATTGGGAGCAGAGACTGTCGGCGTTAATGCTGAAGATGCTTCTCGCACTGATGATGATTACCTTATCAGGTTTGCCAGGACAGCTAAAGAGTACGGAGCCACCCGTTTCCGCTATTGCGATACTCTGGGTTACGATGATCCTTTTAGTATCTATCAGAGGGCAAAGATGTTAGCGGAGGAGGTGAATCTCCCGATAGAGATCCACTGCCATAACGATCTGGGAATGGCCGTAGCTTGCTCAGTGGCAGGAGCTAAGGGAGCAATAGACGGGGGAGTGGATACCTACATAAATACAGCCATCAATGGGATGGGGGAGAGAGCCGGAAATGCTGATTTGGTTTCGGTGATTCTGGCGATCAAGAAGTCCAGTGGGCTCCATGATAAATATATCCTTGATGAAAGGATTGACCTCTCCAGGGCCTGGAAAATTGCTAAATATGCTTCCTATGCCTTTGGCGTTCCTCTCCCGATAAACCAGGTGGGAGTAGGGGAAAATGCCTTTGCCCATGAATCGGGAATTCATGCCGATGGAGCTCTTAAGGACAGGCGGAATTATGAACTTTATGATTACGAGGAGCTAGGACGGGGAGAACCGGAGTTAGTAGAGACGGGACGGCAGATAACCGTCGGAGAATATGCGGGTATCAAGGGATTTAGGAATGTCTATGATAAGCTGGAGATAGAGTTCAAAAACGATGAGGAAGCTACTAAAATCTTAGAGCTGGCCCGTTATGCCAATGTCCATACCCAGAAACCCCTTACCAACGACGAGTTGAAATTTATTGCTGCATATCCGGAGCAAGCCAGAAAGATTCTTACCGTTACTCCTTTAAGATAATACTTTATGGACTGCATTACCGATAGTTTTAGCCGGGGGGACGGAAAACCTTAAGGGCGATACTTTCATGCCTTATGTATTATTTCGAGAGAAACAGGTTTCTTCTCAGTATCTATTTACCGGAATCCTTAACCTTGCAAATAAGGGAGGGTAAGCAAATGAGAAAGAAATTAATTGTAAATGTATTAATATTAGCATTAACTTTTTTTAGCTTTTCTTTTTCTCTGGCCTTTCCGGCTCAATCTATTATCAGGGTATCGTCCTCTGCGGGAGCTGAGAAATTAAAATCGATAGTCATATCTGCAACTCCTACCAAATGGGATGTGTTGGCCGGAGAAGAGTTGAGGAATTATTTAAAAAAGATTACGGGTAAGAATTTAACTGTTTACCGGTATTCACGAGGGCGTTTAGCAAAAGGGAATATATATTTAGGGAAAGCGGCTTTAGATGCCGGGATGATTAGCAAGGAGGATTTAAGGAAGATAAAGTTTGATGGATATGTTGTGGTAAGCAAAGGAGGGAATATCGGAATATTTGGGAATAAAGGGGCGGGAGTAATTTACGGAGTGTATGGTTTTCTCAATAAATTAGGGGTGAGGATGTATGCCCGGGGAGTGGAAGTTTTACCTTCTGCGACGCGCATTATTGTTCCGGAATTTTCTCTGGTTCGCAATCCGGCCTTCGAATTGAGGTTTTTAAGAATGGGTTATGGCTGGGATGGAAAGATGGCCGGCTTTGCTAAAATGAGGTTAGGATTCAGTGCTGTTTTTCCGGAAGAGAAATTGAGTGTAATGCCCCGTTCTCGTTGGGCAGACCCGAGAGTTAAAGGATGGCAGATTGGGCATACCTCAAGGTATCTATGTCCGCCCTACTTGTATTTAAAATCCCATCCCGAGTATTATGCTCATGACAAGTCCGGCAAGCTAAAACCGTTTACCAATGGTTGGGTGCACTTGACGTTAAGCAACCCGGAAGTTCGCAAGATTGCCGCCCGGAGGGTGCTTTCCTGGATTAACAAGTTTCCCGAAGGCAAGTTTTTTGTGGTGACTCAAGGAGACGGTCCGGGGTGGGATGAATATAAAGATAAAGTGTTGGACCCGAGGCCGATGGTAATGAAAGGAAAATATCCGGCTTACCTGACGGACAGATGGTTGAATTTTCTTAAACCGATTGCCCGGGCCGTAGCGAAGAAGTATCCGGACAAATTAATCTTGACGTTCGCTTATACACCGGCAACCCAGTCCCCGCCTATTAGAGAGAAAGTGCCTTCTAATGTGAGAATATTGTTAGCTCCCTATTCTACTCCCGGAGGTGCTAAATGCTGGAGCCATGATTTGTTCTGTCCCCTCAACAAAACGTTCCTTAAAGATTTTCAGGGGTGGTTGAAAGTAGCTCCCGGAAAAATATATATGTTCGATTATGCGATGAATTTTAAAAATAGATATGGGGCCTTTTTCCCTTTAGATGCTATGAATAGGAAACTTAAGTTTTATTATTCAAAGGGGATAAGGGGAATACGATACAGTGGTTCCCCGAGATTGTTTGGGGACTTATTTCTTTATGTGCAGGGGAAACTCTTATGGAATCCCGGGCTTGACCCGGAGAAGCTTGAGAATACATTTTTAAGGATGTATTATGGGAAAGCTGCGGGGCCGATGAAAGAGTTTTTGACTTTGATTCGGAGCCGGATATACGACAGAAGGAATCCTGTCCATCAGCATATTTACGCGAAATCTTCTGAATTAGTTGATGCTGATTATGCAAAAAAAGCTTACCGGATATTTGAGAAAGCTGAGGCAGCGGTAAGAAATAACCCGGTGATATATTCCCGGGTTGAATTTGAAAAGTTTACCGGGGTACTCTGGTCCGACCTTAATCAAAATATTACTAAAAATAAGACGGAAAGGTTGTTGAAATTAAAAGAAATGGTTAAGATTGCCAGGGCAAGAAAAATGTCCCAGAAATTTATAGCCAAGATATCGATGCAAAAATGGTTTTCTGATAAGTTTGGGATCAAGATTAGGGTCGGCAAAGGTAGACCCTGGTATGATGCGCCAACATTAAGAAAACTTACTTCTTCCGACCGTAATAATATCAGAAAATTCATCAAAAAATGATCAGGATGGTATCCTGGAAAGGTAAGGGAAAACAGATTTTTTTAACTTGATACTATAGGTGTTTCCTTTTTAACATTATTGAGCATAAGAGAGTTCGAGAGATTAACGACTTAAGAAAGACCACTGTTTCTGTGCTTCCGTGGTTAGAAGTTCGCCCGAAGGGCGCTAATTTAAGAATTCCCTGTGGCTTGCCGCAGGCAGGATGGTTCATGCAGTTGTTTCTAAAAGCCTTATAACCTTAGGGGAGGTAAGCAAATGAACAGGAAGTTGATAATAATCGCCTTGTTGTTAATTCCGGTTTTCTCCACTTTTTCTTTTTCTCATGCCTCAGGGGTTAAACCTGTTCGGGGGGTATCGTCTGGGGGGGGAACCGGGGAGTTGAAAGCAATTATCTTGCCTGCAACTCCTACCCGGTGGGAGGCTTTGGCTGAAAAAGAGCTGCAGAATTATCTGAAGAAGATTACGGGTAAGAATTTAACCGTTTACAAGGATGGGCAAGGGCGTTTGTCCAAAGGTAATATATATTTAGGGAAAGCGGCTTTAGATGCCGGGCTTATTGGTAAAGAGGATCTGAAGAAAATAAAGTTTGATGGATATATCGTGGTAAGCAAAGGAGGGAATGTCGGAATATTCGGAGACAAAGGGGCGGGAGTGATTTACGGGGTATATGGTTTTCTGAACAAATTGGGGGTGAAGATATATGCCCAGGGAGTGGAAATTTTACCTTCTGCGACGCGCATTATCGTTCCGGAGTTTTCCCTGGTTCGTAACCCGGCCTTCGAGTTCAGGTTTGTAAGGTCCGGTTTTGGCTGGGTTGAAAAGATATCTGGTTTTGCTACGACAAGATTAGGGTTCAGCGCCCATTTCCTGGAAGAGCAGTTGAGTGTTTTCCCGGAGGCCACCTGGGCGGATCCGAAAATTAAGAAAGTGCAGGTTGGGCATACCTCAAGGTATCTATGTCCGCCCTACTTATATTTAAAATCCCATCCCGAGTATTATGCTCATGACAAGTCCGGCAAGCTAAAACCGTTTACCAATAATTGGGTGCACTTGACGTTAAGCAACCCTGAAGTTCGCAAGATTGCTACCCGGAGAGTGCTTGAATGGATTGACAAATTTCCCGAAGGCAAGTTTTTTGTGGTGACGCAGGGAGACGGTCCGGGGTGGGATGAATATAAAGACAGAGTGTTGGACTCGGGGCCGGTGGTAATGAAAGGAAAGTATCCGGCTTACCTGACGGACAGATGGTTGAATTTTATTAAACCGATTGCCCGGGCCGTAGCGAAGAAGTACCCGGACAAATTAATCTTGACGTTTGCTTATACGCCGGCAACCCAGTCTCCGCCTATTAGAGAGAAAGTACCTTCTAATGTGAGAATATTGTTAGCGCCCTATGTCACTCCCGGGGGAGCTAAATGTCATGATCACGATTTATTCTGCCCTCTCAACAAAGAGTTTCTTCCGGATTTTGAGGGTTGGTTGAAAGTTGCCCCTGAGAACATATATATGTTCGATTATGCGATGAATTTTAAAAACAGATATTCACCTTTTTTCCCTTTAGATGCTATGAATAAGAAGCTTAAGTTTTATTATTCAAGGGGGATAAGGGGAATACGATACTGTGGTTCCCCGAGGTTGTTTGGGGACTTATTTCTTTATGTGCAGGGGAAACTCTTATGGAATCCCGGGCTCGACCCGGAGAAGCTTGAGAATGAGTTTTTAGGAATATATTATGGGAAAGCTGCGGGACAGATGAAAGAGTTTTTGACTTTAATTCGGAGCCGGATATATGACAAAAAAAATCCTGTCCATGAAGGGATTTATTCCCGTGCCAATGAATTAATTAATGCTGATTATGCAAAAAAAGCTTACCGCATATTTAAGAAGGCGGAAGCGGCAGTAAAGGATAACCCGCAGATCTATGCCCGGGTCGAATTTGAGAAGTTTACCGGCGTGCTCTGGTCCGACCTTGATCAGTATGTTACCAGAGATAAGATGGAAAGGTTTTTGAAACTCAAGGAAATGGTTGAAATTGCCAGAGAAAGAAAGATGTCCAGAAGCTTTATAGCCAGGATATCGATGCCGGAATGGTTTTCCGATAAATTCGGAATGAAGATTAATCCCGGTAAGGATGTGCCCTGGTACGATGCGCCGATATTAAAAGAACTTACTTCTTATGACCGTAGTAATATGGGAAAATTCATAAGAAAAATAGAAGCGTCGCAGCCGAAAAAAGTTCGTCAGGCAAATAAAAAAAATGAGATAGACCTTTTGTTGCCCGGATTCGATCTTTATGGAGCAGCATTTGGCCCTAAAAGATATTCCTATCAGGTTCCACCCAAGGTAGCAATAGGCGTATACGGAAAGGAAAGCATGGAGACGGTGTTTATCCTGGATAAGATGTCAAAAAAGGATGCCTTTCTGGTGTTAAGTGGGCTGGATGATGATAAGCCCGGGGTTACCCCGATACAAATATTGTTAAATGGAAAAGAAGTGTTTAAGGGGCCGAATCAAGCCGGGGAAACGAATTGGACCGAATTGAAGTACCGGATACCTGAAAGATATTTGAGAAAAGGAAAAAACACATTAACAATAAATGACCTGGAAGCGCCCGGACCCCAGGGAAACTGGTTTTTTATTTCTGAAGCAAAAATTATTTTTACAGATAGAGAAAGGTAACTCAAGAAGTAGGCTTTTAGGATAAAAGGGTTTCCGGGACATTTCTCTTTTTCCAAACTGTTCCACCTCAGCGGTGATCTTCAGTTTCTCTCCCCTTTTATGTTAATTAACTTTCTTTGTATCAAAAAGGAAAGCGGTGGAAACTCCTTGACATAATCTAACCTCTACATCTATAATTTAACCGGGATTAATGTTCTTATTAGACTGCTAAACTCTGTCGCTAAGTTTAAAGGATTGATGAAATAATGAGCTTTTCTTTTGAGGGAAGGTACCAGATCTTAGAAAAAATCAATCAGGGAGGCATTGCTAACGTTTATAGAGTTAAAGATAGGGAAAAAAATGAGACGATGGCTCTTAAAGAACTCCTTCCTCATTTGGCCCTTGACCGGCGAGTGGTAAGAGAATTTTATAGAGAAGCTAAATTAGCAGCTAAGTTTGATCATCCTAATGTGATTAAGATCTTTAGATTAGGAAAAAAGAGAGGTGTTCCCTGTCTTATCATGGAATATGTGGAGGGAAAAAATCTCAAGGAGTTAATAATAAGGGGAGATAAGCTGTTGAAAGAACCCCTGCGCATTATCCTGGGAGTTGCAAGAGGACTTAATCATGTCCATCAATACGGTATTATTCATCGAGATATTAAACCGGAGAATATCCTTATCTCGACGAAAGGAGAAGTGAAAATCACTGATTTTGGCTTGGCGAGAAAGGATGGAAAGTTATCCCGGCTGTTTGGAAGCGGGGTTGATGGGACTCTTGCTTATATGTCTCCCGAGCAAATCAGAGGGGAAAGGGTGGATGAACGTTCGGACATCTATTCTTTCGGGGTGACAATGTATGAAATACTGGCGGGAAGAATACCCTTCGCCGGGGAAGATCGAGAAAGTCTCATAAAGATGCATCTGGATAAAAGAGTTGTTCCTAAACCACCATCAGTTTACAATGATATTCTTCCTCCGTTAGAAGAATTAACCTTAAAGGCATTGGAGAAGAATCCTTCCCGGAGGTACCAATCGGTAGCTGAGATGTTAGTGGATTTAGAGAAAACCTGGAGAACATTTTATGAGTAAAAGAGTATTGGTAAGTTCTGTTTTGATTATCATTCTTGGCTTGCTTGCCGTTTCCTTTATGGCTCTTCTGCGTTGGCAGAAAAGCCTGGAGGAGAAACGTATTTCGACCTATGCCCTTGGGAAATCGCTTTACGAGGAGAAAAAGTATCCCGAGGCAATCAACCAGTTTAAGAAAGTTATTGAGCATTATCCTCAGAGTGAAGAAGCCCGCGATGCTTCTTACCGGATTGCTCTATCTTTTGTAGGGTTGGAGAGCTATAAAAAAGCAGAAGATTATTTTCAGAAGTTCCTTAAGGATTTCCCGGAAAGCAACTATGCCGATAAAGTATATTACCAGTTGGGGTGGCTGGAAGAAAAACAAGGTAATTCAGATAAAGCATTGCAGTTCTATCAAAAGGTTCTCACCGATTTTTCCTCAAAGGAAATGAGTGCTAAGGCCATTTTGGGCCAAGGGAGGATCCGGGCGGCTAAAGGAGAATGGAAGTTAGCCCGGGAAGCTTTTCAGAAAGTAATGGATGATTTTCCGGAAAGTAGTTCTTTCCTTCAAGCCAGAAAGGCTCTTGGTAACCTTAATATCAAATTGATTTTTTCTTCTGCCATTACAGATAAGAAGGACAGCCTGGCCTATAAGGTGGAAGACGGCGATTCTCTCTATACCATAGCGAAAAAGTTCAAGACGACTATTGCTCTTCTGAAGAAAAGCAACGGACTGAAAAGCTCGGTGATCAGGCCCGGGAAGACCTTAAAAGTCACTCCCGGCAATTTTCGTATCGTGGTTAGTAAACCTGAATTCACTCTTTCCCTTTATCTCAATGATCGGTTGATTAAGGTATATTCGGTAGGAATTGGTATTGAGGATTACTATACTCCCACCGGGGAGTTTAAGATTATCAATAAACTTATTGATCCGGACTGGTATGCGCCGGATGGAGTCTATCCCTATGGGGATCCGAAGAATGTTCTCGGTACCCGCTGGATGGGTATCTCCTCGCCTGGATATGGTATCCATGGCACCACTCAGCCGGAAACAGTCGGCAAGAAATCGAGTCAGGGTTGTATCAGAATGTTCAATAAGGATGTAGAAGAACTGTATGATTTAGTTCCTCCGGGAACGCCGGTGATTATCAAAGAATAAACTTTTTATTCAGGAAAAATTTTAACCGGGATTATTTGCTTCATAGTTGGTTCGGGGATGTGTTGCAGGTGAACAAGCAATAAGTTAGACCCTATTTTAACTTTCCCCTGTATATTTATAACTTCCTTATCGTAATCTTAAGAAATGAAGAGCAGGACTACGCATTTTCTTGTAGTCCGGGAAAATCCGGAACCTGATTTCAATCTTTTTCTCTCCCCGCTCTCCGGGGATAGGGGTTAAGAATGAGTATTTATTTGGAGTTTGAGAAGCCGATCGTCGAATTGGAAAGGAAAATAGAGGAACTGGAGAAGTTCACCGATTCTGAAGAGATGAACCTGGCGGGAGAGATCGGGGAGTTAAGAAAAAAAGCGGAGAAGCTGAAGAAGGAAATATTTTCCAACCTCACTCCCTGGCAAAGAATTAAGTTAGTCCGTCACCCCCATCGTCCTTACACTCTGGATTATATCAATCTGACTATGGATGATTTTCAGGAACTTCATGGAGACCGCAGTTTTTCCGATGATAAAGCTATCGTTGGGGGGATGGCTAAGTTGGATGGTCGGCCGATAGTAGTTGTTGGTCATCAGAAAGGAAGAGATACTAAAGAAAATCTGAAAAGAAATTTTGGTATGCCTCATCCGGAAGGATATCGCAAGAGCTTGAGAATAATGGAGTTGGGAGAGAAATTCGGATTACCTATTATTACTTTTATTGATACTCCGGGAGCTTATCCTGGAATCGGAGCGGAAGAACGAGGGCAGGCTGGAGCTATTGCTGAAAATTTAAGGGAGATGTCCCATCTGAAAGTGCCTCTGGTCAGTTTAGTTATTGGGGAAGGAGGAAGTGGAGGAGCTTTGGGCTTGGGAGTGGGAGATAGGATTCTGATGTTGGAAAATGCCGTTTACTCCGTGATCTCTCCGGAGGGTTGTGCCGCTATTCTCTGGAAGGAAAGGTCAAAAGCGCCAGAGGCGGCTAAGGCTTTGAACTTGACAGCTCAAAATCTTTTAGGATTGGAAATAATCGATGAGGTTATTCCCGAGCCTTTAGGGGGAGCCCATCGGAATTATGAGGAATCTGCTTCTAATATTAAGAAATCTTTAAAGAGGAATTTGGAGGAGCTTACGAAGCTTTCAGGAAGAGAATTAGTAGAGAGAAGATATAATAAATATCGAAAAATGGGAAAATTTCTCGAGAGCTAAAAAGAGCGAAAGCAAACGAACCCTAGCGATAGATACGAGTTTAAATGAGTTGACAGAAAGAGAATCTCCCGGTATAATAAGCTCAAAGCAAGGTAAAAAAAGTGCCTGTACCAAGGCCTTTTGATTAATAGAAAGAGGGATTTTTTTTATTATGGCAGAGATGCAGCGGTCCTTAAAGGATATCTTATTAGAACAAGGTTTAGTCGGCGAGAAAGATCTGAACGAAGCTCTGGAGGAACAGAAAAACAGAGGGGAGAATTTAGGTCAGATCCTTTTAAGAGACGGATTTATTAATGCGGAGGACCTCTGTAAGTGCTTAGCTATTCAATTTAATATGGAGGTGGTTAAGCCTTCTAACTATCAGATAGATAAGGAAATTATTGATAAGATCCCTGCTGCTTTAGCTCGCAGACATCGCTTCCTTCCTTTGAAGATGAATGATAATACTCTTACCGTAGCTATGGCTGACCCTTTAAGTTTCTCTGCCCTGGATAATCTCAGGGTAATGCTTGATTGTGAAGTAGAAGGGGTGCTGGCTCCTGAAGATGAGATGACCCGGGCTCTGGATAGATATTACGGAACAGGAGAAGAGAGCATCGAGAGTATGATTCAGGATATCAGCGAGCGGGATATTACCTTCGTAAAGGCAGAAGAAGATAAAACCAAGGGAGAGGAGTTAGAAGATGAAGCTCCGGTAATTAAGTTGGTCAGTCTTCTTATTTTAGAGGCCTTCCGAAGTCGGGCGAGCGACATTCATTTGGAACCTCTCCCTAATCGGTTTCGGGTAAGATATCGGATAGATGGAATTTGCTATGAGGTTCCCGCTCCTCCCAAGAGACTTCAAGGCTCGGTCATCTCCCGGGTAAAAATTATGGCCGGGATAGATATTGCCGAGAG
>JAADIA010000045.1:1567-5497 GCA_013151555.1 Nitrospirota bacterium | reverse complement strand
CTTCTCTAACCTTTCCGATAATCAATTTATCTGCTCCCATCTTCTTAGCCCAGGCAGAAAGGAGCGGAGGGGTAAAGTAACTTATCTGTTCAGAGCTGGGAGTAGCAACTTCCCCAAAGACGGCTAAGGACCGGACACAAAAAAGGTCTCGCCGCAGAAGGTGATTAATCCCAATATGAATATTTTTGAGGTCATCTCCCTGAGTCTCATTGGCAAAATAGATAAGCCCAATACGGATGGGTTCCTCTTCGACAAAATCAGGGTTTTCTTCCTCCGGGTTTAAACTGAGGATCGTAGTAGGGTCAAACTCGTAGCCGGCACACTTTAGTTTCAGAATCTCAATCCTCATCCCAGGAAAATCCTGCTCTCTCGTCAAAGATATTTCCTGAAAAAAGCCCTCATCTCCCTTATCTCCGGATAGCCTTATATGGGTAGCATCTACCGGGAATTGATTTAGAAAGGGATCGATAGAGATCCAGCGACCAAGATAAATCTCATTCCAGACGTGATAACTAAAGGTACTTCCCTCTCCTACCAGTCCGCCGGAAAGACGCGTGGGTATCCCTACTGAGCGGGCCAAGGCGGCAAAGAGAATAGCCTGGTCGGTGCTGTCTCCCTCCCCGGAAGCAAGGGAAGTAGTAGCTGTAGTAAAAAATCCATCCGGATCTTTTTTCCGGATATTATCGGATATCCACAGGCTGATCTTCCTGGCAGCCAAGTAAGCGTCTTTCTCTCCGCTTATAATTTCTTCGGCAACTTTCGCGATATCTTTGTCTATCGGCACATAAGCTGTCGCCTGACGAAAATTAGGATATTCCCTGATCGGAAGGGAGACGGAGGGAATTTTAATTAACCTGTCTCTCTTGACCTCTATGCTTAACGTCTCTAAAGGACTCCCGTCATCAGCGTTTTTCGATATTTTGGCAAAGAGATATTCAGTTTCATTAGCTTCCGGAATAAATATATTAGCCTGGATACGAGGTAGGGAAGGCTTAATATCTTTCCTTGACTTCCAATCCTTGGCCTCCTCTTCGCTAACGGAGACAAAGGTTAAGTTTAAGTCCTTTGTTTCCGTTTTATAGACGGTTCCTAAGGCATCAATCCAAAGCTCGGTTATGCTTTCCGGATCAAGGTTCCATCTTTCTTCAATGATGAAGATCTCTTTCTCCTGGCCATCTATATTAACTATGCCCTTTTTACTTACCTCCAAAGTGAGGATATCTGGCTGTAAATGGATAAAGTTGAATACGGGAAACGAAATTTTTCTGCCGAGCGATAAACCTTCTTGAACCATCTTGTCGATAACAGCATATTGGGCGATAGTTTCAGAGGGAAGAGGACGCTCCTGTTTAGTTATTACCCCTTCTGCCGTTATTGAAACGTACGCTGTTTCCCCGCGAAAGCCCACTTCGACAAGTTCCTCCTCACCATCTTCCGCTGTTTTAGATAAGTAAGATAAGATCCGACCGTCTTTAGCCAGAGTTACCTGGGTATGCGTCTCTGTCTTTTTCCCTTCCCAACGACCAACAAACTCAGAGATGGTCTGGTAGGCTGCCTTGCTGTCGTATTCTACTTCCTTACCATAACAATTGCTATAACCAACCTTAACTCCATCTAGATAGACATTCGCCCAGCCGATGGTGCGCTCCGCTCTCCGCAGACCTTCGACTGGCGGGGCATAGCCTTCGGCAAGATGAATGTTTAATATGATGCCGGCGATAAAGATAAAACAGCTTAGAAGCAAGCGTTTACCTCTCTTCATTGTTTTCTCCTTAATTGGGGAATATGGAATAGGAACAACAGGCCCTTTATAAAAAAAGCCCTCAAACTTTTTGGTTTGAGGGCTTTTCTACTTTTGGGTTTATAGGGTATATGGCTCCCCTGGTTGGACGAGTTTCGCCACTGGCTATATAGAGAAAAAGCCAACATACTTTACCCAGAATTAGCTTTTATCAAAACTGTCCCTGATAAAGCTACTTCAATACTTATCCTACTTTGCTTACATTAACGGCACGTGGCCCCTTAGGAGAATCTTCAACTTCAAACTCAACTTCATCTTCTTCCTTCAAAGCATCAAGCGTGGTACCCGCTAAGCCACTCTGGTGGAAGAATACTTCTTTGCCGTCCGCATCAATGATAAAACCAAAACCTCTATCGCGAATCAGTTTCTTTATTTTTCCTTGAGGCATATTATATCTCCTTAACAAATCAGGCCTGGATATAACGGTCAGGACCTATTTGTTTTTTTGTTATGCTTCCATTGTCTAATAGCTACCGAACCCCTTAACAGTTCCTCTTGCTATTACCTGGCGACACCTCCTTCTCAGCAAGTTATCCATACATAACGGCAGGAACAAAAAACGTAAGAGGAACTTTCTTTTGCCTGGCAGCCCAAGACTCCCATTCCTCTCTGTTTACTGCTTAATTTAGCATACCTTAGTTTCCTCTATTTGTCAATGAAGCTATAAACCCCAAGTAAAACGCACTCGGGATTTATTTTGAAAAATCCTTCCCTATCTCTCCTTCTACCACTTCACCGTACCATCTATCTTACATTTAGTATCTTTACTTACCGCCAGGTGATTTTAGCTTTATTTCTTAAAGGTAGGCGATGATATCTGTATTTGGGATATCCAATCATCATCGAACCATAGGAAATATGTCCTTCCGGAAGTTCCAAAGCATGCTGCAAAGGGGTCCAATATGCAAGCCCGGCATCAAGATAGCCGGCCCAACAAGTTCCTAAGCTAAAAGACTTTGCCGCCAACTCCAGATAAGTCAAAGCTATGGTACACGCACTCTGGGCTATAGGATCACCTTTTGGGGCATGGGCAATTATAACATGGGGAGCGTCCCGCAGGATAATATCCATGCCCGCTTCGCAAGCAGTCAGCATACGTTTGAAATTAAAGGCTTTCGCCAGAGCATGTTTCTCTTTCACAAAACATCGCATCCATTCAATAACCATATCCTTAAGCCGCACAACTTCGCTGCTCTCGTAAATCACTTTCCAGTGTACAGGCTGTGCATTCATCCCGCTGGGAGCATAACAGGCAATATTTATAACAGACTCAATTAGTCCCCTCTCGACAGCCTTGTTCTCATATGCCCTAATTGACCTGCGGGAACGCAAGAATTGCCCGAGTTGTTTTTCATTGGGAATTAATTCTTTCTCTATGGGAGGACACAGGCTGACCGGCATACGTTTAAGTGAAAATACTCCCTGAGGACAAACCGCAACGCAATGCCCGCAATTTATACAACCCTGCTCAGCCCAAGCAGTTGGAACCGGGACAGAATCCTCTTGAACGGCAATAGCCTTCACCGGACACACCTCCGCACAAGTTCCACATCGCAAACATTTCTCTTGATCAATCACGAACAAACTCATTCGAGTCTCCTTCTATTTTTTTCAATAGTTACCCACATTTAATTTTAGACAATTTCTTATTCTAAGTATATTGCCTGCAATAAAAATATCAAGCAAAATTTAAAATAGGGACAGACACTATTTTATTTGACAAATAAATCAATTCGTCGTAATAGTTAAAAAAAGTTGGGAGAGTCTTAAGTGTTTTTCCAGAAGGCAGTCCAAAGAAACAAAGCCTAAATAAATAGTGTCTGTCCCTATTTTATTATATTCTTCTTCATACTCATTGATATTCGTTTTCTGGCAATGTCTATAGCCAGCACCCGCACTTTAACTCTTTGATGTACTTTGACTACATCGGCGGGATTTTTTACATACCGGTCGGCAAGCTCACTGATATGCACGAGTCCATCCTGATGCACCCCGACATCGACGAAGGCACCAAAGGCAGTGATATTAGTGACAATCCCGGGCAATTCCATGCCCACTTTCACATCGTCGATGGTCTTAATTTCTGCGGCGAAACTGAACAGTTCAAACTGCTTGCGCGGGTCTCTGCC
>JAADIA010000045.1:0-1436 GCA_013151555.1 Nitrospirota bacterium | reverse complement strand
GGCCATAGATTTTACCAGGGAATAACTTTCGGGATGTACCGCACTTGCATCAAGCGGATTTTTGGCGTTGCGAATCCTGAGAAAACCGGCGCACTGTTCAAAGGTCTTCCCGCCCAGCCCGGAAACTTTCTTCAAATCCGCCCGGGACACGAACGGGCCGTTTTCGTCCCGGTGCCTCACTATTCTTTCCGCTAACTTTGGCCCTACTCCGGAGACATAGGTTAAGAGCTGCTTGCTGGCCGTATTGACCTCAACTCCGACAGCGTTCACACAGCTACTTACCGTATCATCAAGACAATGTTTCAGAAGTGTCTGATCGACGTCATGTTGATACTGGCCCACACCAATAGATTTAGGGTCGATTTTTACCAATTCCGCCAGCGGGTCCATCAGTCGTCTTCCAATTGATACTGCTCCCCGCACCGTAATATCGTAGTCCGGAAATTCCTCCCGGGCCACCGGCGAAGCCGAATAAACGCTTGCCCCGCTTTCGTTGACCATGATAATGGGGATATCTTCAGCCAAGCCGATTCCCCGCACAAAGGCTTCGGTTTCTCTGCCGGCAGTTCCATTACCTATGGCAATCGCTTCGATATTATACTTTCGGCACCAGTCCCTTATCCTATCGCCTTCCCGTTTGGCCGTCTCCGGGGAAGACAAAGGGTGGATTACGTCATGGTATAACAACTTACCCTGTTTATCCAGGCACACCACCTTACAGCCGGTCCGAAAAGCCGGGTCAATAGCCAGGATGCTTTTTTCTCCCAACGGTGCGCCCAGAAGCAGTTGCCGAAGATTTTCCACAAAAACCCTTATCGCTTCTTCATCCGCTTTCTTTTTGCTCTCCAGCCGAATCTCAGTTTCCAGGGAAAGCGTTATGAGCCTTTTGTAACTATCTCTAACGGCAAGCTTGACCTGTTCTCCCGCAGCATTTTCATTTTTGATAAACAGCGAATCCAGAATTGATAGTGCCTGCTCCTCGTCTACCATTACCCGCAAGAGCAGGAATTTTTCCTTTTCCCCCCGCCGCATCGCCAGCACCCGGTGTGATGGGGCCGCAGCAACCGGTTCGGTCCAGTCATAGTAATCTTTATACTTTATCGCCTCTTCTTCCTTACCGGTTATCACCTTACAAGTGTATTGTCCTTTTTTCCGGTAAAGCGCTCTTATCTCCTCCCTGGTCTGCTGGTTTTCACTTACCCACTCAGCGATTATGTCACGGGCCCCGGCAAGTGCCGCCTCAACTGTATCAACCCCATTCTCAGCCTTCACGAATTTTTCTGCTTCTTTTATTACCTCGATATTTCCCTGCTCAAACAGCATTTTTGCCAACGGCTCCAGCCCTTTTTCCTTGGCCATGGTAGCCCGGGTTCGCCTTTTCGGCCGGAAGGGGAGGTAAATATCTTCCAGTACCACCATCGTCTCCGCGGCCTTTA
>JAADIA010000055.1 GCA_013151555.1 Nitrospirota bacterium | reverse complement strand
AGCTGCTCAGAAACGTGCTGAGGAGTTAAAGAAACGGGAAGAGTTAAAGAAACGCTGGGAAGAAGCAAAGAAGTTGGCGGCGGCGAAGAGAGCTGAGAAACGAGCCCGAATTAAAGCTGAGAGGCAGAAGGCTAAAGAGTTGGCGGCTCGCAAGAAGGCGGAGAAGGAAGCCGGAAAGAAAAAAGAAGGTGAAGGAGAAAATAAATAGCGTAGAAAAACAGAGTAGAAAAATAGATTATATGTTAGATAAAAAAATCTTCGGGACGGGGTGAAATTCCCCACCGGCGGTAAAAGCCCGCGAGTCCGCCGAAGGCGGATGGATCTGGTTAGTCTGCTAGGAAAGCCGGCGGACAGGAAATCCAGAGCCGATAGTGAAAGGCTAGATGGAAGAAGATTAAAAAGAACATGAACCTGAATAGATGATCCCGAAGATAGAACCTTCGGGATTTTTTTGTGAAATTTACTATAGAGGATGTAGCTAAAAGCAGATAGAACCAATTTAATCCTGGAAATCTGCGAAAATCCGCGTCCAATGTAGTTGAAAGGTTTTATATAGTATTTATGAATGCAGATGAGAAGTATATGTCCCTGGCTTTAAAGCTGGCTGAACGGGGTAGAGGTAGGGTAAGCCCCAATCCCATGGTGGGAGCAGTAATTGTTAAGCAAGGAAAGGTGGTGGGAAAGGGATACCATGCTCGAGCTGGCTTTTCCCACGCTGAGGTTCTGGCCTTAAAGGAAGCGGGAAGAAAAGCCAAGAGTGCTACTCTTTATGTCAATCTGGAGCCCTGTAGCCATTTTGGAAGGACGCCTCCTTGTGTCAACGAGATAATAACGGCTGGTATCGGGAGAGTGGTAATAGCGATGAAGGATCCCAATCCTCTGAATTACGGACGGGGTATCCGTAAGTTAAGAGCATCCGGAATAAAGGTAACGACTTGCGTTTTAGAAGATAGAGCTAAAAGGATTAATGAAGCCTTCCATAAATTCATTACGGAGAGAGAACCTTTTATGGTGCTTAAGGTAGCTACTAGCCTGGATGGAAAGATTGCTACCAGTGAAGGAAAATCGAAGTGGATAACAGGAAGTGAATCCCGGCAATATGTCCAGAAACTCCGCCGGGAGGCAGATGCTGTGCTTGTGGGTATAAATACGGTGCTTAAGGATGATCCCCGGTTGACGGTCAGGAATGGAAACCGGGGGAAAGATTGTCGGAAAGGGCCTCTAAGGGTGATAGTGGATAGCCGAGCCCGGATTCCCCTGGAGGCGAAAGTCCTGAAAGGTTCAGCAGAGACAATAGTAGCTACTACAAGGTATGCTAACAAGACGAGAATAAGAGCTCTGGAGAAAAGAGGCGCGCGTGTACTCATCGTGGGAAGTAAAAAGGGAAAGGTTGACCTGGCTAAACTGATGAAGGAATTGGGAAAGTTAGATATCGTTAATCTCCTTGTAGAGGGAGGAGGCGAAATAAACGCTTCTGCTTTCGCTTCTCGCCTTGTGGATAAAGCCGTGTTTTTCCTCGCTCCCCGAATAATTGGAGGTAAAGAAGCTCCTACGGCAGTAGAGGGGGAAGGAATTAAGAAGATTAGCCAGGCAATTCCCTTGCGGGATATTAAGATAAGAAAAATTGGTGATGACCTGATGGTGGAAGCATACCCTTGCTACGTCAGAAAACCGATTAGGAACTAAGGAACATGGTAAGTGACAAATGAATTATTAATGACAAATAAAAGAATAAGATTTAATTATTGGGATTTTGACATTTGGATTTTGGATTTAGTCTGAGGTTGTTATGTTTACCGGATTGATTGAAGAATTAGGTAGCGTAGAGAAAATAAAACGGAAAGGGGACTCTCTCCGCTTGACGGTCCGAGCTTCTCTGGTATTGGAAGATGCGGAGGTGGGTGCCAGCATCGCTGTTGACGGTGTCTGTCTCACCGTCACCGATTTTAGTTCGCGATCTTTTTCCGTTGATGTTGTTGCAGAGACTTTGAAGAGAACCACTCTCTCCGGATTAAAGGTAGGGGAGAAGATAAATCTGGAGAGAGCGGTCAAGGTCGGTGATCGTTTAGGCGGTCATCTGGTTACCGGCCATATCGATGGCTTGGGGGAGATAAAAGAAAAGAGAAAACAGAGAGACGCTCTCACCTTAAAGGTCGGAGTCTCACAGGAATTGACTAAGTACCTGATTCCTCGAGGTTCTATTGCCGTTGATGGGATAAGTTTGACCGTTGTGGAAGAAAATCAGGATGATTTCACCGTGGCTATCATCCCTCATACGGCTGGGGTAACTACCCTGGGATTTAAACCTGTAGGTAGTTATGTCAATGTAGAAATAGATTCTCTGAGTAAATATGTGGAAAAGTTGATGAATCCTCAGGACCTGAAAAAGGGTGGAATAACTACTGATTTCTTAACAAGGCGGGGGTTTGAATAAATGAAGTTTGATCCTATACCTAAAGTTATTGAAGAAATTCGCCAGGGGCGGATGGTTATTGTCATTGATGATGAGGACCGGGAGAACGAAGGCGACTTGATTGTAGCTGCTGAAAAGGTTACTCCCCAAATAATAAATTTTATGGCCAAACATGGACGGGGACTTATCTGTCTCCCTATTATTGAAGAGAGGTTGGATGAGTTGGAAATTTATCCTATGGTCAATGATAATAGAGACCGTTTCGATACTGCCTTTACCGTGTCCATAGATGGTAAAAAAGGGATAACTACGGGCATCTCGGCTCATGATAGAGCGACTACTATAAAAGCTGTCTTAAATCCGAAGACGAAAGCTTCGGATTTAGCTCGCCCCGGTCATATCTTTCCCCTGCGAGCTAAAAAGGGAGGCGTTTTAACTCGAGCCGGTCATACCGAAACTGCTGTTGACTTGGCTAGATTAGCCGACCTCTATCCGGCAGGAGTCATCTGCGAGATTATGAATGATGACGGGACTATGGCCCGGGTTCCCCAGCTTATCAAGTTTGCTAAGGAACATAATCTTTGTATCTGTACCATTACCGACCTTATCCAATACCGTCGTCGAATGGAGAAACTGATTAGAAAGACAATAGCTACTTCTTTGCCAACAGAGTTTGGCGATTTTCAATTGGTTGTCTATGAGACAACTATAGATGAAGAACATCATTTGGCTCTCATTAGAGGAAAAGTCAAAGGGAAGAAAAATGTCCTTGTCCGGGTCCACTCTGAATGTCTTACCGGGGATGTCTTCCATTCTCGCCGTTGCGATTGCGGGGAACAGTTGCGTCAATCCTTGAAACGGATCTCTGAGAAAGGAGCAGGAGTGCTTCTCTATATGCGTCAGGAGGGGAGAGGCATTGGTTTAGTGAATAAACTGCGTGCCTATGCTCTCCAGGACGAAGGTTTAGATACAGTAGAGGCTAACAAAAAGTTGGGATTCGAGCCCGACCTTCGGGATTATGGAATTGGAGCTCAGATTCTGGTAGATCTGGGATTATCTACCATTCGGCTTCTTACCAATAATCCCAGGAAGATAGTGGGTTTGGAGGGATATGGATTGAAGATTATAGAAAGGGTTCCTATAGAAATCGCTCCCCACGAACTAAACAGGGATTACCTGAAAGCTAAGCGGGAGAAGTTGGGGCATTTGTTAACGAACACATCACTTAATGAAAATAAGTGATAAGTGTGAATTAACTCCGAAGCTTAAGCTGAAATTATCGAATGAGAATTTCGGCTTGTCTAAGCAAAGGAGTTTTATAACTTCCGTAATTGAAAGTAGCATGTGTTATTTGTGCTGGTTGAAAACGGGGTCCCGCTTCGTGGGATATGCAAAAATTCTCTTTGATAATTTTTGGCATACTCCGCGGGATAATTCGCTCAAACAACTTACGCTTCTTTTAGTCGCGTAAGTTGTGAGCTCATTAGGAGGAAAAAGACATGATAAAGATATTGGAAGGGCAACTGGTTGTCCGGGGTAAGAAATTTGGATTAGTAGCCGGGAGGTTCAATAATTTTATTACCAAGAAACTCCTGGAAGGAGCTACTGATACTCTTATCCGGCATGGAGTGAAAGAGGAAGAGATAGAAATAGCCTGGGTTCCCGGTTCCTTCGAGATTCCCTATGCCGCCAGCCGGATGGCCGGAAGCGGTAAATACGATGCTATCATTTGCCTCGGGGCGGTGATTCGGGGAGAGACTCCTCATTTTGACTATATCGCCGGCGAAGTCGCTAAAGGGATTGCAAATATTTCTCTGACTACAGGGGTTCCGACAATTTTTGGAGTGATAACGGCTGATACTCTGGAGCAGGCTATTGAAAGAGCAGGAACCAAGGCCGGTAATAAGGGAAGCGATGCAGCTCTGGCGGCTATCGAAATGGTTAATTTGTTTGAGAAGATGGGGAAGTAAGGGGGCATGAGCAAAGCATTTAGTCGCTGGTGGGTGCTCGCTGCTTCGCTTCGGTCGAAAAAGGGGGCAGAAATTAAACTCGTCCGCCTAAGGCGGACTCAGACAAAATTTCTGCTTTAACCTCTTTCTCTCTCAGCTCCGCGGACGCTGTGCTCCCAATGCTCCTTAATGCTTTACCCATGCCCGGAGGGAGAGTGGGCTTGATCTTTGGTTTTTTAGTTTTTCTGTTTCTTGTTGGATGGAGGTATGTTGATGGGTAAGCGGAGAAGAGCGCGGGAGTTGGCTTTACAGATTCTCTATGGAATGGAGATAAACAAAGGAGATCTGTCTTGTGTCCTCTCCGGTTTCTGGAAAGCATATCCTTGCTCGGAGGAGATTCAACGTTTCGCCACGGAGTTGGTGACCGGAACCTATAAGAACTTATCCTCTATCGATAATTTGCTTAGGAAACATACTGATAATTGGGATATCAGTCGCTTGGCCGCTGTTGATAGAAATGTCCTTCGCTTTGCTACCTATGAACTCCTATTTCTTGATGATATCCCTCCTAAAGTTACCATAAATGAAGCCATAGAAATTGTTAAAAACTACTCTACTGCCGATTCCGGAAAGTTTGTTAATGGTATTCTGGATAAAATAAAGGATGAAAAATTAAATCCGTGAGTTGGATGTTCGAGAACAAATTTTTATTGTTTCTGATCCTGAGCACTATCTTATTTTCCCTGGCACTCGCTTATCAGCTTCTGCCCTTGGGAATAGAGGGCGAATGGACGTGGAGTTATCAATCATTTTTAAGCAACTCAAAAATTTTATTCTCCCTGGCTGTTTTCTTTATCCTCATTTTTTGGGTGAAGAGATTCCTGGATAAAATGTCTAATGAGAGACTTGACAGGAAAAGAGAATTAAAATTTATGGTGATTGTTTCCTTGTTTACTTTCTTTATTACCCTGAGCTTGTTTTCCCAGAATCGGTTTGGCCTTTTAGAATTAGCTTTAATAATTAATCATCCCGGCGCTACCGGGTATTTGAGCGTTGCAAATAAGATAGGGAATATAAATTACTTTTTGCATAATTATCTTAACTTTATGCCCTATTTAGGAGTTCATGCGGAAACTCATCCTCCGGGAATAATTTTCCTCTTCTGGCTTGTCCTCAAGATGGTGGCACAACTCTCTTTTCTTAAAATATGGTTGGTGAACAGTTACCTTTTCTGGGGATATAATTTAAACGATTTGGTTAGTGGCCCGGGTTCCCTGACTTTCCTGACGAGTGGGTTTTTGATTGGTCTGTTGTTACCATTGATAGGAAGTCTCACTGTTTTCCCTCTTTACTATCTGGGGAAAGAGCTTTATAACCAAAGAGTGGCAGTTTATGCTTGTCTTCTTTATATTTTAATCCCCAGCCTGATTATGTTTACTCCAACTGTAGACCAGACGTACCCTTTCTTAGCAACTTTTGTCATCTGGTTATTCTATAGAGGCTTGAAGCGAGGTCAGGCAGCTTCATTTTTTATTTCAGGAATCCTCTTATCTTTTGGAATCGTTTTAAGCTTTACCTTCCTTGCCCTCTTTGCACCTTTGGTGATTTTGTCCATTTACTCTTATGGCCGGTTTTTTCCTTCTAAAAAGAATCTTTTTTGGAGAGGAATAATTGCCTTCCTGGTTAGCTTTGCCGTCCCCTTTGGGTTTATTTTTCTTGTATTTCACCTTAACATAGTTACTATATTCTTAAAAGCAATGTCAATCAACAAGGAAAGTTACGGTCTGGGGACGAGAACTTATTCCAAATGGGTATCGTATAATCTTTACGATTTTTTTAGCTTCGCCGGTTTACCAATCAGTTTGCTTATGTTCAAGAGAGTGATTTCACATTTTAAGGAGATTTGTCAAAAGCGTTTTCCTTGGGACCCCTTACTTGTTGCCTTTCTTGTTACCTTGTTATTTCTGAACTTCTCAGGAATAAACTTGGGTGAAGTAGCCAGGTTGTGGATATTTTTAATTCCTTTGCTGGCCCTTGTCAGCGCGCAGGCCATTAAGAATTGGGGAAGTAAATCTTGTTTTGCCTTGACCGTTGTTCTCGCCCTGCAATTTCTCCAGGCTGTTGCCTATAAGGTATTTGTGAGAACAATTGTGTACTGAAAGGATGTGATACCTTAGATGGAAGAGAAATATATCGATTTGCATATCCATACTCGTTTTTCTGACGGAACTTTATCCCCCGAAGAAGTGGTCGAGTATGCCGTTAAAAATAATCTAACAGCTATCAGCATTACTGACCATGATAGCTTGAGAGGAGTCGGTTCTGCCCTGGCTTTGTCCCGGAAGTATCAGTTGGAAGTTGTGCCGGGAGTGGAACTGACTGCCGAAGTCGATAACAAAGAAATACATATCTTAGGTTATTACCTTGACTGGCAGGATAAAGAACTACAAGATAAATTGGGGATGTTGCAAAAGGTGAGGATGGACCGGGCAAAGAAAATGGTTGAAAAGTTGCGAGAACTGGGAGTAGTTATTTCTTTTCCGGAGGTGGAAAAGATGGCCGGGGAAGGAGCCATGGGGCGGCTTCATTTGGCTCGGGTTATTCTTCAGGCAGGGTACGTTAACTCTGTGGATGAGGTTTTCAGAAGATATATTGGCGATGAAGGGCCTGCTTATGTTAAAAAATATCGGTTTACTCCGGAGGGAGCCATGAAGCTGATCGTCGGCGTAGGCGGCATTCCTGTTTTAGCTCATCCTTCCCTCTTAGGGAACGATGAATTGATTCCCTCGTTGATTAAAGATGGGCTCCGGGGGATAGAGGTTTACTGCACCAATCATGATTTGGAATCCTCTCATCGCTATGAAGAGTTAGCTTATCGGTATGATCTTATTCCCACCGGAGGTTCCGATTGTCACGGTTTAGCTAAAAGGGAAATCTTGATAGGAAAAGTTAAGGTTCCTTATTCCTGTCTGGAAAAGTTGAAAGAAGCCAGGTGACGCAAATAACATAACTGCCTGTCACAGGAAGGATTTTGATGATAGAAAAGGTATTATTGGAAAGGAAAGATTTGCTGAGTGCTATTCTCTATAGTCTGGGAGAAGGAATGGTGGTTACCGACAGGGAAGATAAAGTTGCCCTTTTAAATAATCATGCTGAGGAGGTGTTCGGGATAAAACGAGAGGAAATCCTGGGAAGGAAGCTGACTGAATCTATAAACGAGTTGGCGGTTATCAACCTCTTCCGTCAGGTAAGAAGCGAAGGGAAAGAAATTGTTAATCGGGAAATAGGTATCACTTATCCTCAGTCAAAGACTCTCAGTGCAACCATTACCCCTCTTCGTAGTCGGGAGGGAAACATTGAGGGGATGGTAGCTTTATTCAAAGATATCAGTGCTGTCAAGAGGATGGAGAAGGAGGTAGAAGAAGTAGCTCGGCTGACTACTCTAGGGAGTCTTTCTTCCTGGATGGCCCACGAGATAAGGAACCCTTTAAATTCTATTGCCATAAGCCTGGAACTGCTGCAAGAGGAGGTCGAGGGGCTTGTCAAGGAGGAATTGAGGGAGGAACCCCTAAGATTAATGAAGGTCATTAGCGATGAGATCCACCGGTTAAATGAGTCTGTGCACGATTTCCTGAGTTTCGACAAGCCCCCTTCTCTGAACGTAGAGACCACGGACATCAATCAAATTTTAAATGGTACTCTGAGTCTTATTCAACCGGAAGCGGTGAAGAGAGGAGTTAAGATCAGGAAAGGTTATCGCAAGAAGCTTCCTACTGTTCAGGTAGATGCCAAGAAGATTCGCCAGGCAATACTCAATGTAATTATAAACAGTATCCAGGCTATGCCGCAGGGAGGTGAACTTCACTTAATAACCCGAAGCCGGGAAAACTGGGTAGAGATAGAGATAAGAGATAGCGGCGTGGGAATTCCTGAGAAGGCTCAGGAAAAGATATTCGATTTCTTTTTTACTACGCGTGAGGAGGGAGCAGGATTGGGACTTTCTATCACCCGGAAGATTGTCAATGAGCATGGCGGGGACATTCAGGTAGAAAGCAAAGAAAATTCGGGGACGAGAGTTATCCTTCGCCTTCCTTTATACTTAGGACGTCACAAGAGCGTTGCCCTTGATGA
Source organism: Nitrospirota bacterium (assembly GCA_013151555.1). Classification (GTDB taxonomy): domain Bacteria; phylum NPL-UPA2; class NPL-UPA2; order NPL-UPA2; family JAADIA01; genus JAADIA01. The sequence goes on along the minus strand of JAADIA010000055.1, from coordinate 15,708 downwards.
TTATACCAATTAAAACTATTCCGGCAGTCTGTCCGGGTTGGAGAAATTCGCGCAATTACAAACCGGAACGAATTTCGTGGCAGCCTGTTTATATTATCAGAATGGAGAAAAATTGCCATGTCCAAAATTTTTATTAAACCGGCTCTGCCGATATTTAACAAAGATAGGCAAGCGATCCTGTTCCTGCATATGGGAGCGCCCTGGTTGTCCTTTTGTTTAGGGAGGAGTATAAATAATGCCTCCGGCTAACATATTAGTTGTAGAAGACGATAAGAATACGCGGGAAGGACTTTGCCGGGTGCTGAAGAAGGAAGGCTATCAGGTAATCTTAAGCGAGGATGGTAACGATGCCTTGAGGAAAGTGCGTCGAGAGAACCTGGATTTGCTTCTTACCGATTTGAAACTGCCTGGAGCCGATGGTTTAAAGATTCTGAAAGAAGCAAAGAGACTTAGGCCGGAGGTAGCCGTGATTCTGATTACTGCCTATGGAACTATCGAATCGGCCATAGAAGCGATTCGGGAAGGGGCTGAGGATTATCTTACCAAACCTATTAATGTCGGGCATCTTAAACACCTTATCCGGAAAGCTCTGGGTAGGCAGGTGCTCCTTCGGGAAAATGTCTATCTACGTCAGGAACTGAAGAAAAGATATAAATTAGAGAATATTATTGGTCAGGCTCCGAGGATGCAATCCATATTCGAGACTATTCTTCAGATAGCTCCTACGAAGTCCACTGTTCTCTTAGAAGGAGAGAGCGGCACGGGGAAAGAGCTTCTGGCTTCAGCTATTCATTATAGCAGTCCCCGGGCTCATAAACCTTTCATCAAAGTTAGCTGTGCTTCTCTCTCGGATGGGGTTCTGGAGAGCGAACTTTTCGGGCATGAAAAGGGAGCTTTCACCGGAGCTATCAGCCAGAGAAAAGGAAGATTCGAATTAGCTGATGGGGGGACCCTCTTCTTAGATGAAATAAGCGAAATCCCTCGTCTGACGCAGATCAAGCTCCTTCGTATTCTCCAGGAACGGGAATTTGAAAGAGTTGGGGGAAATACAACAATTAAACTTGATGTCCGCCTAATTGCAGCCACCAATGCCAATTTAAAAGAGGCAGTTGAACAGGGAAAATTCCGGGAAGATCTCTATTATCGTTTGAATGTAGTTAACATTGTTATCCCCCCCCTGCGGGAAAGAAGAGAAGATATTCCCCTTCTCGTTGACCATTTTCTGGCCAAATATAACCGGGAGAATGATAAAAAAATCCAGGGCATTTCTCGCTCAGCCCTTGATGCTTTATGGAATTATGACTGGCGGGGGAACATCAGGGAGTTGGAGAATGCTATCGAGAGGGCGGTAGCTCTCTGCCGGGGTAATATTATAGACCTCAAGGACCTGCCTTCCAGTTTTAATCTGGGAGATAGACATAAAGCTATTATTCCCATCGAGGTAGGAATGAGTCTGAAAGAGATAGAGAAAGAAGTGATTAGAAGGACTCTCTCTCAAGCGAAAGGAAAACGGGTGAAAGTGGCTAAGATCTTGGGTATTGGTGTCAGCACTCTCTATCGCAAGATGAAAGAATTGGAATTAGAGTGATAGGGAAAGGGATCAATAATCTCTGCCGGTTGGAATAAGGTAAAAGAGCAGCACTACAGAATAGATGGATAAAGGCAAGTATACTATATTGGAAATTGGAGGGTAATTGTCATGGTTAGCTCATTACCTATATCTCAGGTGAACAAAGAAGATATCAGCTCCGGCTTGCGCAAGTTGGGCATAACTCCCGGAATTAATATGATCGTGCATTCGTCCTTGAAAAGTTTTGGCCGCGTAGAGGGTGGCCCCCGTACGGTTGTTGAAGCCTTAATGGAGCTGGTAACACCGAAAGGGACGCTTTTGATGCCCTCTTTTAATCATGGAGCACCTTTTAAAGAAGGGGGCCCGGGCTATTTCCATCCCGGGGAGACTCCTACTACCAATGGCGCCATTCCGGACTTGTTCTGGAGGATGCCCGGGGTGTACAGGAGCTGGAACCCTACGCACTCTTTCGCTGCCTGGGGAAAAAATGGTCGACGATATACCGAATTTCATCATCGAACATTAACTATGGGGCCGCAATCCCCTTTAGGGCTTCTCTACGCTGATGGAGGGTCTTGTCTTCTCTTGGGGGTCGGGTATGCCGTGAATACTTTCCATCATGTAGTGGAAACGTTCGTGGGCGCTCCCTGTTTAGGTTTGCGGACGGAAACTTACCCTATGGTGTTGCCGGATGGCCGCAAGGTAGAAGCTCGTACCTGGGGTTATCGAGGGGAGAAGTGTCCGTTCTCTGACGGAGGAAAATATGATAAGGAAATGCAGGCGCGGAAGTTGCAAAAGGAAGTTCTAATCGGAAACTGCCGGGCGGTCTTTTTTCAGCTTAAAGACTGTTTCGAGGTTGTTTCCGGTATCTTGCGCAAAGGTAAAGACGGTTTTCCTCCCTGCAGCTGTTGTCCGATACGCCCGCGGCAGGTTCCTCAAACAGTCCCTTCTGACTGGGATAAACAAAAACAATGTCTTTTACCGGATTCGGCCGCGTGGGATTATTAACTTGGTGCTATAGGAGTCTTTCTTACTTATTGGACAAGGAAAAAAGATAAATACTTTAAGAAAGACCACGGGAACACGGAATAATAAATTTAGGGTAAAGAAGGGTGAATTATATTTTTCGGCTCTTCTCCCAAAATAGTAGTAAGAGAAAGAATCATTAAAGAAATTCAGACAGGATTAACTGGATAGACAAGATAAAAATATCGTGTAAATCAAAAAACAAACCCTGAAAAACACCGAAGAAAATCAAAGGAAATCATAAAAGACGTTAACCGCAGAAGCACGGAACTAAGGAAACACGGAAGAATTAATATCTTACATTTTTCTTTAAATTTTAAAAAATAATCCTGTAATAATCTGTTGTTATAAATTTTTTAAGTATTTCTCTGTGTTCTCCGTGTCTCTGTGGTTAAGAAGTTTTCTTGGAGAATATTCATTGGAGAAGTCGTTGTTATAAAATTAATATCTTGTTAATCCTGTTTATCCTGTCGAAATAAGGTTTTGATTGACAGGATTATGAAGAAGATTGTGGGTAATTACACTTTTAGGAACAAACCCGGTTCCGTGGTTAACAATGTTTCCGTGGTGAAAAGTTTGCGGGGAGGGAAATATATGAAGGTGGTTCTGGCTATTGACCTTGGCACAACGGGGAACAGAGTTATTGCCTTTTCTCAAGAAGGAAAGATGGTGGCAAAGTCCTATTATGAATTTCCGCAAATATTTCCCCGGCCGGGATGGGTGGAACATAATCCCCTTGATATCTGGGATACTACCTGCAAAGCCTTACAAGATGTTCTGGCGGAGGTAAAAAGCGATAATGTTGTAGCTGTAGGGATTGCTAACCAGAGAGAGACAACGGTATTATGGAATAAAAGGACCGGGAAACCTGTTTATAATGCTCTTGTCTGGCAGTGCCGGAGAACGCAGGCGATATGTGAACAACTATCTGAACACTCAGCTACTGTAAAAGAGAAAACAGGACTCACTTTAGATCCCTATTTCTCGGCAACAAAGATCAAGTGGATAATGGAAAATGTCCAAGGCGTGAAAGAACAAGTTGACACAGGCGAGATAATTTTTGGAACGGTTGACAGCTGGGTTTTATGGAACTTAACCGGGGGGAAGGTTCATGCCACGGAACCAAGTAATGCTTCCCGTACCCTCTGTTACAATATAAAAACCTTGGATTATGATGATGAGTTATTGAATATCTTTGGTCTGCCCAGAAGCATTTTCCCCCGGGTGAAGGAAAGTGGAGGACATTTTGGAAACATAGATGAGAAAATTGCCGGGAAAGAGATACCCATAACCGGAATTTTAGGAGATCAACAAGCTTCTCTTTTTACCCAGGGAGGATGGGAGCCGGGAATAGTAAAAAATACTTATGGGACCGGATTGTTTATAATGACTTCAACGGGGAAGGACTTGCTTCCAACCGGGAGATTAATAAATACAATTGCCTGGAAAATTAAGGGAGAAGTTAATTATGCCATAGAAGGAAGTGTCTTTGTCGGAGGAGCTTGCCTGCAATGGTTAAGAGACGGTTTGCAGATTGTTGAGTCGTCTGCTGATACGGAAACGATGGCTAAGTCACTTGATTCCAATGAAGGCGTATATTTTGTGCCGGCTCTGGTAGGTTTGGGAGCTCCATATTGGAATCCTTCGGCTCGGGGAATGATTATTGGAATTACCAGGGGGACGCAGCGGGAACATCTTGCCAGGGCAGCATTGGAGTCGATTGCTTATCAAACGAGGGATGTAATTGAGGAGATGGAAAGAGTCTCCGGGATGAAACTTAAAAAATTAAGGGTCGATGGAGGAGCTACACAAAACGATTTTCTTATGCAATTCCAAGCGGATATTCTCAACATGATTATAGATAGGCCTCTATTGATTGAAACTACCGCCCTGGGGGCAGCCGGGATTTCTGGAATTACCGCAGGATTCTGGGATAAAGAAGAGTTTTTCCAGGCAAGGAAAATTGATAAGGTGTTTACTCCCAATCTGGATGAGGATAAAAGACAATTTTACTACTCCCAATGGAAAGACGCAGTAAAAAGGGCGATGAACTGGGCCCGGGATTAACGACGATATGACGAAGCTATAAATGATTGCCTTCCGGGAAAGGAAAAGGATCCCTTCTCCGGCAGGCATGTTCCTCTGAAAAGTAAAATTAAATTAGGGGAATTATAACAAAGAGAAAGCAAGGTTGCCGAAAGGCGAAGATTGACTTGGGGGGAGAAGAGTGATAAAATCTGGATGTTTAAAGGAGCGTGTGGGAATGGAACCTTTGATGTTCAGTGTCTCCGGAGTAAGAGGTGTGGTAGGGGAAGTTCTTACTCCCGAGGTCCTCTCTAAGTTTGCCGCAGCTTATGGAACATTTGTTAAGAGCGGAAGAGTAGTGGTGGGAACCGATAGTCGTCTTTCCCGGGAAATGTGCCGGCACTCCGTTTTTGCCGGGTTGATTTCCCTCGGGTGTGAAGTTATCGATGTGGGTATTGTGCCCACTCCGACTATCCAATTGATGATAGAAAGATTGAAAGCAGCGGGAGGGATAGCTATAACCGCCAGCCACAATCCGGCGAACTGGAACGCCCTTAAATTTTTTACCCGGGAAGGAGTCTTTCTCAATTCCCGTCAGTTCTCCGGGCTGCTGGATATTTATCGGCAAGAGAAGATAAAAAGAACTTCCTGGGATAATCTTTTGAACAAGGTCCGCGAAGATTCTTCTTCTATTTCCACCCATATAGGGATAATCCTAAACTATCTGGATGTAGAACTCATCAGAAGAAAAAGATTCCGGGTAGCCCTGGATTGTGTCAACGGGGCGGGTTCGGTTATTACGCCCATTTTCCTGAGAAAGTTAGGTTGTCGGGTGATGAGCATTAACCGTCAGGTCAATGAACCTTTTCCGCATACTCCCGAGCCGCTTCCCGGGAACTTATCCGGACTCTCTTCTTTGGTGAAACAAAAGAGAGCAGATATTGGTTTTGCCCAGGACCCTGACGCTGATAGGTTGGCTATTATCTCTGAGAATGGCGTTCCCCTGGGAGAAGAGTATTCGGTGGCTCTGGCGGTACAGTTTGTTCTCGGGAAGAAGAAAGGTACTGTGGTCGTTAACCTTTCTACCAGCCGGATGATTGACGATATCGCCCGAAAGTTTAAGAGCCGGGTGGTGAGAACGAAGATAGGAGAAATTAATGTCGTTGAAGGGATGAAGAGACACAGGGCGATAATCGGAGGGGAAGGGAACGGAGGTGTTATTGACCCCCGGGCTCATTACGGCCGGGACAGTCTGGCGGGAATGGGTCTCATCCTTCAATATTTAGCCGAATCGGGAGAGAGAATTTCTACCCTGGCAGAATCTATCCCCCGTTATTATTTGGTAAAAAGAAAGATCGGTTGCCCCGAGGATAAAAAGAAGAAGGTCCTGGAAACGATGGAGAGAAAATTTGCCGGGGAGAAACTGGACCGGAGAGATGGAATTAAGGTGATTCGGGAAAGTTCCTGGGTGCACATCCGTCTTTCGGGAACGGAACCGGTAATCCGGGTGTTTGCGGAAGCGAGGACGGCAAAGGAAGCTAAGGGAATAGTTAATTCCATCTTGAAGAAGATAAAGGAGATAACGACGGGGTGAGCTTCTTAGGCAAGAGTCTGATCTTCTTGGGAGCAGTCCTCATTTTAATAGGAACCTTATTCCTCCTGGGCAATAAACTTTCCTGGATAGGAAAACTTCCCGGAGATATTCATATCCAGAAGAAGAATTTCACCCTCTACTTTCCTTTGACAACCGGTGTCCTCCTCAGCCTTGTGCTGTCCCTTATCTTCTGGCTCTTTGCCAGAAAATTTTAAGGATAGCTCTGAAGAGATAAGGTTGCCGGTTACGTGAATAGCGCCTGCTTCGGGATTTTTCTCACCCGGAATTTTTATTCCTCGTCCGTCATCCTACTTGGCGGACTGCGGCATAATCCGTCTCAGGCGAATTTGAAAAGCCCCCTTATGCAGGGCTTGGTAAACTTTTCGAGAGACCTTTTAGAAAATGGATTTAAACGAGTTTAATTACCATTTACCTCCGGAGCTTATTGCTCAGGAACCCCTGGCGGGAAGAGACGATTCCCGTCTGATGGTTTTAAGTAAACAGGGGGGGGGCGTTGAGCATCGGGGATTCAAGGATTTATTGGATTATTTTCGGGAAGGAGATTTGCTCGTTCTCAATGCTACTAAAGTTATTCCTGCCCGCTTACGAGGAGTGAAAGAGGAAACCGGAGGGAAAGTGGAAGTTCTTCTTCTCAAGAAATTAGGGAACAGCAACTGGGAAACGCTGGTAAAGCCCGGAAAAAGAGTTAAAGTAGGAGCAAAAATAAAATTCGGGAGAGGAGAGCTGCAGGGGGAAATAATTGAGGTGAACAAAGAAGGAAAGAGAGTGATCAAATTCGAATCCGAGGACAATTTCATGGATGTCCTGAAGAGAATCGGGGAAGTTCCTCTCCCTCCTTATATTAGACGTTCAGCGGGAGATAAGCGGAAGTTAGGAGATAAGAAACGTTACCAAACGATATATGCCCGGGAGGAGGGAGCGGTAGCTGCCCCTACAGCCGGGCTCCACTTTACTGAAGAGATGTTGAAGAGCATCCGGTCCCAAGGTGTAAGGGTTGTCTTTCTCACCTTGCATCTCGGCCTGGCTAGCTTCCAACCGCTGAAAGAAGGAAGGGAGATTAAATTAACGCCTGAATATTATTCCCTTCCGGAGGAAACCTGTCAGGCTATCGAAGAAACCCGGGGGAAGATAATAGCGGTAGGGACTAGCACGGTACGTGCTTTGGAATCGGTAGCTGCTCAGGGTTCGGTTAAACCTCGAAGGGAATGGACGAATCTTTTTATTCAACCAGGTTACCGGTTCCGGGTAGTTGATGCTCTCGTTACTAACTTTCATCTTCCTTACTCGACCAATCTCATTCTGGTAGCTGCCTTTGCGGGAAAAGAATTTCTCCTTTCCGCTTATCAGGAAGCCGTTAGCAATAATTATCGCTTCTATAGCTTCGGCGATGCCATGTTGATAATTTAAAAGATAAGATATGAGAAAAGAAGGCACAAAGGCACAGAGTGACAAAGGCACAAAGGAAAGACAAGGACAAATACTTGCAGTTTTTTAGGTTTCTTAACTTTGTGCCTCTGTGCCTTAGTGCCTCTGTGCCTATTGCTGCTGCAGGCGGGATATACTATGGACTTTGAATTTGAACTAATTCACGAGGATAAGAAGACGGGGGCGCGGGCGGGTAAAATTACTACTCCTCACGGCACTGTGGATACGCCTGTCTTTGCCCCGGTAGGGACCCAGGCGACGGTGAAGACGTTGGCTCCCCGGGACCTTGAGGAGATGGGCGCCGGGATGCTTTTAGCCAATACTTATCATTTGGCGTTGAGGCCGGGAACTGATATAATTAAAGAGGCCGGAGGGTTGCATCGGTTTATGCATTGGGACGGACCGATTCTCACCGATAGTGGAGGTTACCAGGTTCTTAGCCTGGCCACTCTCCGCAAGATTAGTGAGGAAGGAGTCCACTTTCAATCTCATATCGATGGTTCCCACCGTTTTTTCAGTCCCGAAGAAGTAATCAAAATAGAAAGAATCCTGGGAGCGGACATTATTATGCCCCTGGATGAATGTCCTTCCTATCCCTGCGAATATGATTATGCCAGAACTTCCATGGAAATGACCTGTCGCTGGGCAGAGAGGTCGAAGGAGGCTCACTCTGCCGGGACGGATAATCCCGTTTCCAACGGGCAAGCGCTCTTTGGCATTATCCAGGGAAGTTTCTATCCCGATTTGAGGAAGGAGTGTATAAGAAGGTTGGTAGAGATGAATTTTGCCGGATATGCCTTGGGAGGAATGAGCGTGGGGGAAGCTAAGGCTTCGACTTATGAAGTGTTGGACTATTCTACTCCGCTTCTTCCCCGGGATAAACCGCGTTACCTGATGGGGATGGGCAAACCCGCCGATTTAGTGGAAAGCGTGAAGAGGGGAATAGATATTTTCGATTGTGCTCACCCTACTCGCTGCGGCCGAAACGGCACCGCTTTTACAAGCTCGGGCAAGGTTGTCGTCAAGAATGCCGTGTATGCTCATCAGTTTGTTCCCCTTGATGAGGATTGCCATTGTTATACTTGTAGCCATTTTACCCGGGCCTATCTGCGGCACTTGTTTGCTACTAATGAAATTTTAGGTCTGCGCCTTAACACTTATCACAATCTTTTCTTCTATACCCAATTGATGGGAAAGATGCGCCAGGCAATATTGGAAGACCGTTTTTCGGAGTTTGAGAAAGAATTTTTCTTGAAGTATAGTAAAAATATAAAAGATTAACCACGGAAGCACGGAACGATCAGTTTTTTTCAGTGATTCAGTGCTTCCGTGGTTAAAAATTTGCCCGAAGGTTATGAAGAGTTAAGCGACGAGTTTTCTTGAAGTATGGTAAGGTATAAATATTGCCCTCTTCCTTGGAGGGAGAAGGGGGTGGTGGTTACGAAGTTTTCGCACTTATTATCCGCCTGAGGCGGACGATGTGCACACTCACTTGCTTAAACAAGGGGAAATTCTCTGCGATAATTTCCCCTTAAGCGGCGGAGTTAATTCGCACTTATCACTTAGTTTCACTAAGTGATGTGCTCATTAAAAGGAGGTGTAATGATGTTTAGTGAAGTGTATGCTATGGGAACTTCTCCCGGGGGGGGAGCAGCGGGTGCCGGGGCTTCATCGGTAAGTTTTTTCTTGCCTCTCATTATCATTTTTTTCATTTTTTATATTCTCATTCTTCTTCCTCAGAAGAAAGAAAAGAGGAAGACGGAGGAAATGAGAGCTAACCTGAAAAAAGGGGATAAAGTGGTTACTGCCGGGGGAATTCACGGGATAGTTGCCGGGGTTAAAGAGACCACGGTGACTGTGAAAGTGGACGATAACGTAAAGATGGAGTTCTCCAGAAGTGCTATTTCCCAGGTAGTCAAACCCGGATGATTCGGAGTGAAGGTTAGGGGATAATTTCGGCATTCGCAGATATCGTCTACTTAACCCGTTTTATTCATAACTTACTTGAAATTGGAGCAGGGAGACTTCTTACTATCCCGCCCTTTGCAATCTGCCCCGGGAAATTGTGGATGCAATTTCAGGGACTCAGACCCGGAAATCCCTTGGATTCCTCGGGGGAAGATTGCGAGGACCAAAGTCCTGGAAATGCTTCGCATTTCTCAGGGCAAGCTTTAATTAAAACGCTGAGCATTTTAATTATACGGCCCTTCGGGTGGATTATTTACTTTACAATGAATAATCCAGGTTAGAAGATGACCACATCATGTGGTAGGCATGAAGAAATTCAAGTCAAGTTATGGTGTTTTTTTCTTGACTTATTTTGAAGGAGTCTGTATATTTAGGGGGTAAGGGGGTGGTGTGTTTTGTATTTTAAGAAGCTGGAGGTATTTGGGTTTAAGTCTTTTCCTGAGAGGACAAAACTTGTCTTCGAGCCGGGGATTACTGCTATTGTAGGTCCTAACGGATGTGGAAAGACAAATGTTGCCGATGCCATCCGCTGGGTATTGGGGGAGCAAAGTGCGTTAGCCCTGAGGGGCTCCCGCATGGAGGATGTTATCTTCAACGGAAGTGTGGGAAGGAAACCTTTGGGAATTGCTGAGGTTTCCCTGACCCTGAGTAATCCGGAGAACTTTCTTCCTTTAGAATACAGTGAAGTAACCATCACCCGCCGGGTATTTCGTTCCGGGGAGAGCGAATATTTCATCAATCGTACTCCCTGCCGTCTCCGGGATATAAAAGAACTCTTTATGGATACGGGAATAGGAACAGAGGCCTATTCTCTCATTGGTCAAGGGAAGATTGACCTTGTCTTAAGTTCCAAGCCGGATGATCGCCGTTACCTTTTTGAGGAAGTAGCGGGAATCACAAGATATAAGGAGAGGAAAAGAACGGCTCTCCGGAAATTGGAAGCCACCGAGCAGAACCTGATTCGGGTCAGTGATATTGTTAGCGAGGTGAAGAGGCAGATCGGTTCTTTGAAGAGGCAGGTGAGGAAGGCGGAGCGTTACCAGGAGACGTTTGAGGGTTTGAAAGAATTGGAGATAAAATCAGCTCTGGCCGAGTGGAGCCGGATGAAAGAGGAAGAAGCCCTTTCTTTGGAGGAAGCAAAAAGAGTTAAAGATGAAAGGGAAAAGTTGTCAGCCAACCTTAGTGAGGGAGATAGCCGCTTAGAAGAATTGAGAATAAAACTTCTTGACCTGGAAAAGGTTTTGATGGAACGACAGGAGAAGAGCAAAGAGCTAACCGCGATTATTAACCAGACAGAAAGTCATGTTCTCCTCCTTCGGGAGAGGCGAGAGGGGTTATCCCGGGATAAGAAGAGAGCCGGGGGGGAACTGGGTAATATAGAGGAGAAACTTTCCCAGTTGCAGAAAGAAATAAAGGAGAAGGAAGCCGAGTTGTCCCGGTTATCCCAAGAGAGAGAAGAGAGAGAAGCAAAGGTTGAAGAGGGAAAAAAATCTTTAGATGAGATATCCCGGAGCATTGAGAAGGAAGAGAGGGAAACAGAGGAGAATAAAGCTACGGTAGTGGAGATAGTTAGCCGGGAAGCTAAGGTCAAGAACAACCTGGCCGGCCTCAAAGTAACCCTGGAGAATTTGTCTGCCCGGAAGAGAAGATTGAAAGTGGTAGAAGAGCAAGGGAGGATAGAAAAAGAAAAAGTAGAAGAGAGAGTGAAGGTGCTTTCCACAAGCTTGGAGGAGAAGAGAGCCCTTCTTGAAGAAATGAAAAGAGAACAGGCTAAGCTTCAGGACCGGATTGCTGCTTTTCATTCTCAACTATCTGTTCTTAGAGATAAGCTGAACTCTCAGCGGGACGAGCTGGTTGCTTCTTCTTCCCGATTGGATTTTCTCCAGGACTTGAAGCGGAGATTCGAGGGTTACCAGGCCGGGGTGAAGGCCGTGCTTCAGAACCGGGAGAGGTTTCCGGGAGTCCGTGGGACGGTAGCAGACCTTATCGATTTCCCCGCTGAACTGGAAATGGCCTTAGAGGCGGCTTTGGGCGGGAGCGTTCAAAATATCGTTATTGAGACGGCGGGAGCGGCCGAGGAATTTATAATCTATCTCCGGGAGGAAAGAAAGGGACGAGCTACTTTTCTGCCTTTGGATTCCTTGAGAGGATATGAGAATTTCCCTATGGAGTCAGTGGTCCGCTGGGAAGGGGTAGTGGGAACGGCCTTTAATTTAGTGAAATTCGATCCTGTCTATAAGGAAGTCTTCTCCTGCCTTCTGGGAAGGACTGTCGTCGTTGAGGATTTAGGGAAAGCGAAAAGTATTGTTCAATCTCTTCAAGAGAAATCTTCAAGTTCAGGAATTGGCTCTTCGTTAGATTTGGTTACTTTAAAGGGAGAGCTTATTAGCTGGCGAGGAGTAGTCAGTGGAGGAAGCAAGGTTAAGGGAGGAGGACTGCTCCGAAGGGATAGGAAGATAGAAGAGCTTAGGGGGAAGACGGAAAGTTTAAAAAAAGCCGTATCCAAGATGGAAGCGGAAGAGAAGGTTGTTTTAGAGGACATAGAAAAACTTTCCCGTGAGCTTGAAATCCTCGAGGGAAAACGGCGCCGGCAGGAATTAGAGAAAGCCGGTTTAGAAAATGACTATTCCTCGGTTGAAGAAGAAAAGATAAGAAAGGAGCGGGAGATTTCCTTGCTTCAGAGTGAGTTGAGGGAAGTAGAAGATGATGAAGAGAGAGCCGGGAAGGAGAAAGAGGAGTTAAGCAAAGAATTAGAGGAGTTGGAACAGAGAAATGAGGTGGTCCAGGAGAGAATTATCTTTCTTCAGCAGTTGATAGAGAAAGAAAAAGACCGCCAGGCGGAACTTTCCCGGGAGTTTACCCAGTATCGGGTGGAGTTGGCTTCCTGGGAGGAGAAGGAGCGAAGCGAGAGAAGCAATCTTAGTCGGCTGAAAGAGTCCTTTAAAGAATGTATCGAGGCTCAAAGTAGTCGCTTTGCTGAAATTGAGGAAGCTGACCGGCGAAGGGTAGAGATAGACAAAGAAGAGGAAGAAAAGGAAAAAGTTCTGAAGGAGCTCTTCGAGAAGAGGGATTTATTGGCGGGAGAGATTGAGAAGGATGCAGGAGAGCGGCGAAAGATTATCTCCACAGTTAATGAGGTGGAGAAGGAACTTAAAGATAGAAGAAGCCGGTTAGGGGAAATACAAGATAAGATTCACAGTCTGGACCTTCATAATTCCCAGTTGGAAATGAAGATGGAGGGTTTAAAAAATAGACTCTCATCGGAATATCAGGTATCTCTTGAGGCCCTTTTCCAAGAGAGAAAAGCAGAAAAGATTGATGAGGAAACTGTCTCCCTGAAGATTGCTGAGCTTAGAGCCAGGTTGGAAACCATGGGACCGGTAAACCTGGTAGCTATCGATGAGAACAAGGAGTTGGAAGAAAGATATAATTTTCTCATTGAACAACTGGAAGATTTAATCCAGGCCAAGGAATCTCTGCAGAAGGTCATTGCCAAGATTAACCGGACGACCCGCTCCCTTTTCATGGAGAGCTTTGAGCAAGTAAGAGAACATTTTAACACTCTCTTCCGCACTCTCTTCGGGGGAGGAAGAGCTGATCTTGCCCTTGTTGATGAAAGTGATATCCTGGAGTCGGGGATTGATGTTATCGCTCAACCTCCGGGAAAGAAGCTTCAGAGTATATCTCTTCTCTCCGGAGGAGAGAGGGCTCTAACGGCGATAGCTCTTCTCTTCGCTCTTTTCAGGGTGAAGCCCAGTCCCTTCTGCCTTCTTGATGAGATAGATGCTCCCCTGGATGAATCCAATATAAATCGCTTTAACGGATTGCTTCAGGAATTTACCTCTCAATCTCAATTCATTATCATTACTCATAATAAACGAACGATTGCTATGGCCAATGTTATGTATGGAGTCACCATGGAAGAATCCGGCGTATCAAAATTAGTCTCCGTCCGTTTTCAGGAAGGAGAAAAGGACAAGGGCGTCACAAAAGATGCTCTCCTTGATAAGGAAAGGAAGGAAGCAAATGTCTAAAGTTTGTGATATCTGTGGTAAGGAACCTAGTACCGGCTGTAATGTCAGCCATTCCCATCGGAGGACAAAACGAAGATGGTTGCCTAATTTGCAGCAGGTTAGGGCCGTGGTGGATGGGACCTCTAAGAAAATTCGTGTCTGTACTGCCTGTATCCGCTCCGGTAAGGTGACAAAGCCCGGCCCGGTAGTGAAACCGGTAGTGAAAAAAGAAGAGCCGCCGAGTTCCTGAGAGATGTTGCCGGCGTTCAGGTGATAGCTTTTTATGCTTGTCTCCATTAATCAGGTAAGCGTGAAAAAGAGTAAGACTTTAACGTGATTATCAAAAATTATTCTGACAGGATATGCAGGATAAAAACAGGATTAATGATTAATAAGTAGAGAAAAAATAAAAAATCTTGTTAATCCAGTTTATCCCTGCCTGTGCGTGGCACGCAGACAGGTTTTCGTTCCTTCGTGTCTTCGTAGTTATTTTTTTAATTGAACCGTCCCGACAAAATAGAGAGTATCTATGAGAGCAGAGGAACAACTAAAAATTATAAAGAGAGGGACTTCGGAGATTATCTCCGAGGAAGAAATGCTTGCCAAACTGGGTGAGGGAAGGAGTCTTCGGATCAAGTATGGAGCTGATCCTTCCCGGCCCGACCTTCATCTGGGCCATACTGTTCCCTTGAGAAAACTCAGGCAGTTTCAGGACCTGGGGCACGAAGTCATCTTTTTGATTGGTGCCTTTACCGCTACCATTGGAGACCCTAGTGGAAGGGCGGAAGCCCGGGAACCGCTTAGCCGGGAGGAAGTTTTAAAAAATGCCCGGACCTATGAGGAGCAGGTTCTTAAAATTCTTGACCGGAAGATGACTAAGGTGGTCTTTAACAGCGAATGGCTGGATAAGATGAGTCTGAGCGATCTGGTAGAATTGACTTCTAAACAGACAGTGGCCAGGGTGTTGGAACGAGCGGAATTTAAGGAAAGATTAAAAAAAGGGGACGAGATTAGTATTCTGGAATTTTTCTATCCTCTCCTTCAAGCCTATGATTCGGTGGTTTTGAAAGCTGATGTAGAGGTGGGAGGGACGGACCAGAAATTCAATCTCCTTATGGGAAGGACTATTCAGAAGCGCTATGGTCAGCAACCTCAGGTGGTGCTTACTTTGCCTATTCTGGAAGGGACCGACGGCATTCGTAAAATGAGTAAGAGCTATGACAATTATATCGGCCTGGATGAGCCGCCGCAGGAAATATTCGGAAAAACGATGTCCATTTCCGATGAGTTGATGTTTAGATATTATGAGCTGTTAACGGATTTTCCTATCTCGGAAATAAAAGAAATGCACCCTCGCGAGGCTAAGAAAAAGCTGGCCCGGGAGATAGTGACTCTCTATCATGATGCAGAGTCGGCCCGGAAGGCCGCAGAGGAGTTTGAGAACGTCTTTCAGAAGAGAGGTCTTCCTGACGAGTTGAAAAAGGAGACCCTTTGGGTTAAAGGAAGCAAAGTTTCTCTTGTCAGCTTGCTGGATGTGGGCTTAGATATAACGGACAGCAAAAGTGGGTTTAGAAGATTGATTCGGCAAGGAGCCGTTAGGGTAAATGGAGAGCGGCTTAATGATATAAATGCCGAATTGGAAGTGGGGAAAGAATATCTCCTCCAGGTAGGCAAAAGAAGGTTTAAGCGAATAGTTTTAAAGAATAAAGGATAAACCTGAGAAGGACACGGGTGGATACAGTAAATCAAGATAATAGATAAGCACGAAGATACAAAAAAACACGAAGAAAAATTTATAAGTTTATTTTGACAGGATTAACAGGATATACAGGATAGTTTTAAAACCTTTAAGTTTTTTAAAGAATTTCGAAAAAATCCGGTTAATCCAGTATATCCTGTCAGAATAATTTGCAGTTCTTAGCAGTGTTTATCCATGGTTGCAAAGTTTTTTAAGGGTTATGGAGAAAA
The DNA here is from genome assembly GCA_013151555.1 of Nitrospirota bacterium. Classification (GTDB taxonomy): domain Bacteria; phylum NPL-UPA2; class NPL-UPA2; order NPL-UPA2; family JAADIA01; genus JAADIA01. The sequence continues at coordinate 98 of JAADIA010000055.1, read as the reverse complement.
AGCAATCGGCAGGATGATGATGAAGAAAAAAATACCTAACTTCTCTATCGGAAAAGTGGAAATAGGGCGAGTCCCCCGGATCGTAGCGGTAATCTGGG
>JAADIA010000098.1 GCA_013151555.1 Nitrospirota bacterium | reverse complement strand
ATTTCTTATGAAGTATGAACTTTTTTATTTGGCTTCTTTTCTTGTAAAACCCTATCTTCAGGAGATTAGTCCTTTTAACTTTTCCGATTGATTTTGGTCTAAAAGGGAGCTTTTGGCTCTCAGGATATGAGTTTAATTTGGTTTTTTCTCATGGAAAAGCTATTAACACCAGAAGAATTAAGTAAGTTGCTTAAGGTCAAGCTGTCCACAATCTATAACTGGAGTCACCTTGAGTTTATCCCTCACGTAAAGATAGGTAGACTTCTAAGGTTCAGGGAAGTAGAGATAGATAAATGGATAAAGGCAAAGCAACATCTTGAGAATCTTAACCAGCCTAAAGCTTTTTCAAGTCAGTTATTCCAATTATTTGTTTTTTTTGACTTGAGGAGCAATATATGCTACACTTTCAGTGAAGAGGGAAGAGACCTCTTGGGATAGAGATGAGATCTGTGACCAATCTGTGACCAGTTAGGGTAAAAACTCTCTATAGTAGAGTAAAATAGATAAAAACAAATAAAAATTGTAACTTGTTGCAAATTTAGTAATTATGTCGTAAGACCTTGAATAATAGGTAGTTGCAAAAATAGTTTTTTTAGAATCCAGGTCTCGGCATTCCTTATCAGGATTACATTTCCCCTCCCGGCGCCTTTCTGCCGGAACCTTAATTTCTCTCATCAAATAAGCTTCCTCTTTTCAGATTAAGAGACCTTTTGAATCAACTTATCAGTTGATTTTGCTGTTTAGGCCGACTTGACAGGTTCTCTATTCGGTGGGATAATAAAAATTCAGGTGTTTGAAAATAAAAGATTCAGGGGAGAAGAATGGAAAAGGTCGAGAAAGATCGGGATATCTTAAAAATTGGAACGACTACCTGGAGTTATAATCTAAACCTTGATAATGGGCTTATGAACCTGGAGGATATTATCAGGGAAGTTTCCGCCCAGGGCATGACGGTTCTGGAAGTCGAACATAGACGTTTTTCTTCTCATACTAATGCTTACTATGAGAGGATTCAACGTCTGTTTGCGGATAATGGCCTGGAGTTTATCATGGCTATGGACTTTCCTTTTCTGCTGATGGCTGATGAGGAGGGCGTAGAGGCGGCCATGACCAAGTTCAAGCAACAGTTAACAACTGCCCGGCGTCTGGGAGCTAAGATTGTCCGCATGATGGGTGGCAAACTCTGCAGTCCGCCTGATGAAACAACTTTAGCCCGCTGGGTCGAGATTTTAAAAAAAGCGGTAGAGATTGCAGCGGCAAAAAATATAAAACTGGCTTTGGAAAATCATAGCGATTTCTATATGGAACAGCTGGAAGAAATTGTTTTAAAATGTGGGAGTCCGTTTTTCGGGATTACTTTGGACTCGGCTAACGCTTTCCGCATCGGAGAGGATGAATTGGAGACGGTAAAGCGTTTAGCTCCTCATGCGTTCCATTTACATCTTAAAGACTATGTGGCTGCCCCAGAAACAGAAGGAGGCGTCAGGCATGTAGCTTTAGGTGAGGGCGAACTGCCGATAAAAGATATGCTGCAGATACTTCAGGGGACCGGTTACCGGGGAGTATGGAATTTTGAACTTACCCGGATGGACGGGGCGCAGGATGAGAGAGACGCGTCCCGAAGGAGCGTTATCAACCTTAAACGCTTTTTATCGCAGACCTCTTAAAATTAATATCGGGACTTATCGTCTATAGAAAGGCGGAAAGAGTGAGACAATGAAAATATCTGAATTTCAACATCTTATTGAGAAAATTTATTATGACAAGGATTGCCGGAGGGGAGTGGAAAGAACGTTCCTCTGGTTTACAGAAGAAGTAGGGGAGTTGGCAGCTGCCGTTAGAGAAAAAGACCGGGAGAAATTCAAGACGGAACTTTCCGATGTCTTTGCTTGGCTGGCGGGTCTGGCCAGTCTTATGAAAGTTGATTTGGAGGAAGCCGGCTCAGTCTACAAAGAAGGTTGTCCTGATTGCAAAAAATTTCTTTGTGAATGTGGGGAACCGGAATAGCAACTAAGTAATATATTGATATGGAAGGGTGGTCATTATGCGCTGGAGCGAAAGTCTGATTCGCACTTTAAGAGAAGCTCCCCGGGAAGCAGAGGCGGTCAGTCATAAGCTGATGTTGCGGGCCGGGTTGGTGAGAAGATTAGCTGCCGGTTTATATACTTATCTTCCTTTAGGTTTGCGAGTTATCCGGAAAGTAGAGCAAATTGTCCGCGAGGAAATGGGAAAACAAGGAGCTCTGGAACTTTTGATGCCTACCTTGCAGCCCCGGGAACTCTGGGAGATATCCGGTCGCTGGGACGACAAAGAACTGGGTATGCTCAAGCTTAAAAATAGAGAAAACAGAGAATTTGCTTTGAGCCCGACGCATGAAGAAATCATCACGGACCTGATAAGCAGGGAAGTGAGGTCGTATAAAGAACTTCCTCTCAATCTTTATCAGATTCAAACCAAGTTTCGCGATGAGATGAGACCCCGTTTTGGAATAATCAGAGCCAGAGAATTTATTATGAAGGATGCTTATAGTTTCGATGTGGATGAGGAATCGGCTCGAAGGAGCTATGAGAAAATGTATGAAGCTTATAGCAATATCTTCCGCCGGTGTGGGGTCAAAGCGCGAGTAGTGGAAGCAGACCCGGGATCTATGGGAGGAGAGAAATCGGAAGAGTTTATAGTCCTGGCGGACAGAGGGGAGGATATCATTGTTTCCTGCTCCGAATGTGACTATGCTGCCAATATGGAAGGTGCTCAACGAAAGGAAGAAGATGAAAAAGGTCAGGAAAAAGCAAAACCGTTAGAAGAGATAGAAACACCGGAGATAAGAACGATTAAAGAATTGAAAAGTTTCTTAAAGGAAGCCCCGGAGCAGATGATAAAAACGCTTATTTATCAAACGGCTGAAAAAACATTTGCCGTTCTTATTTCCGGGGACCGGGAGATTAATGAAATAAAGTTGAAGAGGCTGCTTGGATGTGAGCATCTGCAGATGGCTGATGCTGAGACCGTAGAGAAAGTTACTGGAGCGCCTCTTGGCTTCTCCGGGCCGGTAGGGTTAAAAGGAATTGGAATAATTGCCGACCAAGGGGTGACAAAGATAATAAATGGAATAACCGGAGCCAATAAAAAGGATAGGCATATTAGGAATGTAAATATCGGAAGAGATTTTCATCCTGACGAAGTAGCTGACATCAGTTATGTGCGGGAAGGGGATAAATGCCCGAGATGTTCGGGCGGACTTACCATCGGAAGAGGGATCGAAGTCGGGCATATCTTTAACTTGGGAAAGAAGTATAGCCGGGTTTTGAAGGCAACATTTCTGGACAAAGAAGGGAAGGAAAAAGAGGTGGTTATGGGTTGTTATGGGATTGGCGTCAGCCGGATGGTAGCGGCTATTGTCGAACAGAACTACGATAGCGAAGGAATCATCTGGCCAAGAGAGGTCAGTCCTTACCAGGTTCATCTCCTCTTGCTCAATGCCCGGGACCCAAATACGGTGGAGGTGGCTAACCGGATTTACGAAGAACTTATCGGCGCGGGAATAGAGGTGCTCCTTGACGACCGGAACGAACAAGCCGGGAGCAAGTTTAAAGATGCTGACCTGCTTGGTATTCCTCTTCGCCTTACGGTTAGTTCGAAAAGAGTTTCTGAGAGAAAGATAGAGATCCGAAACCGTCGGGATGGAGAGGAATGCGTAATCGCTACTGAAGAAATATTAAATAAAGTGAAGGAACTAATTAAAACAGAGCAAGTTAAGAATAACAGGAGACTAAGCAAGGTAATTTAATCTCCTCTTAGCCTTGAGAATTATTATTAAAAGACAGCAAACGGGGTGAAAGACCCCGTTTTTTTGTCTTTTTTCTTGTAAAAATTTGGGAAAGGTGTTAGAATCAATCCCGGAGGAAAAAGAGATGAATGGTGAACTTTTAGCTATTCTGGATAGTTTAGGAAGAGAAAAGGGTATAGATAGAGAGGTTTTAGTTGAAGCTGTGGAGGCCGCTGTGCTCTCTGCTTATAAGAAGACTTTGGAAGCTATGCCTAAAGCAAGGGTCTCCATGGACCGGGAAAGCGGGCAGATTAGCGTGTTTTCTAAAAGGAAAGCAGTAAAGGAAATAAATGATCCTGCTCGGGAGATACTTTTAGCCGAGGCAAAGAAAATAGATGCTACTTTAAAAGAAGGGGATGAATGTGAGGTAGAAGTTACTCCCCGGAACTTTGGCCGGATTGCTGCCCAGGCAGCCAGACAGGTAATTATGCAAAAGATCCGGGAGGCGGAACGGTCTAATATCTATCAGGAATTCGAAGAAAAGCAAGGAGAGATAATTACCGGAGTAGTAGAGAAGTTCGAGCAGGGAAATGTAATTATTAATCTGGGAAAGGCGGAAGCTATTCTTCCTCAGCGGGAACGATGTCCGGGAGAAAACTATCGTCAAGGAGAGAGAATAACGGCTTATATTTTAGAAGTGAAGAAAATCAGCCACGGTCCTCAGATTATTCTCTCCCGCACCCATCCGGCTTTGGTAAGAAAACTCTTTGAGTTGGAAGTCCCCGAGATTGCTCAAGGGACAGTGGAAATAAAATTTGTGGCCCGGGAGCCGGGAGAGCGTTCAAAGATTGCTGTGGCTACTTCTGTAGAGAAAGTTGATTCCGTAGGGTCCTGCGTAGGATTTAGAGGGAGTCGGGTGAAAGCTGTTGTCAGGGAACTGAGTGGCGAGAGAGTGGATATTGTTCGTTGGGATGAAGATCCGGCGATATTCATTAGTAATGCTCTGAGTCCGGCTGAGATCGTTGAGATTAAAATGGATGAAGAGAAAAGGGAAGCATCCCTTATAATTTCCAACGAAAAACTTTCTTTGGCTATTGGGAAGAGAGGTCAGAATGTCCGCCTGGCAGCCCGGTTGACCGGGTGGAGAATCAACCTGCGGGGAGAATCGGAAGTTGCAGAAGAGAGAAAAGCTGCTATACAGGGTTTGACGCAATTGCCGGGAGTGGGAGAGAAGTTGGCAGAGACTCTTATTGAAACCGGTTTTCATAATGTTCGGAAGATAGCTGAAGCGGAACTCTCGGAGTTAATGAAGGTACCGGGGATAGGGAAGAGGAAGGCAGAGAAGATGCAGATGGATGCGAAAGAAGTTGCCAAACAATCAAGGAAAGGCGTTGCTGATGGGCAAGATTAGGATTTACCAGTTAGCCAAAAAGTTATCCGTTTCCAGCCGGGAAATTATCAAGGAATTAGAAGAATTGGGAGTTGCCGGGAAAAAACCGATGAGCTCTCTTGAGGAAGCGGAGATGGAGCTTCTTTCTGAATCCTTAGCGGAGAAAAAAAAGGCGGAAGCGAAAAAGAAACCTCCCCTCGTTGTTGAGGAAACAATTACAGTAAATGCTTTGGCCAAGAAATTAAATATTGCGGCTAACCATCTTATTAAGAAACTTATAGAGAAAGGAATCTTTGCGTCTCTTAATCAAAGCTTGGATAAAGATACAATTACCTGGATAGCAGAAGAACATGGTTGTCCGGTCAAAATCCTTTCTGAGGAAGAGGCCGTTTTAGATAGCGAAGATACCGAAGACGACCCTGCCTCTCTTGTCCCCCGGCCTCCAGTGGCGACCATCATGGGACATGTCGATCATGGTAAAACTACCCTTCTCGATGCTATTAGAGAGACCAGAGTAGCTGAGAAAGAATCCGGAGGAATCACTCAGCATATTGGGGCATATGAAGTGGAATTGCCTAAGGGGAAGGTTATTTTTCTTGATACTCCGGGACATGAAGCCTTCACCGCCATGCGTGCCCGGGGAGCGCAAGTTACCGATGTGGTTGTTTTAGTAGTAGCTGCCGACGATGGGATTATGCCTCAGACAATAGAAGCTATTGATCATTCCAAAGCTGCCGGTGTTCCTATCGTAATAGCTATTAACAAGATTGATAAGCCCAATGCCAGATTGGATCGAATAAGGCAGCAGTTAATGGAGCATGGTTTGATACCGGAGGAGTTGGGAGGGAAGACTCTTTGCGTTGAAGTTTCCGCTATAGAGAAGCGGGGATTGGATAATCTTCTCGAAGCATTGCTTCTGGAAGCAGAGATGCTGGAACTGAAAGCTAATCCTAACCGACCGGCGAAGGGAATAATTATTGAAGCTCAATTAGATAAGGGCAAAGGCCCGGTGGCTACTGTTTTGATCAAGAAAGGAACTCTTCGGGTCGGAGATGATTTCATTTGCGGTTCGTTTGGCGGGAAAGTGAGAGCCCTGTTTAATGACAAAGGTGAAAAGGTTGAGTCTGCAGGACCCTCTATTCCGGTTGAGGTATCCGGTATGCCCGAAGTTCCTCATGCAGGTGATATATTTCAAGTAGTGAGCGATGAAAAGAAAGTGAAAGAGATTGCTTCCAAACGCCAGCTCCTCAATAGAGAAAAAAACCTGAGAGAGGTCAGGCATCTTACCCTTGCCGACCTTCATGCCCAGATTGAAGAAGGCAAGGTGAAAGAATTACCTATTATTATCAAGGGCGATACCCGGGGTTCCGTGGAGGCCCTTTCCGATTCCTTGAAGCAATTGATAAGCGATAAAGTAAGATTGAAAATTATCCATGCAGGTACGGGAGCAGTGAGCGAATCGGATGTTATGTTAGCCTCGGCCTCGAATGCCATTATCCTGGGATTTCATATAAAATCCGGCCCGGGAGCATTAGAGTTAGCGGAAGTGGAAAAAGTTGATATTCATTTTTACAATATTATTTACGAAGCTATCTCCGAGGTGAAAAAAGCTTTGGAAGGTTTACTTGAACCTGAATATAAGAGAGTGGTTACCGGCAAGGTTGAGGTCCGGCAGGTCTTCCATATCTCCAAGAAGGATGCAGTAGCCGGTTCCTATGTTACCGAAGGCAAAATAGCCCGGAATTCTAAAATTACTCTGTTCCGGGAGGGAAAATCAGTCTACGAGGGAAGCATAGATACCCTTCGCCGTTTCAAAGATGATGTCCGGGAAGTGGATGCCGGATATGAATGTGGTCTTACCTTAACCGACTTTAACGATATTCGGGAAGGAGATATCATCGAGGCTTATTATCTGGAAGAGCTGGAGAGAAAATTATAAAAGAAGGCACAAAAAATAGGATTAAGGATTAAGACGCTTACTTCGTTTGCTCTAAGAATTAAGTTTTTTGCTTAATCCTTACAATTTACTACTTAATTCTGTATGGTTATTGGTATCCTCAACATAGATCTGAATATTCCGGGAACTGATTCTCTTAAAGGAAAGAGGAGAGTTCTCAAGAGTCTTAAGGACAAAGTTAGGGGCAAATTTAATATCTCTATAGCTGAAGTAGGAAATAAGGACTTGTGGCAAAGGGCTAATCTGGGAATAGCGGTTGTAAGTGATGACCAAAAACAAGCTAACAGAATTCTCTCCAAAGTGATTGAGCTGATTGAATTATCAAACGATACGGAGTTGTTGGATTACGAACTGGAATTGTTATAACTATAAATAGGGAATAAGGGGTCCGGGATTCAAGTGGTCAAGGGAAAAGCTCAAAGGTGTCAAGGGGCCGAAAAGTGCCCAGGGGAAATCGTTAGCAAATAAAAAACCCTCGAATCCTTGAACCCTATTAGTTAAACCCTTGGGTCCTCGAACCCTTTTTATTGTAGGTGGTTGAAAATGGCACCCCGGCGAGTAGAGAGAGTAGCAGAAGCCATTAAAGAGGCGGTAAGCTTGATTATTCAGAGAGATGTTAAAGACCCGCGCATCGGATTTCTTACCGTAACCGGGGTCGAATTGAGCGGTGACTTACGTTATGCCAAAATATTCATAAGTGTTTATGGCGGCCGGAAAGAAAAGCTCAAATCTTTGAAAGGATTGCAAAGTGCCACCCGGTTTATTCGGGGAGAGATAGGGCGAAAGGTTAAACTGCGCTATACTCCGGAGATTGTTTTCAAATGGGATGAATCCATAGAAAAGGGAGCTCATATCAATGATCTTCTCCACCAGATAAGCGAGTGATAACCCATTAACTTGATGAGTGCAATGGGGTGCCAATTGGGCAAGAGAATGGTGAGCCGGAGCCCCTAAGCGCTTGTTCATTTATAACCGTAACTAAATGGATGCAAAAGAGCTAAAAGAAATTCACTCAAAAATTATCGAAGTTCTAAGGAATAAAGAATCCTTCCTGATTACTTCACATCTCCGTCCGGATGGCGATGCTATCGGTTCTCAGTTAGCCCTGGCTTCTCTCCTTGAGGAGATGGGGAAATCGATAATTATTGTTAATGTAGACCCTGTTCCCGACCCCTTTCGTTTTTTACCTGAGAGTGACCGGATAACTAACGATTTCATTCCGGAAGACCCTCCGGAGGTAGCTCTGGTCCTTGATACCAGTAGCCTGGATAGAACCGGAAGAGTAGCCGGGTTAGTAAGGAAAGCAAAGTTAGTTATCAATATCGATCATCATATAAGCAACGAAAAATTTGGAGATATTAACCTGATAGAAGAAGATGCCGGGGCTGTGGGAGAACAGATTTTTTCTCTTATCCGTTCTCTGGATTGCCCCATAGGGAAGAAGAGAGCTGTTTCCCTTTATACGGCTATCCTTACGGATACGGGAGCCTTTCAATATGATAATACGACCGAAAAGACTCATCGGATAGCCCGCCATCTTTTAAGAGAAGGAGTAGAGCCTGCTCTCATTACAGAAAAAATTTACCAGAACGTCTCCTTTTCCCGGCAAAAATTGCTGGGATTGGCTTTAGCTACCCTGCGGAGAAACCCCCGGGAAGGAGTAGGCTGGATCCGTCTAACAAGAGAGATGTACCGAAAAGCCGAGGCTAAAGACAGTGAGACGGATGGTTTTATTAATTATGTCCGCTCTATTAAAGGAATAAGATTAGCTCTTCTTTTCCAGGAGACGGACAAGAAGAATCAGGTCCGGGTAAGTTTCCGGTCCTCAAGGGAAATAAATGTGAATGATTTAGCCCAACAGTTCGGTGGGGGAGGACATCCTCGAGCCGCGGGCTGTACTGTCGAAGGCGATATTGAAGAGGTTGAGAATAAGGTCCTGGCAGCAGCCAGAAAAATAATAGTCACTTCGTGACGGGAATAGTCCGCCTCAGGCGGACGGAATTAGCCCTTCGGGCGGAAAGTCTTTCCCGTAAGCGAAGCGAACTATCATTTCCCGTCCGCCTGAGGCGGACTAAACCGTGAGCGAAGCGAACTATTCTTATGGATGGTATCCTGAACGTTAATAAACCTAAAGGAATGACCTCTCATGACGTTGTCATTCAAGTCCGAAAAATTTTTCATCTTAAAAAAGTAGGACATGCGGGTACCCTGGACCCGGATGCTACCGGCGTTTTAGTTGTCTGCCTGGGGAAAGCCACCAAGGTGGTTAGATTTCTCATTAATGATGATAAGGAATATGAAGCGATTATGGTTTTAGGCGTTTCCACCGATAGTCAAGATGCCAGTGGAAAAGTTTTGGAGAGAGTAAAAAATTTGGAGGTCAGCGAGACAGAGGTTCGGGAGGCAATGAAAAGACTCCAGGGAGAAATCGAGCAGATTCCTCCCATGCTCTCAGCTGTCCATTATAAGGGAAAGAGACTTTATCAGTTAGCCCGGCAGGGGAGAGTAGTAGAACGAGCTCCCCGCAAGATAAAAATTTTTTCTCTGGAAATCCTGGCAATAGAGCTTCCCCGGGTGAATTTCAGGGTAGTGTGTTCTAAAGGAACTTATATCAGAACTATTTGTGCCGACATTGGAGAAATTTTAGGTTGTGGTGCTTATCAAGCAGAGCTCGTTAGGATAAGGTCCGGATCTTTCCACCTTCGAGATTCCCATACCCTGGAAGAATTAAAAAAGGCTCCTCGTCCGGAAGACTTTCTTTTACCTTTAAACTATGGCAGGAAAATATAAAATCAGAGAGAGCACGATGGACACAGAAAATCAAAACCTTTACCTATTTACCGCTGGGAATGCCGAGGTCGCCGAGAAGAAAATGAAAATTATGTTTAAAATTAAGTAATCTCTGCGTGCTCTGTTGACCTCTGCGGTGAAAATTAAAGAGATAGTGTTTATCTGTGGCTGTAAAATTTTATGATTCATGGGGGTGAGGGAGCTTTATATGAAAGTCATTCAAGGTTTAGAGAACCTCCAAAAAGATTTCAAGAACCTGGTTCTCACTTTAGGAAGTTTCGACGGGATGCACCTTGGCCATCAGAAAGTTATTGGCAAGGTAGTCAACCGGGCAAAGGAAATTAAAGGAACGAGTATGGTGATAACTTTTCACCCTCACCCCCGGAGAATAATCAATAAAAAAAAACAGCCTCTTCTCCTGACGGTTACCGAGCAGAAATTGAAGCTGATAAGTTCTTTAGACGTCGATGTTTGCCTGGTAATTGATTTTGATAAAAACTTTTCCCGGATGTCTCCCCGGGAATTTGTTGTCAAAGTTCTTCAAGAACGTTTAAAGGTCAAGGAGATATTCGTTGGCTCCAGCTATTTATTTGGGAAAGGAAAATCCGGAGATATAGATTTTTTAGTAAAGATGGGGAAAGAATATGGTTTCCAGGTAAACAAAGTAAGAGCTATCAGACGGAAAGGAGAAGTGATAAGCAGCACCCGGATCCGTCGGTTAATTCAGAAAGGAGAGTTATCTCAAGCCCGGGAACTTCTTGGTCGACCTTATTCCCTTTCGGGAAAAGTGAAGAGAGGGGATAAAAAAGCTTGTCTCATTGGTTATCCTACTGCCAATCTCTGTCCGGCAGAAGAGGTTCTCCCTCCGGAAGGAGCCTATGTGGTCTGGGTAATATTGGACAAAGAAGTTCGTCCCGGGGTAGTGGGAATAGTAGAAAAAAATAAGAAAAAAATAGTAGAAGCTCATCTGTTCAATTTTAACGGAGACCTTTATTCTTCGCAGATAGAAGTTGTTTTTTTGAAGAAGATAAGAGGAAAAAGACACTTTTCTCATAGAGAGGAAGCAAAAAAACAGATAGCAAAAGATAGAGAAATAGCCCGAAAAATTTTAAGGATTCCCTTTACAAAAATTCAAACCCGTGCTAAACTTAAAATGGCATCTCTGTCTTATTAATTCGTTATTTTTCATATTCACGTGCGATTTACACTTGCCAGAACAAGGTTTAAGGAGGGAAAATGGCTTTAACTAAAGAGAAGAAAGAAACAGTCATCAGCCAGTTTAAAGTTCATGAGAAAGATACCGGATCTTCTGAAGTACAGATTGCTCTTCTAACGGAAAGAATTAATAGTTTGGCAGAGCACTTTAAGGCTAATAAAAAAGACCATCATAGCCGAAGAGGATTGCTCATGATGGTTAGCCAACGGCGCCGGTTGCTTGATTATTTAAAGAGAGAGAATATCGAAAGATATCGAGCTGTAATCAAAAAACTCGGCTTGCGAAAATAAAGGCGCAAAGGATAGGATTGAGGATTAAGACGCTTACTTCGTGCTAAGGATTAAGTTTTTTGCTCTTATATCCTTACAATTTACCACTTACTGCTGAAGAGAGGATTGTTTATAATGGAAAGACTAGAAATGGAATTAGGAAAGAAAAAGTTAATTATTGAGACCGGTCGTTTAGCTAAATTGGCTGATGGAGCAGTTACTGTCCAATATGGAGATACCATCGTTCTAGTGACGGTAGTTGCCTCTAAAGAGGTTAGAGAAGACAGAGGTTTTCTTCCTCTTTTCGTAGATTATCGAGAGAAAACTTATGCTGCCGGGAAGATACCGGGAGGTTTCTTCAAAAGGGAAGGGAGGCCAACGGAAAAAGAGACTCTTACCGCTCGCCTTATAGACCGTCCTCTCCGGCCTTTGTTTCCTTCCGGATTCCGGAATGAAGTGCAGATTATGGCGGCGGTCCTCTCTGCTGACGCTGAGAACGATCCTGATATCCTGGCTATGATTGGGGCCTCGGCTGCTTTGGCTATCTCCGACATTCCTTTCTCCAAACCTATAGGAGCGGTAAGGGTGGGAAGGCAAGGGGGGGAATTTATTATCAATCCCACTCATGTTCAGATAGAGAAAGGTGACCTGGATTTGGTAGTGGCGGGGACTAAGGATGGAATAAATATGGTAGAAGGGGAAACAAAGAATTTGGAGGGAGAGATACTTCAAGAAGCTTTTCTCTTTGGGCATAAAGCCGTAATGGATATCGTTTCTCACATCGAGCGTTTAGCGGAAACAGCCGGGAAAAAGAAAAGGGATATTCATCTCTATAAAATTGATGAGGAGATAATAAAGAGAGTAAAAGAGCTGGCCGGAGAAAAAATAGCCGGGCTTATGGTTCCTATGGATAAACTGGAGAGGCAGGAACGGCGTCGCCAACTGGTAGAAGATGTTCTCACTAATCTTGCTCCGAGTTTCCCAGACAAGGAAAATGAGATAAAATCGGTTATAGAAGAGATCGAAGGGGAAGAAATGCGGAAAGCAATTATTGAAAAGGGAATACGCGCGGATGGAAGAAAGCCTTCTGAAATCCGGCCAATTAGTTGTGAAGTCGCGGTCCTTCCCCGCACCCATGGTTCCGCTGTTTTCACCCGGGGGCAGACTCAAAGTTTAGTTACTACTACTCTGGGGACATCGCGTGATGAACAGAGACAAGATGGGCTTAAAGAGGAAACCTTTAAAAGTTTTATGCTCCATTACAACTTTCCTTCCTTCAGTGTCGGTGAGATAAGACCGATCCGGGGTCCGGGAAGACGGGAGATCGGACATGGGGCTCTTGCCGAGCGGGCGTTGAAATCGGTTTTGCCTCCAAACGAGACGTTTCCTTATACCATTCGAATTGTTTCCGATATCCTGGAATCTAACGGTTCTTCTTCTATGGCTACTGTCTGTGGAGGTTCTCTTGCCCTTATGGATGCCGGAGTTCCCATCCAAGCCTCAATGGCCGGTATTGCCATGGGATTGGTAAAGGAAGGCCAAAAACATGTCTTACTCACGGACATTACCGGATCTGAAGACCATTTCGGCGATATGGATTTTAAAATAACGGGAACGAGACAAGGTATTACAGCTATCCAGATGGACCTTAAAGTGGAAGGAGTAACCCAGGAAATTTTGAAAGAGGCCTTCGCTCAAGCTAAGACGGCTATTCTCTCTATTCTGGATGATATGGCTCAAGTAATGGATCAACCCCGTTCTTCTGTCTCGAAATTTGCTCCTCATATAATCGTTACCCGGGTACCGGTAAGCAAATTAGGACAAGTTATTGGACCCGGAGGTAAGATGGTCCGGAAGATTATTGAGAAAACAGGCGCTGAGATCGATATCGAGGATGATGGAGAGATTACCATTGCTGCTCCTAATAAGGAGGGAGCCGATAAGGCCCTGAAGATGATCGGGGATATTACTGCTGAGGTCGAGGTAGGAAAAATATACCAGGGTAAGGTCAAGAAGATCATGGATTTCGGAGCTTTCGTCGAGGTTCTTCCCGGCCAGGAAGGATTGGTTCACATCTCCAAGTTAGCTGATTACCATGTAAAGAAAGTTGAAGATGAAGTAAAGGTTGGAGATGAATTTCCGGTTAAGGTTATGGAAATAGACCGACAGGGGAGAATTAATTTGAGTCGTAAGGATGCTATTCAGAAAACCGACTAACAGGAAAATAAAACTGCCGGTTGAAAAAAATAGATTTATGTCCTCTAAGCCTCCCGGGTTAAAGCTTTTTGTTTTTAAATTGTAGGAGAAAAATGAAGAAAATCGAGGTTAAAATTAAGAAACTACCGGGAAATGATGATATTCCTCTTCCGGCTTCTATGAGTGAAGGCGCCAGTGGAATGGATCTCCATGCAGCAGTTAAGGATGAGGAGATTTTGAATCCCGGAGAGATAAAACTAATTCCTACCGGTATTCAGGTAGCTATTCCCCCGGGGTTTGAAGGACAGGTTCGTCCCCGGAGTGGCCTGGCTCTTAAACACGGGATCAGCGTTGTTAACAGCCCGGGGACTGTGGACTGTGACTATCGGGGAACAGTAGGAGTTATTCTGATTAATCAGGGAAAAGAGCTTTTTTGTGTAAAGAGAGGAGAACGTATCGCTCAGTTGGTCATCTGTCCGGTTGCTCAGGCAGAGTTAAGGTTGGTTGAGGAACTGGAATCCACGCAGCGGGAGAGTGGCGGATTCGGGCATACGGGGAGATAAAGAAAGGCACAAAGGCACAAAGTAATAGAAGGCACAAAGGGTAGCAATCGGGAATTAATCCCCGCTGTTTTTTTTCATTCTGTGCCTCTGTGTCTCTGTGCCTGTTTAGGGTATTTAAAGGAGCTATGAAGTTTTTTGATTTCCTTAGCCAGAGTCGAAAAAATGAGATATGGGGAGTTTTTCTCCTGGCTCTTAGTATCTTCATTTTCCTCAGCCTTTTCTCCTTTACTCCGGACGACATCTCTTTCTATACCTCCCCTCCGAATATTCCCTCTAACAACTATGCCGGATGGTTGGGAGCACATTTAGCTTTCGGGCTTCTTCTTAGCTTCGGCCTGGCATCTTATCTCATCCCTTTTCTAACCGGAATTTGGTCCTTAAGCAAGTTCCGGGGAATCGTTCCTCAACGGTTACCGATAAAATTTGGCGGGATTATTTTAGTTCTTATAGCAAGCTCTGCTTTCCTGGCGTTGAGAAGTTCAATCCAGCCCGGTTTCACTTTAAAAGATTTAATAGCTGCCGAGGAAAGGGGATTCCAGTTAGGGGGGATCGTTGGTTACTCTTTCTCAAATCAATTGACCGGTTTGTCCGGAGACATAGGAGCTTACCTAATTGTAGCCGTGTTCTTTGCTTTAGGAATCCTTCTGGCTACGGAATTATCTTTTACTTCCCTGGTCGTCTATCTCAGCCGGAAAATAAAGACGATAGTTGTTTACCTGGTAAGGACTTTATATAAGTTTTTTGCTTTTCTGAAGGGAATGAAGAGAAAAAAGAAGATTAAAATAGAAAGAAAAAGGTTGCCTCCTAAAGAAAAGCTTGCCTCTGCTCTCCCCTTGGTCCGGAGAGAGAAACCTAAACCTCAGCCTCAGCCTCAGCCTCAGCCTTTGCCTTCTGCCCGGGGAGGTGCCTTTCAGCTCCCGCCTCTATCCTTTTTAAATCTCCCGCCTCGGATGGAAAGAGGCAAAGAAGAAGATGTCAGCAAAAACTCAAAGCTGTTAGAAGATACCCTCAAAGAATTTGGGGTAAAGACGAAAGTTGTTCAGGTCAACGAGGGACCGGTAATCACCAGTTATGAACTGGAGTTAGCTCCCGGCGTCAAGGTGAGCAGTATTACCTCTTTGGCTGACGACATCAGCCTGGCTCTGAAGACGCCTAGTGTTCGTATCCTTGCTCCTATTCCGGGAAAGTCCGTGGTAGGAATTGAAATTCCCAATCCCCATCCTTGTTTCGTTTATCTGAGAGAGATCTTGAGCAGCAAAGAATCTCAGGAAGCTTCCTCCAAACTGACCCTGGCCCTGGGAAAAGATGTCCGGGGAAATGCTCTCCTCAGCAATTTAGCCGAGATGCCCCATCTTCTTATCGCCGGGACGACCGGTTCGGGAAAAACGGTCTGTATCAACTCTATAATTATCAGCCTTCTTTATCGAGCTACCCCTGAAGAGGTGAAGTTTCTGATGATTGATCCTAAACGGGTAGAGCTCGTTTCCTTCGATGGGATTCCTCATTTGATAAGTCCGGTGGTAACTGATACTAAGAAAGCCTCCTCGGCTCTGAAATGGGTTATAGAGGAGATGGAAGGCAGGTATAAGCTCCTGGCTCAAGTGGGGGCTCGGAATATTGACCGCTATAATAAGATTCGTAAAGATCCTGAACCTCTTCCTTACATTGTCGTCATCATTGATGAGTTAGCCGACCTTATGGCTGTGGCTCAGGCCACGGTAGAAGAAGCTATTTCCCGGCTGGCACAATTGTCCAGAGCCGTGGGTATCCATCTTATCTTAGCTACTCAGCGTCCTTCCGTAGATGTGATCACCGGGGTAATTAAGGCTAACTTTCCTTACCGCATCTCTTTCCAGGTCGCTTCCAAGGTTGATTCCCGCACTGTCTTGGATATGAACGGAGCCGAGAGATTATTGGGAAAAGGGGATATGCTTTTCCTGCCTGCGGGACTCTCCAAACCTATCCGGGCTCAAGGGTCCAGGGTCAGTGATCAGGCGATAGAGAAGGTAGTCGATTTCCTGAAATCACAGCAGGAACCGGAGTATCGGGAAGGAATGTTTGAGAAGGCTGAATCCAACTCTTACCCCAAGCAGGAGGAGGATGAACTGTTTGAGAGAGCCGTGCGAACTATTTTGGAGTCCGGACAAGCTTCTTCCTCCACTCTTCAGAGAAGATTTCGTATTGGGTACAACCGGGCTGCTCGTCTGATCGACAGAATGGAAGCGGAAGGAATAATCGGCCCCCCCCGGGGAAGTAAACCTCGCCAGATATTGACTCATAGCCCGGAATTTATGGAGACGGAAGAAAATGAACTTGCCTAATCGTCTGACTTTAATGCGCATTGCTGCAGCTTTCATATTTATGATTTTCCTCTTTGCCGACAATCTTTATGCCAAATATTTAGCCCTTCTTTTCTTTACCGGAGCGGTTTTGACAGATATTTATGATGGGAGATTGGCTCGTCGCAAGAATATGGTTACCAACTTTGGAAAGTTGATGGACCCTTTAGCTGATAAAATATTGATTGTAAGCGCTTTCGTTTCTTTCGTCGGCCTGAAAGAAATCTATATTCCTGCCTGGACGGTTATTATCATTATCAGCAGAGAGTTTGCCGTAACCGGTTTGAGACTTTTAGCTGCTTCCCAGGGAGAGATCCTGGCTGCCGATAGGGGAGGAAAACATAAAACAGTTTCCCAGATGGTGGCTATATTTACTATCTTGATTTTCATCTCTCTCCGGGATACGGCTCGTACTTTCTTTAGCTTCTGGACAAAATCCGCAGATGCCTGGTTCCAGTTCTTTCTTCTTTACTTAATGTATATTACGGTCATTTTAACGGTCATCTCTGGAGCTTTTTACCTTTATAGACATAGATATCTTTTCTCCGAGGAGAGAACGAATAAGAAGACTTAACCTGTGCCTCCGGCATGAATGGATATATAGGCACTGAGGCACAAAGGCACAGAGTTAAAAAAAGCAGAATTAATAAAAATGATTAAATCACGTTTATTAAAAGTAACCGGTTTGAATAAATCGGAAGTAGCAAAGAAGATTGAGGATGTATTGAAGGTTAAGAACAATAACCTTGATATTGAGCTGCTGACTAATGATACAGAGGTGAAAGTAAAGATTACTGCTGGAGATAGAGATAAAAAGAGGCTGGACGGGATGATAGAAATCCTGGAGAGTAAAATCAGGGAACGATTGGGAGACTATATCTTTGGAGTGGACGAAGAAGCCCTGGAAAAAGTAGTGGGAGTTCTCTTATTAATGCGGAAGAAGACCCTTGCTGTAGCTGAATCTTGCACAGGAGGCCTGATTTCTCATCGTCTAACTAATATCCCGGGAAGCTCCGGTTATTTTCAAGGCTCAGTAGTAGCTTACAGTGAGGGAGCGAAAACAAAAATCCTTCATGTTCCGGTAGAGACAATTAAGCAGTTCGGGGCGGTTAGCCGGGAGACGGTTCAGGCTATGGCCAAGGGAATAAAGGAAACAAGCGGAGCTGACCTTGGGCTGGCGGTTACAGGCATTGCGGGCCCGGGGGGAGGAGAGAGAAAACCGGTAGGCCTGGTTTATATTGCTGTAGCTGCCGACAATGCTATTTTTGCCGAAGAACATCATTTTTCCGGGAATAGAGAAGTGATCAAGCTGAAAGCTTCCCAGATGGCCCTGGATATGGTAAGAAGATACCTGTTGAAGGAATAATTAAATATTTTGGCGCGTCTCCAAAATAGTAGTAAGAAAAATAATCATTAAAGAAATTCTGACAGGATGAACAAGATAGACAGGATAAAAATCAAGTAAATCAATTGGGAAATTATCTAACGGCCACCGGTAAACAGGTAGGATTACTATTAAATTTTGGAGAGAAGAAAGTTAAGGTAAAACAAATTTATCCCTGCCTGTGGCAGGCAGGCTGTCAAAAGAAAGTTCTGATTAACCAACAGAATTATAGAGAAGATTGTGGATAACTACACTTTTTTGGAGAAGAACCATATTTTTTTAATCCTTTAATCTGTTTTTATCTGCGTCCTATTGATTTTACTGATGAGTATAAGAACTTTTATCGCTATTGAGTTAAGCTCCGAGGTGCGGTCAAAATTAACGGCTATTCAGGAGATCTTGAAGAAGTCCGGAGCTTATGTCAGGTGGGTAGAACCCGGGAACATCCATCTCACCCTGAAGTTTTTAGGTTCTGTTTCTCCCCTGCGCTTAGAGGATGTTTTTAACGCTACTGATGAAGCTATTGAGAAAACAACTCCTTTTCTCCTTTCCTTCTCAGGATTAGGAGCTTTTCCTAAATTAGATAACCCGCGAGTAGTCTGGGTAGGAGCGGAAGAAGGTGGGAAGATTCTTTCCCGGATTCAGCAAAGGTTGGAAACGAACCTGAAGCGAAGAGGTTTCCCGGCAGAAGAAAGAGAATATCATCCTCATCTGACTCTGGGAAGAGTAAAATCTTCTAAAAATAAAGATAAGCTGATTGAGGCAATCAAAGCAGAGAAGAGCTATTCTCTTGGGGCGATGAAAGTGAAAAAAATAACCGTAATGCAAAGTATCCTTAAACCCGGAGGTCCGGAGTATAAGCCACTGCATGTTAGCAAAATAAAAGAATTTAGACAGGATTAACATGATAAACCGGATTAAAGTTAAAAGTATAATTACATAATATAATTAAAAAAATCTTATCAATCGGGTAAATCCTGTCAAAGAGAAGATTGTGATCAACCGTTCTCCTGAATCTCTGCGAAATCTGCGGTGAATAAATTTAAATAATCTTTGTGGTTAAAATTAAACGATGTGAATTGAAGTGAGAATAAGGGAGGGAAGTTATGGCGGAAGAGAAGAAAAGTGATAAAGAAAAAGCTCTTGATTTAGCTCTGGCTCAGATTGAGAAACAGTTTGGCAAAGGGTCTATTATGCGACTGGGGAAATCCGGAGCCGCTGTTCGGGTAGAAACAATACCGACGGGATCTCTCGGTCTCGATTTAGCTTTGGGTATTGGGGGAGTTCCGCGCGGAAGAGTAGTAGAAATATTCGGTCCGGAATCCTCCGGGAAGACGACTTTAGCTCTTCACATTGTAGCCGAAGTACAGAAGCAAGGAGGTATAGCTGCTTTTGTTGATGTTGAGCACGCCTTAGATCCGGACTATTCCCGCCGGTTAGGAGTGAACATTGAAAACCTTCTTGTATCTCAACCGGACTGGGGTGAGCAAGCGCTGGAAATTGTGGAGACGCTGGTAAGGAGTAATGCCGTAGATTTAGTCGTGGTGGATTCTGTAGCTGCCCTCGTTCCTAAAGCGGAGATCGAAGGGGATATGGGAGATAGCCACATGGCTTTGCAGGCACGCCTTATGTCCCAGGCTTTGCGTAAGCTCACGGCAGCTATAAGCAAGTCGAAGACTTGTGTCATTTTTGTCAATCAGATCAGAGAGAAGATCGGGGTGATGTTCGGCAATCCGGAAACTACCCCCGGCGGCCGGGCCTTGAAGTTCTATTCTTCCGTCCGTCTGGATATAAGAAGGAGAGCCCCGATCAAAGAGGGACAACAGATAATAGGTAATAGAACCAAAGTTAAGGTGGCCAAGAACAAGTTAGCTGCCCCTTTCCGGGAAGTGGAGTTCGATATTATGTATGGAGAAGGAATTTCCAAAGAAGGTTCCATCCTGGATGTAGCTGTGGAGCAGGGACTAATTGAAAAGGCAGGAGCCTGGTTTACTTATAATAAAGAGAGGATTGGGCAGGGCAGGGAAAATGCTAAATCTTACTTCAAGGCCCATCCGGAAGCGATGGAAGAGATTGCCCGGAAAGTGAAGGAGTCTGCCGGGTTACTGGAGACGGTTAAAAGTTGAAGGTTGAAAGTTTAAGGTTTAAAGTTAAAAGTTGAAAGTTAATTGACTTCAAGCCTAAAATCTTAAGGGGAGGTGCAAGATGTTCAAAGCAAATTTTTGGAGAGTTGGTAGGACCGGTTATGCCGGGTTGCCCAGGTTGGCAATCATAATCAGCTTAATGGTTTTTCTTCTGGCGATGGGAGGGATTTTTCCTTATTCTTCC